>CAWCYP010000049.1:0-113169 GCA_963799735.1 uncultured Solirubrobacterales bacterium | reverse complement strand
GAGGTTCGATGTAATCACCTTTAATGATGTGCTAGAGCATATTCCCGACGTGCGAGGTGCCCTCGCTGCGTGTCACAGACACTTGCGCCCGGGGGGCTTCTGAGTGTGAATATCCCAGTCGCCGACGGACTAGCGTTCCGTGTAGCGCGTGCCCTCACACGTGTCAACGTCAACGGTCCCTATCTACGCCTATGGCAATACGACTTGGCCAGTCCCCATCTCCACTACTTCACAAGAAACGCCCTCGTAGAACTGATCGATAGCTATGACATGCGCGTGTGTGCAGTCCGTGGGCTGCCCGCTATGACGCGCAAAGGGTTGTGGCAGCGTGTTCACACAATACGGCGGCCAAGCCGCCAGCGTTGTCAGCTTCACGAGCCTGTACGTGGCAGCCGGTATCTTGAATAGTCCACAACTAGGTGACATCGTCCACGTGATAGCGGTGCGACATGGTGAGGACAGGTAAGGTGCCACAGCCCACGTTGCCGCTAACCGTGACCTTCGACCTGGAGGACCACCGGCGATCGGTCTCAACCCAGGAGGAGCGGTTCGTGCCGATGAGTCATCGGTTCCTGGACTTCGTTGAGGAGCGCGACATAACCGCCACAGTATTCATCGTGGGGGAGATCGCGGAAAGTCATCCGGCCCTTGTGCGGCGTGTCTGCGATGGCGGTCATGAGATCGGACTCCACGGTCTGCGTCATGTCGCCCTGGGAGAGATAGGACCCGCACGGCTCAGCGACGAGTTGCGTGAGGGTCGTGAGCTGCTCGAGGACATCGCACAACTGCCGGTGCGAGGCTTTCGTGCGCCTATCTTCTCGCTGACGCCGGCCACGGAGTGGGCGGTGGAGCATATTGCCGAAGCGGGCTTTGCCTACTCGTCGAGTGTTCTGCCGGCCTCGAATCCGCTGCACGGCTGGCCCGGTGCTTCTCGCCGACCTTGTCGATGGGACAATGGTCTGCTCGAGCTGCCGTGCCCAGTCGGCGGGGTCGGGCGCATACTGGTCCCGTTTCCTGGGAGGTGTCTACCTGCGCTATGTGCCTAAGCTACTCACTCGTCGCTTTCTTCGTGGTCTCGACGACTCCGCCGTGCCGTGGACCTACTCGCATCCCTATGACATCGATCCTGATGAGCGATTTTTCGTGATGCCGCACGCAGAGTTGGCTCACCAGCTTGATCGTGCATACGCGTCGCGAGGCCACGCTCACGCGCCTGGATGCGGTGATCGCAGCGGCGGGAGGAGCCGGTCCGCCGCTTGGCGAGATCGCGCGCGAGCTGGCGCAACTCGATCTCCCGCGGATATGCTCGCGATAATGTCCGCTGAGACTAGGGTCGGCTCGCTTCTGGGGCGGGCGCAACGGATAGCAGAGTCCCTGCCGGCGCGCATAGCGGTCACGCTTGCTCTGCTGGGGCTCGTCGCCTCACAGATCGACTGGAGTCTGATGGCGGAACGGATACGTCATGGGCATCCTCTCGACTTCCTGGCTGCGGTGGCACTTGTGTTGCTTGCGCTGGTGATCGGCGCCTGTCGGTGGTGGCTGTTGCTGCAGAAGGCCGACCTGATGCTAGGTGCCGTGTCGGTCGCACGCATCTATGCGATTGCCACCTTCTCCAATACCTTCCTTCCTACGGCGGTCGGAGGTGATGTAACCCGTGCGCTGCTCGTGGTCCGCCGAGGGCCACTGCTGACGCATGTAGCGATCACGATTATCGTCGACCGGGTTGCTGGTCTCTTTGGCCTCGTGGGAATGGCATGGATTGCATTTGCTTTTCAGCCCACGGTCGTGCCTAACGACGCCCAGATCTTCCTGGCGTGGGTAACCGCAGCCGTGCTCGTTGGATCCTTGCTGGTTTTGGTGGCCGTCTTTCGGGGATCGCGTCTGGCACGCTCAATAACGCCGCGACGATTGGTGTCGATGGCGCGATCGTCGCGACTGCTGCTACGCACATACGCCAACGATTATTTGCTTCTGGTCATGCTCCTAATCGCCAGTCTGCTTTTTCAAGCATTGATCTCATTACAACTAGTGATGCTCGCGCGTGCGATTGATGTACATCTGTCGTTTGCTACAGCGGCGGTTGTGCTCACGCTGGTGACCGTGGTGACGCTGATCCCGATTTCCATCGGGGGCTTCGGCGTTCGTGAGGGCTCCTACGTAGTCCTGCTCGGCGGAGCATCGATCGCCGCCACTGAAGCGACACTGATTTCTGTGCTTACGGTCGCGACGCTGTTTCTTGCGAGTCTCCCCGGCGCCTTTTTGCTCGCGCGCGGTGGTATAACGCCGGCCATTGAGGCGGCACCCGCATGAGCGTTCAGGCCGTGATTGTGATGGTCGGCGCCCTGGGCCTGATGGTCTCCACCGTTGTGCTGGTGCGACGCCGGATGCTGTCGATCCGCTATGGCCTTGGGTGGCTCACCGTGTCGATTCTCGGCCTTGTGGGAGCCCCGCTGCTCGGTGTCATCACGCGCCACGTTCGCCATCTGGGCTTCACCGCGACGGGATTCTCGCTGGGAATCCTGATCGCCTTTCTCGGGCTGATCTGCCTGCAGCTATCGATCTCGCTATCAGGGTTGCACCGTGCAATTCAAGACCTGAGCGAGCATGCGGCGCTCATCGAGCAGCGTATGGCCGAGCTCGAGCTCTCCACTCAGACAGTTCGCGGCCAGAGTTCGCGAAAGGTGGGCTCGCGCGGATGACATCACTGGAACGAGTGCTCCTCGTCGTTCCGGCGCTCAACGAGGAGCGCAGCGTGGGCTCGGTCGTCAACGCCGGACGCGGCTTGGGCTACGACGTGTGCGTGGTCGATGACGGATCGCGGGACCGCACGGCGCAGATCGCTGCGGGGGCTGGTGCCCGCGTGCTGCGTCTGCCGGTGAACCTCGGAGTCGGCGGAGCCTTGCGTTGCGGTTTTCGCTGGGCGCTCGACCACGGATACGATGTCGTGGTCCAGGTCGACGCTGACGGCCAGCACGATCCCCGTCAGGTGAACGTGCTGCTCGATGCCCTGCGCGACTCCGGAGCCGACATGATCGTCGGATCGCGCTTTGCGGCGCGCGACGGTCACTATCGAGTCAGCCTCGCGCGACAGATCGCTATGAAGATCCTCTCGGCGCGCGTGAGGAGAGTGGCGGGCGTCCATGTAATCGACTCGAGCTCCGGCTTTCGCGCGATACGCCGCCCACTGCTCGATCGATTTGCAGCGGATTATCCGGTTGAGTACCTAGGCGACACGGTCGAGGCATTGATCGAGGCGGGACGAGCGGGAGCGGTGATCGTCGAGCATCCCATCACGATGACACAGCGTGAACATGGGCGCGGACGTGCCGGCTCAATCGCGAGTCTGTGGTACGTATTGCGGGTGATCATCGCGATCGAGTTGCAGTACAAGCGCCGCAGCATTCCGCTTCATGATCCGTCCTCCGATCCGTCCACCTCAACTACTACTGCTAGGAACACATGACTGATAGAACGATCGTCCTCACCGGTGCCAGCGGGGGGATAGGTGTTGCGCTGACAGAGTATCTCATCGAAAACGGGTTCACCCGCTTAGCACTTCAATTTCGCACGAATCCAGACAAGCTTTTCGCCACTCTCCAACGATATGGGCTTGAACCGGAGAAGCACTGTTTCCACGCCGATCTTTCCAACGAGGACGAAGTCGGCGCATTTGGTCAAGATGTTCGTGATGTCTTTGGAACGCCATGGGGGCTGATCAACCTTGCCGGCTCGACCTCCAATGGACTCAGCTGGAAGCTTGCGCTCGAGGAGTTTCAGCAAATTCTCGCTAGTAATCTAATTACGACCTTCCTCGTTTGCCGGGAGTTTATTCCGGGGATGCGCAAGGCTGATGGTGGCAGAATCATCAATATCTCCAGCGTCGTGGCGTTTAGCGGGGTCGCCGGAGCGTCACACTATGGTGCCGCGAAGGCGGGCGTGGCTGGGTTTACAAGGTCGATTGCGCGGGAGCTCTCCACGCGCCACATCACGGCTAACGTCATGGCTCTCGGCTACTTCGACTATGGAATGCTCTACACCGTGCCTGACGATTTGCGTGAAAGTATTCGGCAACAGATTCCCGCACATCGCTTTGGTGTTGCCGCCGAGATCGGAGGGCCGATCGCGTATTTACTGAGTGACGATAGCGCGTACACTACTGGTCAGGTTCTTCATATCAACGGCGGAATGTACGGCTGATCATGGAGTTCGTCGCCTTTAATCAGGATGAGGAACTATCGCAGCGACGCGGGCTGTTCGATGACGCTTTCCCAGAGAACAAGGGATCGTCAGCCGCGTCGATCGAGCACTATCAATGGAAGTTCCACCGGGCCCCGTTCACTCCTCCCTCCTACGAGTACGTGGCTATCGACGATGACAAGATGCTCGGCTACTATGCGGCCGTCCCTTATCCGTATCAGATCGGCGATCGCAGGATATTCGCAGGGATGGTCTGCGACGTGATGACTCATTCTCAGGCTCGCGGAAAGGGCGTCTTCACCGAGCTCGGCAGGTTTTCGCTAGCAGAGATGCGCGCCACCAACCTGAGCTTTCTCACCGGCTATCCGATCCGCCCGGGTGTAATGGGTGGCCACCTAAGGGTCGGTTGGCAGGTGGCCTTTGAGCTGCCGATGTATCTAAAGCCGCTGAAAGCAAATGCGATACTAAGGTTAAAGCATCTCTCATTGCTTGCACCGCTCGCAAACATCGGGATTGCCTCCTATCGAGCGACCCGGCGTACTCGTCCCGGGAGTGAGTACGAAATCCGTATCGGGGTTCCGCGCGAGTTGCTCCGCGAACCGGCCTTTGAAGCCTTTGTGGAGAGATGGTCTGCTGATATTCGAAATCACCTGCTCAAGAGCGTGGACTTCTATGATTGGCGCTTGGGCGCTCCCGGCACTCATTATCAAGCGTTCCTGGTTTATCGAGACGACACCGTCGTCGCTGCGGCCGTGGGACGGAGAGCCTGCCTCCACGGCATTCCATCATTTGCACTGATCGATGTCATGGTGCTGAAAGGCGAGGAGGCCGCACTGGACGTGCTCTACCACGACATCGATGACGAGGCGCGGCATCAGAGCGCGGAGGCAATCGTGACGATGATGTCCAGACGCCGAGCACAAGAATACCGCTTGAAACGCTCTGGGTTTCTCAAGAGCCCTTTCGTCTTCAAACTGATCCTTTACTCGCTTGATGACGCGACTCCGTTTGAGGCGATATCGGACGAAGAGAACTGGCACCTAATGTGGATCGACTCGGACGATCTATAGATGCTCGACCTACTGTTCTCGGCTGCGATGACATGTCTGGGATCTTTGATTCTTGGACAGGCCGTACTCGCTCTGTGCGGCGCTCGGCGATGGAGCTGGCTGGCTCCTGCGGTGGGGGTTGCGGTCATGATCCTGCTGGCGGTGCCGGCGATTCATCTGCCGGGACGCTCAGCGACGGTAGCCGTCGCGACAGCAGTTGCGATCCTGGCGGGATTAGTGTTCCTGATTTATCGACCCCAACATCGGCCACCACTGGCGGGCGTCCTGGCAGGTCTTCCGGTCGCGTTGCTCGTGCTTGTTCCCTTCGCGGCCTCGGGTCGTGCGGGGACGCTGGGAGTCTCGTTCGACAATGACATGGGAGAGCATCTGCTACTGGCAGAAGCGTATAGGTCCAATGCAGTTGCGCTGATCTCACCGTTGCTACCCAGCTATCCGCTCGGCCCTCACGCCCTCGCCGCTGCTCTCGCAGAGGGTCTCGGGGTACGCATCGATTTGGCATTCGCCGGTCTCACTGCGGCGACGCCGATACTGTTGGCGTGGACCGCGCTGGCAAGTCTCCGCCGGCGCGTTCGCTGGATCGGACAGGTGCTGGTTGCCACCGTCGTAGGTATTCCGTTTCTGGTGGCTGCGTACTATGGTCAGGGCTCCTTCAAGGAGCTCTTGGAGGCGCTATTTACTCTAGCGGCCGCGCTGATATTCGCCGGATGTCAGCCCGAGCTTCGATGGCGGCGCTGGATACCGCTCGCCCTGATATCGGCGGGTGCGGTATCTGTCTACTCGCTCCAGGGTCTAGTGTGGCCGGCTGTCCTGCTCGTAATTTGGGTTGTGGGACGTGCGGTCGTCCGGACCTGGCAAGGGAGCCTGAGCCAAGCTTGGCGGGAGCTGCGTGCCGAGTCGATCCCGGGTGCGCTTGGGCTCGGCGTTCTGATCGTCGTGCTCGTGCCTCAGATACCGCGTATCGAGAAGTTTGTCTCCAGCGGAACGAGCTTCTCGATCTCAAAGGCCAATCTCGGTAACCTCGTCGGTCCACTGCCGGGCTGGGAGGCATTTGGCGTATGGAGTAACCCTGACTATCAACTGCCGCCTGTATCTGCCTTCAGCGCAGGTATGTGGACGGCATTTGTGCTGGCGTTGGTTATTTTCGGTGGGCTCGTATCGCTGCGACGAGGACGATGGATGTTGCCGGTGGCAGCGGCCGTAGCGATGCTTGTATGGGCCTACTCTGCGCACAACCAATCGCCGTACATTGCTGCCAAGGCGCTGGTGATTGCCTCGCCGCTCCTATTATTGCTTGCGGGGCTCGCCCTAGTCGAAGAAGGATTCCCGCGGACCTCGTGGTGGCGATTCATGGGACCTCTACTTGCCGTGGTTCTCCTCGTGCGAGTCGTCGACTCGAGCTGGGAAGCCCTGCGCTTCAGCAAAGTGGGTCCGACTAATCATCTCGTTGAACTACGTTCGCTACGTCCATTGCTGGGAGATGAGAAGACTCTGTTTCTGGGCGATGACGACTTTATCCAGTGGGAGCTAGCCGGCGCTCGCGTAACTCCTGCTTACTTTGCAGGTATGCCAGAGGTGCCGTTTCGACCAGAAAAGGCTTTCGCCTATGGACAGCCGCTGGACTTTGACGACGTGACCGCGGCCACATTGAACGAATTTGATTGGGTCATAACCACACGTGACGCGGCCGGAAGTGAGGCGCCCGCGGGGATGCGTCTCGTGCGGATGACGCAAAACTACGAGCTATGGCAGCGCGTGCGCGAGGTGGCGCCTTTCAAGATTCTGGACGAGGGTTCCAACGCTGCCGCCAGGCTTAACTGCTCGACGCCCGCAGGTCGCGCGATCTTGCGTGGCGGAGGGATAGCGGCGGTAAGGCCACCATCGCTGGAAGTCGCGGTCCCAGCTATTGCACCAGGGAGCAGCGCAACGGTAAGCATCCCTCTTGCGGCAGGCTCGTGGGACCTCGAGACGCCCTACTTGAGCCCACTTCCGCTGACCGTCACGGCGACCGGTCTAAAAACGACCCTGCCGGCCAATCTTGAGCGTCCTGGACCGCGCTGGCCGATCGGGCAGATTGTCCTCGCTCGCCCAGGCCCGGTTGCGGTCACATTCCATGTGAAGAGGTACTGGCTGACGCCGATGTCGGACCTCGCCGCGCCTGACCACTCTGATTGCGACTCCCGTCGGAGGCGAGCGACGTCTTCCACTGCGCCAGGCGTGTGGCAAGCTGGTCGACTGGTATCAGGACTAGTCCTCAGCCGGTCAAGACCCCAGAACGCGTATTCCACGACCAAGCCCCAAAGCGAGTGAACAGACCATCTGACGCACCAATAATAGCCACCTCACGCAGCAGATAGCGACCCTTCTCACGCGAGCCGGCATAAACGTGTGTCACTTCATCTGGGTCTCCTCGCGAATGCCTCGACTGGATGGTTCTCCTACAGTTGTCAGCCGTGACGGAGTCGAATGGTGTATGGAGCCGAGCGAAGGCACGTGCTTGGAGCTTCGCGAGGGGTAGGCCTCGAGCGTCCGCGGCCCGTCGCACGGTGCCGGCTGCGGTGAGCGTCGTCATCAATACGCTCAACCGCCGTGATCACTTGGAGCGAACGCTCATCGCTCTGGGCGAGCAGACCTACGAGGAATTCGAGGTGATCGTCGTCAATGGGCCCTCGGTCGACGGTACGGACGAAATGCTCGCTTCCTTCGGGGATAGGGCTCGTCTGGCCACTTGTGACGTGGCGTCCCTCGGGCGTTCCCGGAATATCGGGGTGGGGATCGCATCGGGCGAGATTGTGGCGTTCATCGACGATGACGCCATCCCAGCGTGCGGACTGGCTCGAGAAGTTGGTGGCGCCGTATCGGGCACCGGAGCGTCGCGGCCGTCGGTGGCCCGGTTTTCGACATCCCGTTGAATGATGTGGCTTGGGCGCTGTGCACGTGCACGCGGCTTGGCGTCCCCGATACCGGCAGCGAGGGGCCGATCGAGCGGTACATCGGGGCCGGCGCCGATCCCCTCGCTTATCTACCTGGCTGCAACATGAGCTTCCGGCGACAGGTCCTGGGAGAGGTGGGCGGGTTCAACTCGCTTCTCTCACCTACAACTACGACGATGTCGAGATCTGCTCGCGTGTGATCGACAGGGGTCATCGGGTCCACCTGGTGGAGGACGTTCTCATCCGCCACGATCGCGCGCCCGACGCCGCGCGGGACGGTCGGGATGGTGTCCGCGACCCCTACCCCGCTCTCTACTGCCGCGCTGTCTTCGCGATGCAGTGCCATCAGCCGGTACCGCGGGCGCAGGAGATCGTCGCTGCCATCCGAGGCGCGGCGGACGAGGCGCTGGTGGCCCTCGCGAACCACTATCTCGCGGAGGGCAGCCTCACGCCGACGGAGCGCGACACGTTCGTCGCCCGGGCGCAATGCGGGGCGGAGGACGGTCTCGAGGCGGGGAGCGGTGCTCGCCCGACCGTCTCCTTCGAGCCGGCGTCGCCCGCGCTGTTTCATCCTTACCGTTAGAGAGCAAGCCGCTCGCACGCGCCCCTGCGGTGGCCACCCCGACGAGCCTAAATAAAACGGTTGATCAGTCTGACCTAAACCCCGATCCCGCCGACTGAACAGAGCAGCGGTCGCTCGTAAGACACCGTCTGGTACTCGGGAGCGCCCGGTACGGCAGAGGTCTTCACCATCGCACGAGTTGGTCCCTCCTGGGGCCAGGAGTTGACAGCGGTCGGCTCCAGTCCGCAGGACCCGCACCAGTCGAGCAGCGCACGGACGTTGGGAGCGAACCAGTTGCTGCCGTCTGCGCCCAGCTCATCGCGGCGATAGAACCGCGCCACCGCGGTCTCTGTGTGCTCAGGCGATTCGGCGTCGCATATGGCGGTCTCGATGTATGCAATATGTGCCGTCACAGCTCGGACGTTATCCAGGGCGAGCAAGGGGTGGCGCAGGTGATAGAGAACACCCCAAAACACCACGTAGTCGAACTGCTCCCGTAAGACACGCGACAGCTCGTAGACGCTCAGTTGCCGAAACTCGACGCTCGAGCCGAGGGCCGAGCGAATGGCCTCGAACCCAAAGTGCATGGAGTCCACGATGTCGGTGGCGAGGACTCTTGACGCGCCGCGGCGCTCGAGCGTGAACGCCGCGCCTCCGTTGGTCGTGCCGATATCCAGTACGCTCGCGCCGGTCAGATCGGCCGGCACCCCCGCCGTGTGCAGCAACCAGCCGACGTCGTTTGCCCCCGGGGAGAAGATGCCGGGCGCGAGCTCAAAGCGCTGATGCCAGAAGAAGTCGGTCCGCGCGGCGAGCGACTCGACATCCTGAGATGAGAGCGGGGGAGCCATCGGCGGCAGTCTACCCCGGTTGCCAAGCGTCTCTCGGACCACCCGCTCCACCGCTACGCTAGCGCGCATGTCACCCTCGCCCTCCGTGCCAAGCGCTGGCGACGCCATGTCAGCCGATCTCCATCCCGAGGACATCAAGGCGGTCTTCCGAGAGTTTCTGGGCAGGACCGCAAGCTCGGGAGATATTGCTATGTGGATGCAGGTCGGATCGCTGCGCGCATTCCTGGACGGTGTGCTCGCCTCCGAGGAGTACACCCGGCGGGTTGCCACGCGGGCCGGTGAGACGGGACACCCCGGCAGGCCCTTCCTGAATGGCTGGATAGCGGGCTGGGAGCGCTTTGCTCGCCCTCCTGGCGAACTCTCGCCTGACGGCGTCGTGATCGTGGGGAAGTCCGGCCACCTCTTCATTCACGGTGGAAGCAACCACAACCTGGCCGCGCAGCGGGGGAAGTGGAGATGGCGGCAGGTTGGCTGCGAGAGTGGCAGGGGATCGTGACCGGGCGGCTCGACCATGCGCGGCGCGCCGGGCGGCGCCTGGCGTGCTTGGTCGTCCCTGAGAAGCTCGCTGTATACGCCGACTGCTTTCCCAGAGAATCTGACGCCCGGTCGTCCGCGCCCCGTGCTGCGTCTGCTCGACGAGGGCCAGCTGCCGATCGTCTATCCCCTGGAGGCGCTGCGAGATGCTCGCAAGGACGGCGACACCTACCTGCTGACCGACAGCCACCTAACCCCACGTGGCAACCGGCTCTTGGCCGCGGCCACGATGCGGGAGTTGGGTGCCTCTCCGACTCTTTTGCATGAGGTGGATGACCACCCAGGCCGCATCTCGGCAGCGGAGACCTGGGTCTTCATTTTGCCCCACCGGTAGTGGAGGTCATGAGGCCGCTGGCGAGCGCATCTCATGCGACCATCGCATCCGACAACTGGGCGGAGATCTCTGGCGTCGGAGGTCATATCGGGACAATGCGCGTGTTTCGCCGGGACGATGCGCCCGATCCCCGGACTGTGGTCATCTTCGGTGACTCCTACGCCTTTGGGGATGATGCCTACCAAGGGCTTTCGTGGTTCCTGGCCCAGATCTTTCGCGAGGTCCACTTCATCTGGGCGCCCTTTGGCTGGGATCCAGATTATCTTGACAGCGTTGGTGCGGAGCTTGTGGTGTGCCAGACCGCCGAGCGGTTCGTCGGCCGGATACCAAAGCCAAGAATCAACGCGAGATCCCTGTCCCAAGGGACGACCGGCCAGCACAGAGCACTTACCGACGAGCACATCTTCGAGGACTAAAACGCTCACAGCCGAGCGGACGTCCTCAGCGGACGCGGCATGCCGATCGCCCTGCCCAGCGGTCGCCGAGGACGACGACGCAGCGCGCCCAGCCGCAAGCGCCACTGGTACCGTGCGGGCCGTGGACGTCTGCACGATCATCGCCAAGAACTATGTGGCCCAGGCACGTGTGCTCGCGCGCTCGTTCGCCGAGCACAACCCCGGCGGCGCTTCTGGACGCTGATCATCGACGATTTCGCCGACTACATCGATCCGGCGCGGGAGCCCTTCACGATCCTCACTCCCGCCGACATCGACTGCGAGCCGTTCGAGGACATGGCGGTGCGCTACAGCGTGATCGAGCTGTCAACCGCCGTCAAGCCCTGGCTGCTGCGTCATCTGATGCGCGAGGTGCAGGGGCCTGTCACCTACCTGGACCCCGACATCCAGGTGTTCGGCTCGCTCGAGGAGCTCGAGCGGCTTGCGCTGGAGCACAGCCTTGTGCTGACGCCCCACAACAGCGAGCCGATCCCGCCCGACGGGAAGCGGCCCAGCCAGATCGACATCATGATCGCTGGGGTCTACAACCTCGGCTACGTCTCGCTCGCCCCCGGCGCGGAGATCGACGAGCTGCTGGACTGGTGGTCGGATCGCCTGCGCCGCGACTGTCGCGTCGATCCCGTGTACGGGTACTTCGTCGATCAGCGCTGGTTCGATCTCGCGCCCGGCTTTGTCAGCGACTACGCGATCGTGCGCGACCCGCGGTACAACATCGCCTACTGGAACCTCCACAGCCGCGAGCTGGCCCATGACGGAGAGCGCTACACCGTCGACGGCCGACCGCTTGCGTTCTTTCACTTCAGCGGCTTCGACCCCGACGATACGGCGGTTCTCAGCCGCCACCAGAACCGCATCGATCTGGCCCGCTATCCGGTGGTGCGCCGGATCCTCGACGAGTACGCCGATGCCGCTCGCGGGGAGGGCTACGCGCAGGCGAAAGAGTGGCCTTACACATTCGATCGACTCGCCGACGGCACGCTCCTGGATCCGGTGGTGCGCAAGCTCTACATCGAGGCCGAGGCGCGTGGCGAGCTGTCGGCTACGCCGTTCGGCGCCGCCGGCGCGGAGGCGCTGCTCGAGTGGCTGGGCGCCCCGGCGCCCGGTGCGCCACAGGGCGTAAACCGGCTGCTCGCTCATCTCTACGGCGAGCGTGTCGATCTGCGCGAGGCGTTCCCCGACCTCAACGGCCCCGATCTCGGCGGGTTGCTCGAGTGGTCACAAAACGGGGGGCGCGAGGAAGTGCCGGCCCTGGGACGCCTGCCGTTGACCGAGAGTGCCGAGCAGGCCGTCGCCGCCGCGCCGTCTCCCCGATCGAAGCTGTGGGGGGTCAACGTAGTCGGCTACTTCCGCTCGGAGCTGGGCGTGGGCGAGGCCGCTCGCCAAGTGGTCACGGCGCTGGACACCGCGGGAGTCCCGGCGCTGGCGGTGCATGGCGCCACACTGCCCCTCAGCCGCCAGGGTCATCTGTTCACGCAGTCCGATCATCGCGACGCGCAATTCCCGGTGAACCTGATCTGCGTCAACGCCGACATGCTGCCCGACTTCGCCGACCGCGCCGGCGAGCGCTTCTTCGCCGGGCGCTATTCGATCGGCCTGTGGTTCTGGGAGGTGTCGAGCTTTCGCTCAGAGTGGCAGGGCTCGTTCGAGCTGCTGGACGAGGTGTGGGCTCCCACTGAGCACGTCGCGGCGGCGCTCGCCCCGATCTCGCCGATCCCCGTGGTTCCCGTGCGCATCCCTGTGGAGATGCCGCCGATCGTCCCCCGCTCGCGGGCGGAGCTCGGCGTGCCCGAGGGATTCTTCTTCCTGTTCTCGTTCGACTACCTCAGTGTGTTCGAGCGTAAGAATCCGCTTGCGACCGTTGAAGCCTTCACTCGCGCTTTCGCACCGGGAGAGGGGCCGAGCCTGGTGCTGAAGTGCATCAACGCCGAGCGTGACCCCGCCAACCACGAGCGATTGCTGATGGCCGCCCGTGAGCATCCGGATGTGTATGTGATCGATCGCTACATGACGCCGTCGGACAAGAACGTGCTCACCGCAACGTGCGACTGCTACATATCGCTGCACCGCTCGGAGGGCTTCGGGTTGACGATGGCCGAGGCTATGTACGTGGGCAAGCCGGTGATCGCCACCGGCTATTCCGGCAACCTCGACTTCATGACCGCCGAGAACGGGCTGCTCGTCGACTATGAGCTCGTGCCGATCGGTCCCGGCGCGCCGCCGTATCCCGCCGAGGGCGAGTGGGCCGATCCAAACGTCGAGCATGCCGCGGCGCTGATGCGTCTGGTGTTCGACGATCCCGCCGCTGCAGCGGCACTTGGCGCGCGAGCGGCGCAGGACATCCACCGCAGCCACTCGCCCGAGGCGGCCGGTGAATTGATGAGGCATCGGCTCGAGCATCTGCGTGGGCTTGGAGCCCCTGGCCGACATACGGCCACCGTCGACGGCGGGCGACACATGGTGGTCGATTCGCTTGCGCCCAGGATCCAGCGGGGGCCCGTCGCGGGGCCCTCGACGAAGGTTGGGCCCGTGGGCGGCGCGGCGCGGCGCGGCGCCCTGCGGTTGATGCGCCCGTTCACCGCCTACCAGGAGACCGTCAACGCCGAGGTTTTGCGCTCATTGAATACGATCAGCGACGAGGTCACCGATCAGCTCAAGGATCTGAGCGAGCGTCTGGTACGTGCCAACGCCATGATCCTCGGGCGGCTGCGCTCACATGACGGGATGATGGCGCTGCCCGCCGTGATCGAAGCCCAGAGCCGCGCGGTTGACTCGGTGAATGGGACGCTGACGGAGCTGGGTGGTCGCGTCAACCGCCTCGATCATGCCTTCCAGGCCGAGCACGCGCTGGAAACCGATCGCTCTCTCTATACGGCCCTGGCGCTCTTGGCTGAGCGTCACCGGGCTATCTCCGGACGGCCCGGCGCAAGTGCCGCCACGGACTCGCTCGCTGCCTATGAGCTGCGTGTCTTCAGCCAGAACGGCGAGGATGGCGTGCTCGCCGAGATCCTGGCTCGCATCGGGGTCGGCGAGCGCTTCTTCGTGGAGTTCGGCGTGGAGTCCGGACGTGAGGGCAGCTGTGTCTATCTGGCCGACGTTGCCGGCTGGCAGGGATTGTTCATGGACTGCGACGATGATTTCTTCACCGAGCTGGAGCGCAAGTACCGAGCCGAGGACCGGGTGCGGACCGCGCGGGCGATGATCACTCCCGAGAACGTGCAAGAGCTGTTTACGGCAAGCGGAGTGCCGGCCGAGCTGGACGTGCTGTCGATCGATGTGGACGGCGCGGATTACTGGATCTGGGAGGCGATCGAGGCCTATCGCCCGCGCGTTGTCGTGATCGAGTACAACAGCGCGCTCGACCCTCGCCGCAGGCTGGTGCAGCCGGCCGACTTGGACGGCGGATGGGATGGGACGAGCTACTACGGCGCTTCGCTCGGTGCGTTGCGCGCGATGGGCGAGCGCAAGGGCTATCGACTCGTGCACACCGAGCTGTCCGGGGTCAACGCCTTCTTCGTACGCGAAGACCTGGCCGAGGGACGCTTCATCGCCGCCGAGGAGATGTCGATTACAGGTTCGCCCAACTACTTCCAGCGTGGCCAGGGCCACCCGCCCGACCTCGCGCTGCGACGCTATCTGGATCTCGACTCAGGGGAGTTGGTCGAGGTTGAGCAGAGCTTGGAGCTGGACGGAGATGGGGCGTAGGAAAAGTCACGTGGTCGCACGACAGGCTCCAGAACGATTAGCTCCGTAACGAGTCGCGAGCACGGTAGTAGGCTCGCCGTGCGGGCGCCGTCCAGCGCAGTAGCCGACTCCCGCGCAGGGTGTTGAGAGCTTGCTGTGTTGTGTCCAGTCGCTCGGAGAGATTCGCCGCCCGTACACCGTGCTCATCGAGCGCCTCCCGCAGTATCCGGATCTGATCCTTGGCGCTCGCGAGCTCCCGTTCTTGTTGCATGAGATCCCACTGGCACTGCTCGAGCTCAAGGGGCGCCTGCAGTGTTCTTTGAAAGAGCGCCCGGACATGGGCACTGTCGGGACGTGTACGCGATAGCGCGCCCTCACGCAATCTGCCCATGAACCTGGCCAGGCGATCGTCGAATACGACGCTCCCGTCGCGCAGCCCACGCTCCATGCTTTCCTCGTTCAGCATCCGCCCGCGGAAGTAGGCGGGCAGCTGCCCGGATCGCTGCATCTCCAAGAGTAGGATCTGATCGCGGCCGACCTCCGGTGAATCGGGCCCGAGTTGCTCATAGCCCAATCCGGTCTGAAGCACCTTGCGCTCCCACTGCTTGAAGCTGCGCATCGGGAAGTGAAGGATCTCGACCAGCTCTCCGGCGGGGACCATACGCAGACCATCCGCAAGGAGCGCGTGATTGCCCGGCGCGACCCGCACGTCGCGGCGTGGCCTGTGCGCGACCTTCGGCATGGTGGGCGCTCCATAAAGGTCCAACGATTCACTGTCGCGGTACAGGAGTCGGGCATAGAACTCGCCTGAATCGTCCTCGTCGTCCAGGTCAGCCGCGAGCGGCAGAAAATGCCGGAGCCGTACCGCAATCTGGCCGAACTCGCCTGGGATCGACGCGAACACATCACGCAGGTTTCCCGCGAGGGGCCACCAGAACTCGTCGGCGTCGCTGTTGATCACCCAGTCCGCCGAGTATTGCTCCGCGGCGATCCGCACCATGTGGGTCACCCGCTCGCTCTGACGGTGACCCTGGCGGTCGTCGCGGATGACCTTGGCGACGCCCATACGCTCGTACCCTCTGAGGATCTCACTCGTGCCATCCTCGGAGCCGTGGTCGGTGACGATCACGAAGTCGACTCCCTGAGCCAGGTGGTAGTCGATGTTCGCCTCGATGATGTCCGCCTCGTTGCGGACGACAAGGGTCATCACCAGCTTCATGGATGCGCCCTTGGCGCATCGCGCCGAGTCGACATGGGCAACGCGCCACCGCTCACGCCCGACACGGTAACGATACGCAACGCCAGACGTGTGATCACAGCACCGTTCAGCCCGCGCTCGTCGCGCTCGATCGTCGCGACGTGGGTCAGCTTGCTGTCTCGGCGAACAAATCCTCCGCGGAGACGAGGCGTACGCTGTCGCGCTCGGCGCGCTCTGTGAGACTGTGGTGGAAGTCCCGCGCGAACACGTACAGCGCGGCGGCGCCCGCACCACGAATGCGCCCGCGCAGCTCGATCAGGCGATCGAGGTCGTGTGCGTCGGCGCGTGAGGACCACTTGCATGAGCCGATGGCGAGGATGCCTTGCCGTCCGCGCGCGAGGAGGTCCACCTCCACGTCGTGGGTGCGTGTCCAGTAGGCGCCGATGTCCTGCGCGCCAGCCAGAAGCGGGTCGGCGCTGTAGCGTCCGGCCCAGTCCCGGCAGACCTGCTCGAAGACGTTGCCCATGTGGTTGTCGATGTCGGCGAGGATCGCATCGCACACCTCCTCGGCCCGGCCTCGTTGCAGGCGCGAGCGGTTGGGGTAGACGTAGCGAAACCAGAAGCGGAAGAACGGGTCGCTGACCGACCAGCTCGCCGACCCGTTGCCCTCGAGCGGTCGGCGCTCCTCGATATAGCGCAGCTTCGCGAGCCGGTCGAGGCGGTTGCTCAGCAGCTGTCCCGAGGAGATCTTGGACTGGTGCAGGATCTCATTGAACTGCGTCGCGCCACGTGCGATGGCGCGCAGGAGCTCATAGTAGTTGCCCGGCTCGCGGATCGCGCTCTCGCCGCGGATCAGCTGCAGCGGCTCTTCGAACAGCGGCTCGTCCTTGGTCAGGATCCTGCGCTTGAGGATCTCGCGGACGGGAGCCTGTCCCGCCCACACCTGGTACTGCGCGGTCCCGCCCAGGATGCCGTAGCGCAACAGCTTCTGCGCTGGGCTCGTAGCGTCGGAGGCAAACAGGGACGCGTCGCGATAGTCAAACGGCTGCAGGAATGGGCGATAGCTCGCCCGGCCGAACATCGGCCTATCGCCCTCCAGGAGCTGTTCCATCAGCGTCAGCGTGCTACCACTGATCACAAGGGCGATCGGGACGCGCGCTCGCTCCCAGCGGTCGAAGTGGCGCATGATGATCGAGTCCAGCAGCGGTTCGGCTGCAAGCATCCATTGGAACTCGTCGAGCACGACCACGAGCGGCTGACGGCCGGCCTGCTCGCCGATGGCGCTCAGAGCCTCGTTCCAGTCGCCGAAGGCGATCGGCGCATGCACGAGCCCTCCCATCTCGGCTGCCAGGAGGTCGAGGTGTCCTCGCGCCTCTCCCTCGTCGGCCTGGAAGTAGACGAGGCGGTGATCAGCGTAGCTGTGGTCCAGCAGGTAGCTCTTGCCGACGCGCCTGCGCCCACGCATCACGACAAGCTGGGGCGCCTCAGCGGCTGCCTCGCGCAACCGCTCGAGCTCCTCCTGGCGATCGACCATTCCGTCAGTCTAGCAAAACTATGATTTGCAAAGCTATGGTTTTGCAAGTTATGATTGTGTAGCGGCCGCTACACGGTTCAGGAGCTCAGCCCGCCGGCCAGGATCGCGGCCGGCGTGAGCGTGCCGCGCTGGTGGGTGACCACGTCCTGGACGACGTCATCGAGTGTTCGGGTCGGGCACCAGTCGATCAGCTCGCGGACCTTGGTCGTGTCGGGCACGCGGCGGTACATGTCCTCAAAGCCTTCGCCGTAAGCCTCGTCGTAGGGGATCATAAAGATCTCCGAGCCGGAGCCGGTCACGTCGATGATCAGACGGGCGAGGTCGAGGATCGAGACCTCGGTGCTCGCGCCGACGTTGAACACGTTCCCGTAGGCGCGCTCCTCGCTCGCCAGGCTGAACAGGGCCTGCACGACGTCGGCGACGTGGCAGAAGCAGCGGGTCTGCCGGCCGTCGCCGTAGACGGTCAGCGGCTCGCCGGCGAGCGCCTGACCCACGAGCCTCGGCACGACCATGCCGTAGCTTCCGGTCTGGCGCGGTCCGACGGTGTTGAACAGGCGCACGACCGTGGTCGGCAGGGCGCGCTCGCGCCAGTAGGCCATCGCCAGGAACTCGTCGATCGCCTTCGAGCAGGCATACGCCCAGCGACCCTTGTCGGTGGCGCCCATCTGCATGTCCCCGTCCTCCCTGAACGGCAGCGCCTGACTCTTGCCGTACACCTCGCTGGTGGAGGCGATCAGCACAGGCTTCTTCTTCTTGTTGGCGTGCTCGAGCACGACCTCGGTGCAGTGCACGTTGGTCTCGATCGCGCGTACCGGGCTGTCCACGACGAGCGCGACGCCCACCGCAGCGGCGAGGTGCACCACGAGGTCCGTCTCATCGACCAGCTCGGCGACCAGGGCGTGGTTCTCGGCGGAACCGACCGTGTACTGAAAGCGCGGATGATGCTTGAGGTGGCGGATGTTCTCCATGGCCCCCGTGGAGAGGTCGTCGAGCACGTGCACCGTGTGGTCGTGCTCGACGAGCAGATCGCTCAGGTGCGAGCCGATGAAGCCCGCGCCGCCGGTGATCAAAAACCGCATGGAATCCTCACGCCGAGGGGACGGATTGGTGGCTTCGTCGCATCAGGGCTCCCCCGAACCCGCCGAGGATGAGGATGGCGACCCCTCCCCCCAGGAGCGTGAGAATCGAGTCATCGCCGCCCGCGGAGCCAGTCTGCGAGCTCGACGCGCGCAGCACGGCCGAGGGAAGCGTCAATTGCCGGCCGGCGGCATTGCTGGTGCCGCCCGGTCCCGAAGCGCCGCCCCGGCCCACGGCCTGCTTGACGCCCGCACCCGAATGCGACGATCCACCCGCGCCCGGTGGCTTGATGCCGGCACCGAACGGAACGCCCGCGGAGGAGCTTTCGTGGCCGGCGGGACCTGCTCCGGTTTGCCTGGCCTGGTTCAGGGGCAGCGCGTACTGCTTGGCCGCGGGCGAGCCCGGGTCAGCGTGGACTCCGGGTTCCAGGCCGAGGGCGACCGGGACGGGGGCTGCGAGACAGCTGACAGCAAACGCCGCCAGGGCTCCGGGCACGGACACGCGGAGGACACGCACGTCTGTGAAGATAACCGTTCGACCGGCAGAGCGTATTTCGTCAGCGCAGCGCGGAGCCCGGATCGTGTGACAGTTCCACCAGTGTGGTGTCGCGCGGGTTCTGCTCTCTCTTATCCTGCCTGGAGTCTGATTTATCTGATAATATGGCTGCATGGTCCGTATGAGCGCTACCGAGGTGGCCCGGAACTTCTCGGCTGTAATCAACCGTGTGGGGGCAGGCGAGGAAATTGAGATCGTCCGTAATGGCATGCCGATCGCCGAGCTGCGCCCGCCATCGCGGCCACGGAGGCTCTCCGGCGATGCGTGGCGGAGGTTCGTAGAGAACCTGCCCGTCGTCGACGAGGACTTCGCCCGCGACGTGGAAGAGGCGCGCAAGAGCATCGGGCCTCCAGTGAGCAAGTGGCCGGCTGGCTGATCGATACATCCGTTCTCGTCGACGCCGAGCGCAGCGGAGGGGCGCTTGGGCGAGTTCCATCCGACGAGGAGCACTCGGTCAGTGTGATCACGGTCAGCGAGCTCCTGCACGGCGTTCACCGGGCTGTGAACGGCGCCCGCCGCACGCAACGTCAAGCGTTCGTGGAGCAGGTGCTGGTCGAATTGGAGTCGCTCCCCATCACTTCCGAGGTAGCGCGGGTTCACGCACAGATCTGGGCCCAACTCGAGGCAGCCGGCGAAGTCATCGGCATGCACGACCTCTGGATCGCCGCCACGGCGCTCACACACGGCCTACGGCTTGCCACAACCAACGTCCGCGACTTCGAGCGCGTTCCGGGGCTGTCTGTGCTCGATGTGTCAACACGTCTGTCTGGCGGCTGAGGGGCCGGGCCGCCGCCGAGCAGGCGCGCCGAAACCTTCCCGTGGACTGGCGCGGTGCGGGACTGCTAGGTAGTTTTTCGTGCGCACGGTTTTTTCCCTATCAACACCGCCAAGCGCCATCAGATGGGGTAGATATCGTGCAAATGGCTACGGAGACGGAGCGGGACCTGGCCGTCGCGACATCGCCCCCGCAGCCAGGGGGAGACGGTGCGGCGGTCGTCGATCGTGCCCACCAGCCACAGCAGCAGCACGGCGCTTCGCCTGCCCGGGCCGCTATTGCGCGTTTGGCCGACCGCTATTGCGCGTTTGTGAGACGGTATCTGCGCGTTTGCATGACGCTTTACCCGCGATACGCAATGGCCCAGGTCGAGGCCTTGACGACGCCGGTCCACGCGCGGCGGCGAGGGTAGACCCGACTGGATTCATCGAGGAGCGCGAGCTGCCCCTGTTCGTCGACGAGTTCCAGCGAGCCAGGCTCAGGCGCCGAGAGCCTCCGAAGCCCGCCGTGCCAATGGTCGTACCGATGCAGGCGTGTCGCCGAGCGGGATGCCTTCAAGCGCACAGGCATGGCGGAACGCTGCCTCCTGGGCGCGCTGTGCCTGACCGAGCGTCTGATCGCCGCTCTGCGTCACAGTGCCCATCCCAAGCTCACGCCACAGCTCGCGCTGCTCAGGGCTCAAATCGCTGGGGTCGATCATGGCTGGTACTCCATCATGTAGATGTCGGGACGTCCATACTGATGATACTCCCAAGCGACGGGCTTATAGCGATCGTCCCACGGGATCGTCAGCACAACTCGATAGCCCGCTCGTTCGTAGAGGCGGCGAAGCACATCCCCGATACAGTCCAGGCGGTCAGCGCCGACCTTGCCGTCCTCAGCGAGAAAGCATCGCATGCGCTGGAAGTCCGCAAGCTCGTATGGAGCAAAGAAGGCGCCATAGACGGGATCGGCGAGGGCGAGCTGAAAGGCCGCGTAGAACCGCTCAGCATCGACCTCGTGGAGATCCTCCAGCGACTCATCGGGCGCGGGTGCTCGTGGGGTCATCGCGCCTCGGTTCCTGTCGTCATGAGGAGCGCGATCGTACTGAACGGGTCGGAGTGTCGAGGCGGCGGGTGTCGGCATGTGGGAGTGCGTGCGGCAGCGCAGCGACCACCCTCCCAAGGCATCTCAGCACGCACTCGTGGATGCCACCACACCGACGGACTCGGATACATTGGTAGTCAGAGGCGCAGTGCCCGCTGTCGGCGCGTGCGGTTCGTTGACACCAACGTTCTTCTCTACGCCATCTCCAAGGACCCAGAAGAGCAGCAGAAGGCGGCGCGCCCTAGCCGCCATGCCCACCAAGCAGCAGCGTCGAACTCCCTCGCGAGCCAGCCCTGACAGACCTCTTCGAAGGCGGGGGAGGAGACGAACTCGTCGAGCTGGGCAGGACGCGCCGCTCCAAGTGGCGTTTGCGCGCCACGGGCGTCGATCAGCCAGTCGCACAGCCTACCATAACCTCCCCGGTTCTGGTAAGGCCATTGGTCGCGAACCCCGTGGTCTACTTGGATGTGCCCGCCTGGACCGCTCGCGCAGGGTCAGGCGGAACGAGCTAAATAGCAAAGTGTACTTTTCCTGAGGCGGCTTTGCTCGCTATCCTGCCCGTATGGCGCTGCCCCGACCGGACGACCTTTTCGACCGCGTCCCCGAGTGGGAGGATCTCTCTGCGTTTGCCAGTGCGGGCGGACAGGGCCTGCGCGTCGCCGTGGTACACGGGCGACGTGAGGAGGATCCGCCGGACCTCGGGGACTGAGGGTAGCCCGCGGGGGTGTTGCCACAGATTGTGGCCAAAGTGGCCCACCGGCTGCGGGCCATGTCCTGTGGGCCATATCGACTGTTTGCTATTCAGGATCTGCCGGGCATCAAACTCCTAATCTGCCGGGCAGTAAACTCCTAATCTGCCGGGCAGGAAGGTTATACTTAGCCGGTGTCCACAGGACTCGTATCGCGTCACGCTCGCCTGCACGTGCTCGAAGCGCTGGCTGAGAGCCGCGCGGTAGCGCTGCTCGGCGCTCGCCAGGTCGGGAAGAGCACGCTGGCGCGGGATCTCGCGATGAACGAGTTTCCCGCCCAGTACATCTCTTTGGATGACGAGGCGGCCGCGGCCACGGCGCGGGGGGATGCGCGAGGTTTCATCGCGGAAATCGAGGGGCCGACCGTGATCGACGAGGTGCAGCGGGCGCCTGGTCTGCTCCTGGCGATCAAGGAGCGACTCGACCTCAACCAGGCTCGCGGGCAGTTTCTGCTCACGGGATCGGCGAACATCCTGACGCTTCCCACGATCGCGGATGCGCTGCCCGGGCGCGTCGAGTACGTCAACCTGTGGCCGTTCTCGCAGGGTGAGATTCACGGGGTGCGCGAGCGGTTCATTGATGCGCTGCTTGACGGCACGTTCCCGAAAGTGTCAGACGCACCCGTCGGGCGCCGGGCTGTCGCAAAGCTGCTCGCGACCGGCGGCTACCCGGAGCTCCAGGGACGCAGCCCGCGCAATCGTGGCGGTTTCTTCGCCAGCTATCTCGCGACGATCCTCGATCGAGACGTACCGGACATCGCGAACATTCGCAGCATCGAGTCGGTTGGGCAGCTACTGCACGTCGCCGCGGCGCGTTCGGCGGCGTTGGCGAGCTTCCACGGTATGGGCAAGGAGTTGGGAGTCGACGCCAACACCGTCCGTGGCCACGCGAAGGTCCTCGAAGATCTCTTTTTGATCCGCCGGCTGAAGCCTTGGTACACGAACCTGGGTGCTCGCCAAGTCAAGACGGCGAAGCTTCACGTGGTCGACAGCGGCTTGCTCGCATTCCTGATCGGTGCCGACGAGCAGCGCATCGCCGGCGATGGCGCGGTCGCGGGAATGGCGCTCGAGAGCTTCGTAGCGATGGAGCTCCTGCGCCAGAGCGACTGGGCCGAGGAGCCAGTGTCGCTTTACCACTACCGTGACAAGGAGCAGCGCGAGGTCGACGTGATCGTCGAACGCTACAGCGGTGAGGTCGCGGGAATCGAGGTCAAGGCATCCGCCACCGTGAGCGGCAGGGACTTCGCCGGGCTGCGCCACCTGCGCGACAAGCTCGGCAGCAGGTTCAAGGGTGGAGTAGTGCTCTATGCAGGCTCCCACACGCTCCCGTTCGGGGAGCGCCTCGCGGCCGTCCCGCTACAGGGACTCTGGGCCGGCGCTTGAATCGACTTTCTCGGGGCCAAGCGCTCAACTATCGGGGATCAGCGCAGCGCGGAGCCCGGAGCGCGCAACAGTTCCGCCAGTGTGGTGTCGCGCGGGTTCAGCTGGTGGGCGCGCACGTAGTCGCGCCTGGCCACCCGCAGCCGATGCTCGCGCACGGCGATGTCGCCCAGCAGCGCCCAGGTGACGAAGTTGTCCGGCTCGTGGGCGAGCGCTTGCCGCAGCGCGGTTTCGGCCCCGGCGGCCTGGTCGAAGCGCGCGAGCGCGGCCGCCTTGACGTAGTAGGTTTCCACGGCGTCGGAGTCGATGTCCAGGGAGCGGTTCGCGTCGGTGAGCGCCGACGCGGGCCGAGTGGCCAGCTCGTTCTGGGCGCGTTCCCGGTAGAGGTCGGCGAGACCCTGACGGCTGAGGCTCGCTCCCGCCACGATGAGCGTCGACCACGACGGCTGACGCCCCGAGCGCGAGCGCCGGCCTGCTCGTGAGCGCCTTGCCAAAGCCGGAACTTCGGGAGGTGACCGCGGCCGACCGCGGCAGGCTTCGCGGCCTGACCATGACCGCCACCGCGGCGATCGCCACCGCGGTCAGCCCTGGCAGAAGTTGCATCCAGTCGACGCTCGTCTGGACCAGCCAGGCGGTGAAGGCCCCGACGGCGCCCACCATCAACGAGCGCGTCACAGCTGAGCGTCTCGCGGCGGGACGCATGCGCACGGCTCCCCAGGCGATGCCCGCGATGAAGCCCGCCAGCAGCAGGGCGCCGACGAGGCCGAGCTCGGAGAGCGCCTGCAGCTCGATCGAGTGCGGCTGCTGGATGTCCTCGGTCGTGGCCCGCAGTTCGTAGTAGGAGCGCGCGTAGTTGCCGGCGCCCACGCCGAGCAGCGGATGTTCCTTCCACACATGCCAGGCGATGCGCCAGTAGTCGTAGCGGTGGCCCCCGCCGGACAGCAGCCGTGACTGGCTGGCGGAGGCTGAACCGGTGCCGGTAGCTGGTTCAGTGAGATGGGTGAAGGCGTGCCACTGATCGCGAACGTCGTGCTCGATCCGGTGCGCAGAGCCGACGGCCACCGCCAGCGCGAGCACGACCGGAATCACGAGCAGCCATGCCGCGACCCTCCGGACGCGGGAGACGCTTCGAGAGGGGAGCAGCCCCAAGGCCCAGGTGAGCAGAGTCCACACGGCGCCCACCGCCAGGGCGGCGAGCAGGGCAGAGCGCCCCGCGGCGTGGCCGACTCCGGCCGGGACCGATCCCGCCACCGTGTGGTCATAGACATGCAGCAGGTCGGGTGCGGCGGCTGCCACCCCGGCGGCCACCACCAGCAGGCCGTAGACGCGACGCGTGCGACCGGGCGCGAGCGCCACCACGACGATCAGCGAGCCGAGCATCGCCAGCGCCGTGCCCCGCGACTGTGACAGGATCGCCAGGCAGGCCATCAGCGTGGCCATGCCCGCCGCCGGGCCCGCCAGCAGCGCTCGCCTGGTCTCGGCGGCGGCGAAGCACAGCCAGAAGCCCACCACGAACAGGCAGCCCTCGCCGTTGATGTAGCCCAGCGGGGAGTTCAGACGGCCGCCCAGGAACAGCGATCCCGGGTCGCCGCCGAGCAGGCGCACGAGCACGGAGATCGCCACGGCCGCCACCCCGAGCCCGGCGGCGCCGAGCAGCACCGCCGAGCGCCGCTCGCTGCGCAGGAGCACGAGCATCAGCAGCAGCAGCGCTCCATAGACGAGCCATAGGTTGCCGCTCACCACGGCGTTCTCCACCGATTCCGCCCAGGCGGTGGAAGCCAGAGACCACACGCCCAGACCGAGCAGACCGCCGAGGGCCAGGGCGGTGGGGCCGTCCGGGCGTGTGGGGCGCGCAACGACGCCCATCGCGCAGACGAGCACGATTCCCAAGCCGATCGGGCACCCAGACCGAGGCGTCGTAGTAGGCGAAGAAGAACGGGCTGAGGCCGGCGCCCAGGCCGAGCGCGATCAGGCACGCGAGCGCGGCGGGGAGTGGTCCGGCGAGGATCTCAGGCGACCGGTCAAGCCGGGGCGAGGAGCTCGTCGCGCCGGCCCCCTCCGACCCCACTGCGCCGAACTCCTCGACCTGCTGCGTCTCCAGGACCATGATCGCGATCGCCGCCGCGAGCAGATAGAGGATCGCGCCGATCACGATGAACGACGAGCCTCCCTGGCTGACGAGCACGGCCCCCACGGACACGACCGCCTGAACGGCTCCCAGCGTCAAGCGCGACCGCGCGGGCGCTTGGCAGGAACCTGCGCGCGCGATGGGTGAGGTGGTCCCGCCCGCCTTTGAGGATCGACACGCCTCGACGCCGGCGGGAGACGATCACGAGGCTCGTGTCCAGGGCCGGAATCCCGACGAGCAGGAGAGCCACCAGCAACGATTGCCAGGCGGTCACCGAGGTGGTCGCGGCGACCATCACCAGCACCGCGACGGCGAAGCCCATCGGCATGCTCCCGCCGTCGCCCAGGAAGATGCGCGCGGGCGGGAACAGGTTGCGCGGGAGGAAGCCCAGGCAGGCGCCGCCCAGCGACGCCGCGCCGACCGCGAGCCAGGCATCTCCGCGCACCACGCCGAGGACGGCCGCGCCCGCGGAGACCACGAGCGCCATCGTGCTGGCCGCTCCATCCATGTTGTCGAAGAGGTTGAAGGCGTTGACGACCGCGACGATCCATGCGCAGGTGACGCCGAGATCGACGAGCGCACCCCCGTGCAGGTGCCAGCCCGAGCCCCGAGGCCCACACCATCCAGGCCAGGGCGAGCTCGACCAGAACCCGCCACGCCGGGCGGACGGTCCGGCGGTCGTCGATCGTCCCGACCGCCCACAGCAGCGCGACGCCGCCGACCAGCGGGATCGTCCTGCTCCAATCGCCGGCGGCCAGCGAGCACCGCGACGACGAAGCCGCCCATCACCGCCGCCCCGCCCAGATACGGGGTGGGGCGCGCGTGGCCCTTGTAGCCGACCGGCTTGTCGTAGAACTGCAGCCGATCGGCGACGACGATGGCGTAGGGGGTCGCCGCGTAGACCACCATGGCGGCGACGGCGAAGCCGATCGGCAGGCGCTCAGTGAGGGACACGGAACACTCTCCTCCCTGTCGCAGTTGTCATGTGATCATGCGCTCATTCGCCGCGCGGGTCCTCGCCGCAGCCGAAGAATCTCACATATGCCGGCGAGAGGCGCTCGACCGAGGCGAGGCGATACGCGATGCGGCGGTTGCGCTCGTCTTCGGCCACACCGACCCGAGTTATCGGCCATACCATGGGGTCTCTTCGCCGACTGGCGTATGGCCGATCTGGCGGAGCGCTTGTCGCCTCGCACCGGCCGTGACGTGCGGCCTGTACGGCTCGTCGATGCCGAAGGGTCGCCGCCACTCATGTCCGACGTACTCTCGCGGGGCGCAACGGCTAATGTTGACGCTCGCGGCATTCATCTCGCGCGGCGAGGCGGGACAGCACCAAGCGAGGGCCTTTATTGCCGTCGTCCGACCAGCCGCATGTGAGCGAATTCCCGCAGCGAAACTCCGACCGGATCGATGACGCCAAAACTTCCTTAACTCGCGCATTGAACCCCGGCTCCGTGCTGCACGTCGCGATCCGCGGAGGTAGCTCGGAATGGTACGCACTCCGTCGAACGTCCCGCGGAGCTTGCCGTCCGCCGCCGCCCTCGCGCGCTCGAATTCACCCGTCGCGAGCAGCCACGCAACGACAGCGGAGATCCTCTGCAACGGATAAGGCTACGGCCGCGACGAGGCGGCCGATACCAAACGACTTCGCCACCAAGAGCAGGCGGTTGCGTGAGCCATAGTAGTTGCGCAGCGCGACATACGCGGTCGCCCGAGGTCCCGCCAAACG
Organism: uncultured Solirubrobacterales bacterium; assembly: GCA_963799735.1. Classification (GTDB taxonomy): domain Bacteria; phylum Actinomycetota; class Thermoleophilia; order Solirubrobacterales; family Solirubrobacteraceae; genus Palsa-744. Next base: position 86,348 of record CAWCYP010000049.1, on the reverse strand, counting down.
CGTGCATGACCACGGCGTCCGGTGTGAACCTGACGCGACATCCATCGATCCACGCCCGCAGGCACAGGTCCGCGTCCTCGAAGTACATCGACGAAGTCCTCGTCGAAACCACCGACCGCCTCGAACCACTCGCGACTCACGGCCATACTGACCCCGGACACTCCGGCGATGTCACGTTCGCCCCAGATCCACCTCGGCGAGGGGACGACCAAAGCCGTTATCGACGGCGGCGCCCGAGATAGCAATGCGGATTCCCGCAGAGTTCACATGATCAGGGCGGTCGAGAACATGGTCAACCCACCGGCGATCACAATGTCGGGCGCCGATTCGAGCGCTACCCGCAAGGCGGCACTCCATCCGGGTCGCACGATGGCATCGTTGTTATGAAATACAACGATCGGTGAGTGCGAGGCTTTTGCGCCGATATTACAGGCCACGGCAAAGCCGTGATTCCTGTCCAATTTGATCACAGTGACTTGTGGCCAAGTGGACTGCAGCCAGGCGACCGACTCGTCGCTCGAATCGTTGTCAACAACGATCACCTCGGCGTCCACCTCGCCGCGAAGGTCGGCACACACCGTCGGCACGCATGTCTCAAGCAGGTGGCGACCGTTGTAGTTTGGTATGACGACTGTTACCGTCGGTGCCTTGGCATCGGGCGAACGACAGTCGGGGTGCACGGCGGCCATGATACTAACATCGACCAATGCGCGCCTTGGAGATGCGCTTGGCGTGAGTAAATGACGTAAGCATGCGTCTGGAAGGACCGAGACCAAGATCTGCGGCGTGGGTACCCTTCAGGGATCGCCCATCTTCATCGACTCACGAGCGTCCGCTGTGCGGGCAGATCAATTAACCGGGCGTTGGGCACCGCCGTTGGCGCCCGACGAGACGGCTCGCGCGTAGATTTCGCGTAGCTGGTCGGCGGCACGTGGAACAGAGTGCAGCGCAACGGCCCGCTCGCGTGCATGCTGCCCCATCATCTCGCCGCGTAGCCGGTCCGCGAAGATCTCCTTGATCGCGGCGGCGAGGGCCGCAGGATTCCCTGGTGGGACAACGAGCCCAGTTTTACCCGGAGCGATCGCTTCGACTGTACCCGTCCCCACATCGGTCACCACTGCCGGAACCCCCATGGCCTGGGCTTCCAGAACTGCGAGTCCAAACGACTCCGCGCGACTCGTCGACGGTAACACGAAAGCAGTCGGCGACTGCTAGATGACACAGCAGCTCAGCCTCGGTGACGCTGACCCACGAGGTGCACATTGGCCGATTTACGCGAGAGGCGGCGCAGCTGCCCGGCGAGCGGGCCGTCCCCGATGATGACGACGCTCGCGTCCAGCGACTTCGCCGCTTCGATAAGGATGTCGAGTCCCTTGTAGTACACCAATCGCGCCACGGCAAGCACAAGCGGCCCGCGATATCGTGCTCGCAGCCGTGTCCGGTCCTGATCACTCACCCGGGAGGGCGAGCAACGTTCGGTGTCAATGAAGTACGGGAGCACGGTGGCGCTGCTGGCATACGGACCCAGGTACGGAGATGTCTCTGCAAGTCGGCGGCTGCCCACGATGACCTCCGTCGCCCGCTTGAGACAAGCGTGCACCAGCGGACGGTAAACCGGAGCCACGCGAGCCTGTCTGACAACGTCGGCGTGGTAGCTGCACACGAGAGGCCGCTTGCGATCGGCCAAAACGGCCAGCTCGCCAAGCGGATTGGGCATGTGAACATGCACGACGTCCGCCTGAATCCGGCGCAAAGAGGCCGGGAATGCCGGTGCGATCGGCACTGACCACACGCGTGGGCCGAGCTCGGCGACCCGGACCTCGACGCCAGTGCCACATCGCCGGCGGCCGCCATGCGGGCCGCGCGCGCACACGAGCACATCGCTGCGAAAGTCGGGCAGTGCAGTTCTTATGAGGTCTATGTGCTTCTCGATTCCGCCCGCGACAGGGGGGAAGACGTCGTTATAGACATGGACTACGTGCAACGGCCTCACGCGCTGTCCGCTCCGAATAGCTCGGGGCTGACGACTGGCGCGCCCGGACCGCGCTCATGTGGGATCTCGTGTATATCGACTCCGTCGGGCGCGTCAGTCTCAGGGCGCCCTGTGGCAGCGCCGGCACTGATGGCGATGGCGGCTACCGCTCCTAACATGATCCATTGGAAGTCATCGTCAAGCCATATGTCATAAGTCACGTTGGCAGCCAAAAAACCGACGTAGGCGGCTGCAAGGGCGATTGCCAGCGGCGCCAGATACGTTCCGCGTAGCCGGCGGCAGGCGTGAATCAACAGCCGCAGGGTCACCTCCACCGCCAACAGCAGTGCCAGTATCCCCACGATCCCCAGCTCGGCGGCAACTGTGAGATAGGTGGAATGGGCGCCAGATGTGCGCGCTCCCTCGTGCAGCTTCACGCCCAAGCCGCCTGGGCCGATGCCGAGCACAGGGTGATCAATGAACTGATCGAACGCAAAGCGGACCGTCCTCCCGTGTTCGCGGTCGGAGTGCACGTTGATCGCCGACGAGGGCACCAAGCGTTCAACGACGCTTGGTGCCACGGGTATGCATAGTGCCAGCGCTACGAATATGACGAGCCCAGTAACGCGCTTCTTTGGGGGAGTCAAAGTCCCGGTGCGCCACGCCTGGACCAGCACAACGGCGATAACGAGCACACTGCCAAGAGCTGCGATCCATGCACTGCGGGAGAAGGTGGCCACGAGCGTCGCAGAGGCTGCTACGGCAATGGCTCCGAAGGACACTTGGTCGCGTCGGTTTCCACGCCGGCCAGCCATGACCGTGAGCGCACCTGCAAGGCACACAACGAACACGAGATAGACGCCAAAGTGGTTGGGATCGCCGAACGTGCCCTTGGCTCGCGCGCCGATAGGACCGAAGGAAGCGAGCGCCTGACGGGTAACTTCCAAGCCCGGGGCAGCGGGAAGGTGGTTCAACAGGGGCAGTGCTTCGCTAGCCCCTATCGTGTGCGCCAGGCCCTGCCATGCGGCCGCAAGAATAGGAAGGACCGAACCAACGACAATCGCGCTAGCAGCGCGCTCCGCCGACTCGCGGCGAGCGAGTTCAGCAAACGTCGCAAGTGCGATCACGCCGATGCCGATCTCAGCGGCTTCTCGCTTCCCTAGGAACGGATTGATGGGATGCACCAGCATGGCGAGAACAACCACGCCAGCAATCAGCAGATATGCGGCCACAAGCGGATGACGGATCCATTGGATCAAGCTGGACAGCTGCCCGCGAGTGCTCCCCAGCAGCACGCCAACTGCGAGCAGAAGGGATAGTCTGAAGAGCGAGACGTCAACTCCGGCTATCACCGTGCGATAGACCTCCAATGGGGCGGTTCCAGCCAACAGATACAACGAGATGCTCTGCCACCGGCCGTGTAACAGCGCGTAGGAAACGACGAGGAGGGACGCCTCGATACCGAACAGGATTGCGAGCGCCGCGATGATCTACCCCTACACTTCAGCTGGAGAGGTGTGTGCCGCCAGTTGCGCAACCTGCACGCTGAGCAAACGCGGGTCGACGCCGTAGTGGCTCGGACCCGGCGAGGTGCGGAGCAAGACCCGTGCTTGGCCCCTTACAAGCCGGAAAGGGCCCGCCGGATGAAACGCGAGGAAATCGGAACGACAACCTCGTGCGTAGACTGACCGGTATGAGCGATCAGCATCCTCTGCTGCCCGATCGATTTCGCCATAAGCGTCAGCCAGATCGAGCTTGCTCGTGTCCGGGGAGCATAAACATCGATCACCCCAGCGCCGCCCAGACAGTTGAAGCTCACGCCTTTTATGCTTTCGGTTGGCCAGAAGCCTTCCCCGGCAAGCGCCGCCAAGCGGACGTGGTAAGACCCGAAGCTCTGACAAGAAGACTGACAGATGCCTGGAATCCCGCCGAGACGCGACACGGCCGGCCGGCGTCGGGCGCAGCACGAAGACGCCGCTCGACAGCGGGCCGACGATATAGACGTGCGGCTCTGTTCCAATGTGAGCGGCAACTAAGCTCGCCAGCAGGACCGCGGAAGGTCAGCGTGCGGTCAAAACGCAGGCTCAGAGCGCGAAACGCCACCCAGGCCCGGGTGACTCCAGTGAGCTTCATCCAAGCGACGTCGCCGATCCACTGCCACCCCGGTCCGTCAGGGCCTCGGTTGGGTCGGTGGGCACCATCCAGAGCCGAGCTCCGGATATTCGACTGGAAAGGCACCATCCAGAGCCAGCTTCGGATAAGCTGGGACGCCGCCGCAGGCAGTACCGTCGGACTAGGCGGGCTGCGGTGTGATGTGAAGTAGGCAGCGACAATTGCGACGATCGCCAACAAAATCGCTGCAAATGGAATTGTTAAGTGGATCGGCGCCGGAGCGGCGACCCGCGCTCGCGAGCGTCTCCTCCGCGGCGGTTCGTCTGGGAGTCGGACTCGTCGTTGTCACTCCCTGGTAGAGCCCCTGGTGCGATCAGACCTCACGGCGTAAGCCTACCCAAAACGGGGACGACCGCGTCGGGATCAGTTTCCGGGCTGCTCAGTTGGGCGGCAGGCCCCCCGTGAACGACCAGAACCCTTGCCCGTGCTGCCGTCGTGGTAGCGCGCTCAGTCTCGAGTGTCGGTCGGTTGATCGTCTTAAGGATTGGCTCGAGGTGCCTTCCGCCAAGTACTCAGCTAATTTAGTTATCTTATGAGCCGTGTGGCTGCTGCGGCACTCGCGGAGCGGGCAGGACGACCGCCCCCTCCAGATCCGCACGTCGCCGTGGTCGTACTGGCCCACAACGGCCTCGAAGACACCCTCGACTGTCTGAGCCTCGCTCGCCCTTACCCGTTGGGATGCTCTCACCATTATTCTCGTTGATAACGGCTCGTGGGATGGGACTGCCGAGGTTGTGCGTAGGTGCTACCCGACCATCTCTCTCATTCAGCAAGAAAAGAACGTCGGCTTCGCTGAAGGCAACAACATCGGGATTCGTCGGGCACTCGAGCTCGGTGCCGACTACGTTTTCCTTCTGAACAACGATACAACGATCGCCGTCGATGCCATTGCTAGGTGTATCGAGGTAGCGCAGCTACGCCCTGACACCGGAGCGGTTTGCCCGCTGATCTACTTTGCCGAGCCACCCAACTCGATCTGGTATGCCGGGGCAACCTTCGACTCCTGCACCGTGCCCACAGCGGGCGGATGCTTGGCTACCGCGAAGTCGACAGCGGCCAGTTCGAGTCTGTCCGCGAGACGGCTTGGGCTACTGGCGCAGCCGTTCTAGTTCCGCGGCTTGGCTTGAGCAGGTCGGCCTGCTCGACGCGGATCTGTTCTTCCTCTACGAGGACGTGGACTGGTCGCTGCGTGCGCGACATGCCGGCTATCGAATCTATGTCGTGCCACAAGCCAAGGTGTGGAATCGATTTCAGCGAGCGCGGGCGGAGAGCATTCCTCAAAAATTGCTTACTACGACACACGTAACCACACCGTAATCTGCAATCGACACGCCCCATTGAGTGGTCTGAGGGCTCTTCGACGCGCCGCGGGGATCCTTCGCCCGTTCACCTCGCAGGCGCGCGTCGCGCCACACGCCCTCTCCCTTACCTGCGAGCAGTGCTAGAGGGGTGGAGTGATGGTCGCCGAGGGCGCATGGGCCCACAGTAGTAATCGACCACATTGGCCTTTCCCCCGGTTCAGTGGACACGGTTTGCGAGATTTAGGCACCGATGAAGTGTCATCGATATCACCCGGCTGTCGTCGCGCGGCGCCGTCCTGTTCCCTTGACCAGCGCAGCCAGCCGGCCGGGGGCCTCGCCGAGGTCGCGCTTGTTCAGCGACAGGCCGATTGACATGGCCACTCCAAGCCCCACCAGCAACACCCGTATGGCGAGTATCCCGGGGTCTAGGGCGCTGACACGCGTTGAAGGGAGTAACGCCAGCGCGATCCCAACGAACGCCACGACGACCGTGAGCGCCGTGACCAGCGGAGGCCAGCGATGTGGTACCCGATAATAGCGCTGGCTTTGGCGCATCAATAAACCAAACCACAGGAGGGATGTAACCGCGGTGGATATTCCCGCTCCGACGATGCCCAACGGTGGCACGAGCACGATCGCGAGCAGCAGATTTGCGATGCCGCTGAAAGCGGTCAGCTTCGCCATTGTGACCGTCTTCTTGGCGATGACCAACCCGGGCGCAAAGAAGTACATGCCGGAGAACAGGCTGGCGATTACCAAGAAGGGCACGACACTGCTGGCACTCTGGTAGGAGCTGGCCGCGAGGATCCTGATCATGGGTGTGGCCAGGAGAGAGAGGGCGACAAAGCTCGACAGCGCAAGTGCCCAGAATATGCGCATTATTCGCGCGATGTCCCTCGGTGTCGTCGGGTCGTCCTTGCCTGCCAGGATCAGCGGAGTCGCCGCTCCCTGAAAGCCGACCAGCAGTAGCACCACGATCATCGCCACTCGGTAACCCACACCATAGATCCCGACGTCAGCCACGGACCGTAGGTGTTTGATTACCAGGCGGTCTGCGTAGAGGATTGAGAAAGACTCCCACTCCGGATGGAACCAGTGGGATTGAATAGCGCAACAGCAGGCGGCACTTGTCGAGGCTGAACTGAAAGGCAAATGTCTTCCTGGTCGCGACCGCGACGTACAGGAGAGCCAGGCTACTGCCGGTGAGCTGACCCAGCAGGGCACCACGAACTTCGAGGTGCAGGCCAAAAACGAACACCGCCGCCGCACCGACGGTGCCAAACGCGTTGACTGCGCTTGCGATGGCAAAGGCGTGGGGACGCAATTGCCAGCGAAGCTGGGCCTGCGTGTAGTTGAGCAGGCCCTGAACACACATCCAAGCCGTGGCGATACGCAGCAGTTCGGGGTGGTGCCTGTGAACCCAGCAGCACGTGAGTGATAGGCGCCGCGAACAGCTCGAAGACGACGGCAAAGAGCGAATACATCGCGACGGTAATGAAAAGGCCCGTTGAGGCGTAACCCTTGCGTAGGCGCTCGTCGGTCTCACCTGTCACGTATCGCCCGACCGCTTGGTACATTTCCAACGCTACGGTAAAGCCGATCAGCGTACCGGTGAGAAGCAGTAGATCCAGATCTCCATACTGCTGAGGCGTGAAACGATGTGCGTACAGAGGAAAAAGTAAGAATGACACCCCACTCGACAGCGCGGCGGGCAGCACGTAGACGGCGCTGTCACGAAAAAATCGCCGTACCATGCTGATCGACTACGGATCCTTCAAATCGGATGCGACAGATGAAATCAAAGGTCGTGCAGATGGTCATACCGCTCGCCGGCAGACGATGATCTTGCTCGATGGCCCAGTCGCAGCCAGTCTTACCAACGCCAACTCCAACGGAAAGACAGCGGCGCCCAGCGACCACCCGAGCATCTCGTTACGCGCGCTTAGCCTTACGACCGTGGACCACCAGCGACGCAGGATGCGACTGTCAGAGTCGATCGGGGAGTTCATGAGGAAGAACATCGGCCGTTGCAGGACCGGAACGAGCTGTGCGTCACGCAGGGCACCCTCAATCTCGACACGAGAGCGGCTCACTTGGTGAATTCCAGCTTTTGTCTGCGCGACGCAATTCTCGCTGAAGATCAATTGTCCTCCGGGCTTCAGCAGTCGAGAGAGATTGTGAAGCGCTTGCGCGTAGCGCCGATCGTCGACCACGTGGTAGAGGACGTCCATGATTGATATGACGTCATACCGCTCGCCGGGTAGCTGCTCGGGATCGCCCCCGATGTCCAGTTGGTGAATCGGGATGTCTGCGAAGGCTGCGCGAAGGCGCGTGACCGCGGTGGAAGTCAGATCCGATCCGCTGAGGTCTCGGACTCCGAGCTCCCGCCAGGCGTTGAGATAGAAGCCCGTTCCCGACCCGACGTCGAGTACGCGCAGATCGGAGGGGTCGTCGATACTCTCGCCTACCACCCGCCTGAAGACGCGCTTGCGGACCGCGTACATCCAGCGGTTGAAGGACTCTCCCAACCCGCTCCATCCCACCGATCCAAGGGTGTAGGCATCGGTGAGACGCTGCTCCCAGTAGCGGTTGGGGTCGAAGTCCTCGTTGATTTCCGTATTGCTCATGACTCGGGAGGGGGTGGCGCTTGGAGAGCGCCGACCGGTAGACGGCGCTCCACTGATGGCTGATGGCTGTGTAGCCATAGCGGTTCACCGCAAGGGAACGTAGCTCCTGGGGCTGGTAGTCGGCGAGCCGGTCGAGCACTTCGACGATCCCTCCGACCAGGGCCTCGGACGATCCCGGCGCGACGAGCACCCCGGCTCTGGGATCCAACACCTCTGGAACTCCCCCCACGTCAGTCGCGACGGAGGGACATCCGCAGGTCATCGCCTCGATCAGTGCACATCCCTGCGTCTCCCACAGACTTGGCAGCACGAAGATGTCAGCTATGCCCATCATCGCCGCGACGCGCTCTCGGGGCAGGACACCATGAAACTTCACATGCTCGTCAACACCGAGCGCGTTAGCTTGCGTCTGCAGCTCGGCTCGTAAGGGGCCGTCGCCCACGACGTCAAGCCTCGCTGGTATGCCCAAAGCGCACAGCTCTGCCAATGCCTGGATGAGATGACGATGCCCCTTGATCTTCACCAGGTTCCCTACCGTCAGGAGCTTCACCTCAGACCGTTCAGGAACCGATGGCCTGTCGAGGGAGATCGGAGGCAGAAGAGCTCGTCGTCGACCGCGTTGGGCACCGGCACGACGGGCGTCCCGTCTACCAGCTCTGCCAGGCGGTGCCCGAGGTCTTCGCTGACCGGGCAGACCACGTCGGCATATCTGAAGGCGCGGCGTGCCACCACTCTCTGCCTAGGCTGCAAATCGCCGAGAGCCACGGTACTCGAGTGCTCGGTTATCACGAGCGGAGCGCGGCTCACCGCTGCCACCGCGATCGCGGCCAAACCAGCCCCAAACTCGTGAGCGTGAACGACATCCGGGATCCAAGCGTTGCTTCGGCGCAGACGTACCACGACCATGAGGATTCCAAGCATCTCGGTGAGGAAGCTCAGTCTGGGGACGCCCGAGCGCCGAAAGCGAATACGGTAGGTAGGCACGCCCTCCTCCTGGACCCGGTGGATGGAAAAGGGCCTCAACATGCGCTCCTCTGCTCGCCACGCGATCACGACGACATCGTGTGCGCGCGCGGCGGCTCGCACTTGCTCCCGACAGAAAGTTCCCTCCATCGGCCGATCGGGCCACGGGTACCACTCGGGCATCACCAGGACGCGCAACCGGCGGGAGTCGACCGGGGGCGGTATCAACGCTCGCCACCGCGACACGCCGACCATCTCTTGAGAGTCCCCGCACCTAGTCGACATAGCCGTCCACGCTAGCGCGTGCGACGACGCCGCTCGATGGCGCGCTCGACCAGTTCGGCTACCGCTTCCGCGGGAGCTGGGTACACGTATCGGTCTCGACCTCTCGGGGCGTACGCGGCGCCCAGTGTCCCGTCCACCGCGGTCAGCAGTGCGTGGGCGATGCCCTCGACATCGTCCGGGGCTACGGTCACGCCGGTCCCGGTCGCCTGGACGATCCGCGCCGCCTCGTTTCCTCTGGCCAGCGCAATGATCGGCTTCCCCGCGGTAAGGTACTCGTACAGCTTTCCGGTCGCGTGCGAGACGTGATGAGCAGAGGTCATCAGCAGCAGTGCGTCGGCGCTGCGCTGCAGTGCGAGCGACCCCTCGCGCGAGAGCTGACCGACGTATCGCACACCTGCGTTCGTCGGCATCCTCGAGGAGCTCACGCAGACGAGGGTCTAGCGATCCAGCCAACACCAATCGCAGTCGGCGCGCAGCGTCGGGGCGGTGCGCCGCGATCCAGCGCATCGCGGTAAACACCGGCTCGGGATCGCGCCAGACGTCGCCGCCCAGCCTGCCGGTGTGCACGACGCTGACGGTGCCGGGCTCCAACTCCACCTCAGACGCCTCGGAAGTGCGCGCATCCCACCGCGGGTCCCAGCCGTTGGGGATGTGCGTGGCAGCTATGCCCAGTCGCGCTGAGAAGTCCTCGGCGATCGGACGCGTCACGCCGATGACCGCCTCGGCGCCGCGTGCGACGCGACGCTCCATCGCGGCGTCCAGGTGCTCCTGCGCACGCGTCGGCCACGGCGGCCGCAGCGGCTCGTAGCGCCAGCCGTCGCGGAAGTCCGCGATCCACGCGGGTCGTGCGCGACCCAGCATCAGCCCGACCATGTGCGTGGAGTGCAGTCGGGCTGGTGGTCACGACGCACTCGATGCCACGATCACGCACGAGCCTCCGCGTGGCTAGTCAGCGCGGCCGGGACCCAGGTCACGAGGCCGAAGTCGGGTACCACGTTGCGGGTCACCGCGAGCGGAGGCTTGACGATCGTGGCCTGAGAGTCGGTGCTTGATGCAAATGGCGGTCGTCGGAGCAGGCGGCGAAGCAAGTCGGAGGCCACGAGATCGCCGGTCCGATGCGTGTCGGTGGCGAGGTCGTCGTCCAGCGTCCCCCAGGCGCTCGTCGTGATCGTGGTCACCTCGTGCCCGAGCGAGCGCAGCCAGTGTCCCATCGCAGCCCAGCGGTGCCCGCCGGTTGGGTCCGGCGGGTGATAGTAGGTCACGACAAGCAGCCGTCGCGCCGGCATGCGCTCAGAGCGCCGCGCGGCGGGACAGCGACAGCTGGCGGTCGGGCACGCCAGCGGGCAGACGCGCATCTTGCCTGTGTTCGGCCACGGCCAGGCAGCCTAAACCATTCGCACACGCTTGCCCCTTATCGATCGGGGTCATCATCGCCCACGCTGTGAAACCATCAGCTGGGCGCCGAGTCGTGGTGACCTGAAGATGCACACGCGAACCCACATCATCAAGAGCACGACTCTCAGCATGGTCGTAGCGCTTCTACTGCTATCGCCAGCCACCTCGTCGCTCGCACGGGCATCCGCGACAAAGGCGATGTGGGGTCCTTATATCCACGAAGGAGTGTCCCTGTTTCCCACATATCGGGACCTCGGAGTCAAGATCTACGAGGACCGTCTGTACTGGAACTCGATCGCGCCACGCCGCCCCCACAGTCCCACCAACCCCAACGACCCCGCCTACGTCTGGCCCACCGAGGTCACCCAAGCAGTCGCCGAAGCCAAGCGCTACCACATGCAGGTGGCCCTCCAGATCATCGGCGCCCCTACGTGGGCCAACGGCGGCAAACCGTGGAACTGGGCGCCGATCCACGCGGCAGACTACGCCAACTTCGCGATCGCCGCGGCCAAGCGCTACCCGTCGGTGCACCTGTGGATGATCTGGGGCGAGCCCTCGCGCTCGCACAACTTCGAGCCGGAGACGCCGGCGAAGCCGTTCGCGAAGCTGAACGCCCAGCAGCAGGTCGCGCCCCACCTCTACGCCCGCATCCTCGACGCCGCCTATGGCGCCCTGAAGAGCGTCAGCCGCTCCAACCTGGTCGATCGGCGGGATGACCTACACGACCGGGGACATCTCCACGCAGCAGTGGATCGAAAACCTGCGCCTGCCCGACGGCAAGCCGCCCCGGCTGGACATGTACGGGCACAATCCGTTCAGCTTCCGCGCTCCCAACCTCGCCAACCCGCCCTCGCCCGACCAGGAGATCGACTTCTCCGACCTCGGGCGCCTGAGCAAGCTCGTCGATCGCTACCTGGGCCGGCCGGGCAACCCCGATCCCAAGCTGTTCATCTCCGAGTGGACGATCCCGACCAAGATCGACCTCGAGTTCAACTTCTACGTGGAACCCCTCCTCCAAGCCCAGTGGATCACCGACGGGCTGCGCGTCGCCGGCGAACTCCCGAGCGTCTATGCGGTCGGGTGGATCCACCTCTATGACGAACCGCCCGAGTCCTACGGCGGGCTGATCGAAACCGACGGGACCAAGAAGCCGGGCTACTTCGCCTGGAAGGATGGTTGAGCGCGGGGCGTCGAATCGACTGCTCTAACGACATAAACCACGGCTGCATTATACTGTTGACCTGATAAAGTAGCCGTTGGAATGCAGACATTCAGGCATCACGAGCGCATCCTCGACCCCGTGCCCGGTTCGATCGTCCGGGCCCTTGGGGCACTCGAGCACGCCTCCGGGAAAGCCGTCGCCCAACGAGGCCAGCATCGAGCGGCGCTGAAGACTCTGATCGAGGTTGCGCGCATCCAGAGCACCGAGGCATCGAACGCGATCGAGGACATCACCGCGCCGCCCGCCCGCCTTCGCGCGCTCATGAGCGAGACGACGATGCCGGCAAACAGAAGCGAGGCGCAGATCGCCGGCTATCGCTCGGCGTTGGATCTCATCCACTCGAGCGCCGACGCGATGCCCTTCAGCGAGAACGTCGTCAAGCAACTGCACCAAACCATATACAGCCTGACGAACGTACGGCACGCCGGCGAGTACAAGACCGGACCGAACGACGTCACCGAAACTCGCCCAGACGGCACGGTCATTGTCCGCTTCCGTCCCGTGTCACCGCTTCAGACCCGCACGGTTGCGATGCCGGAGCTGCATCGGCGCTTTGACGAACTGCAGCGAGCCCAGGCGCACCACCCGCTGCTGCTGCTCTCCTCTTACGTCTTCGACTTTCTGATGATCCATCCATTCCAGGATGGCAACGGACGGACGGCGCGTCTGATCACCCTCCTGCTGCTGTACCAGTCCGGTCACGAGGTCGGTCGTTATATCTCTCTGGAGCGCATCATCAACGACACGCGTGAGACCTACTACGAAGCGCTCGGGCAATCAACGGATGGCTGGCATGACGGTCAGCACACGATCTGGCCGTGGATGGAGTACTTCATGGGAACGCTGCTCGCCGCTTACAAAGAGTTTGAACAGAGACTCGAGATGACCGCGGGATACGGAACCAAGCAGCCGGCGATCCGGGACTACATCCGCACGCGCATCGTGGACGAGTTCTCACTCGACGACATCCGCTCGGCGACACCCGCCAGCGACCCCCTAATCAAGAAGGTCCTGCAGGAACTGCGGGCCGGCGGCGCAATCGAAGTGGTGCAACGAGGCCGCTATGCCCGCTACCGTCGCCTACACACAAATTTTTAGCCCCAAGGCGCTTTGCCGCGGCCACCGCGCCTTGGCTCGCCGCCAGCGTGGGCTCGCGCTCTCAGAGCCCCCCAACTCGAGCTCAACTTCTACGTCGAACCCCTGGTTCAGGCCCAGTGGATCACCGCCGGTCTGCGCATCGCCGGCGAGCTCCCCAGCGTCTATGCGGTCGGGTGGATCCATCTCTATGACGAACCACCCGAGTCCTACGGGGGGCTGATCGAAAGCGACGGGACCAAGAAGCCGGGGTACGCGGCTTGGGAGGGGGTTGAGCGGCGGCTGCTGGTACTTCATAAAATACTACTTCATATGGTAGTATCAGCGCGATGCGGCCACTTGTGAATCGTGAGCGGGAGCTGGCGCTTCTGCGCGAGCAGCGCGACAGCGCGCCGAGCCTCGTGGTAGTCCGCGGGCGGCGACGAATCGGCAAGACCTTCCTGCTCGCCCATGCGTTTCCCGGCGAGCGTGTCATCAGCTACCAGGCCGACGAGCAGCCACGCTCGGTGCAATTGGCCGCGTTCGCGGCCGAGGCCGCACGGCTGCTGCCCGGTGCTCCGCCGCTGAGCTTTGACTCGTGGGACGGCGCACTGGACTTCTTGGGCTCACAGGCCGATGAGCGTCCGCTGGTTGTGATCATCGATGAGCTCCAGTACGCATGCTTGTCAGAGCCCGCGTTACCATCGATCATTCAGCGACATTGGGATGGCTGGGACAGGCGGGGAACGCACATCTGCCTGGTCCTGTCAGGCAGTGCACTGTCGTTCATGGAGGGACTGCTCTCCCAGGACGCGCCCCTGCACGGCCGGGCCACCTACCGGCCCACCATCGAGCCGTTGGACTATCGCGACGCACGGGAGCTCGCACCGGCGCGCAGCTCACCCGAGCAGCTGATCGAGCGCTACGCCGTGATCGGAGGAACGCCCCAGTATCAGGTCTGGGCCGGTCACCGCTCCCTGGAGCAGGTCGTGCGGGAGGGAATCCTGCGCACCGGAGCGCCGCTTCACGAAGAGCCTTTGACACTTGTCAGAGAGGAGCACGGTATCCGCGACCCGCGGCGCTACTTCGGGGTCCTCTCCGCGATCGCTTCCGGACGCACCCGCAACGCCCAAATCGGCAGCCTGCTCGAGCTTCCCAGCTCGAACGTCGCCGTCGTGCTCGAGCGGCTCGCATCCTTGGGCTATATCGAGGAACGCACGCCGGTGGCCCCCGGTGCCCGCCGGCGGCGTGGCTTCTGGCGGCTCAGAGACCCGTTCTTCAACTTCTGGTTCCGTCGCGTTCAGCCCAACCGCAGTCGCCTCGACCGAGAAGAGGCGATCGAGGCGGTGTGGGAGCAGATAGCCGCCGACCTGGACACCTACGTGGGGCGCATCTTTGAGGACCTATGCCGTAGCTGGCTCGACGCTACTCGGAGATCGAGGAGGCCCGCGCCGCGACCACGATCGGATCGTGGTGGTCACGTGACGGACGCCACGAGATCGATATCGCCTGCACCGATCAGCGCCAGTACACGCTGCTCGGATCGTGCAAGTGGTCACGACGACCGGTTGACGAGGACGCGCTGCAAGGGCTGCTCGCAGGCCGCGACGCGATCGAGCCGGGCGTGGCGGACGTCCAACTGGCGCTGTTCGCTCGTCGCGGCTTCACACGGCGCCTGCAGCGACACGCCGCGCGCGAGAACGTGCTCCTGGTGAACGCCTCCGACCTGTTCATGTAGCTCGACCAGCGTCGTCTTGTCCGAAGTGGCCTCAAAATTGCGGCGTTCGGCACACGGTTTTGGGCGAGACGCCGCGAGCTTGAACAGAGGCTCGAGATGACGGCCGGATATGGAACCAAAGCAGCCCGCGATCCGGGACTTCATCCGCTCGCGAATCGTGGACGAGTTCTTGCTCGATGACATCCGCTCGGCGACACCCGCCAGCGACCCCCCCATCAAGAAGGTTCTGCAGGAACTACGAGCCGGCGGTGCAATCGAAGTGGTACAGCGAGGCCGTTATGCCCGCTATCGCCGCCTACACACCAATTTCTAGCCCCAAGCGCTTGGCCGCCCCGCGGCCACTGCGCCTTGACTCGCCGTCAGCGTGGACTCGCGCTCTCACCCTCACTCCAACCCCAGAAGTCGCTCCCAACGTCAGAGGTGTATCAGCCGACCCGGATCCCGACCAAGATCGACCTCGAGCTCAACTTCTACGTCGAACCGCTCCTCCAGGCCCAGTGGATCACCGACGGGCTGCGCCTCGCCGGCGAGCTCCCGAGCATCTACGCGCTCGGGTGGGATCGATCTCTATGACGAACCACCCGAGTCCTACGGGGGGCTGATCGAAAGCGACGGGGTCAAGAAGCCGGGCTACTTCGCTTGGAAGGGGGGGTGAGCGGCGGCTCCCGCGCCGACTCGTCGCTCACGTCCGGCGGCCACCCTCAGCGCCAGCGCGGCCGCCATGGCCGTAAGGCCCTGTATTGCCGCCGAGCACCACGGCGAGGGACGGCTGTCGCTGTGAATCGTGGCGTGCACCCAGCCGGTCAGGGAGACGCCGAGAGCGCGCTCGGCGAGACCCACGGCATCGGGCAGCACGCCGCCGAGGGCGCCCGCGAGCAGGACCTCAGAGCCGCCTGAGAGGCGGGCCACCGCGAGCGTGCCGCAGGCCAAGTCGGCGGTGAGCGCCAAGCCACCCAAGGCGCCAAGGCGATAGTCGCGGTGGGGAACCGCATCCAGGGCCAGGTGCGTGAGCGCCCCGATCGCAAGCGCGCCTCCCACCGAACGGGCCCTCGAAGCGCCCGCGGCGCCGACGAGTATATGCGGGGTGGCCACCATCGCGCCGACGATAGAGGAGCCACAGCCTCCGACAAACGCCGGTGGAACCCCCGTCCGGGTCGTCCACGAGCCGCCCCCGGTGAAGCTGCGCGGTACGCTCGCGGGCCCTTGCCGTTGCGTCTAGGAGGCGGCGAGCAGCTCGTCCCCTCGGAAGGTTGCGTCCACCGTGACGTCGTCGTCCACGCGCGCGCGGCTGACGACGACGAGCTTGGCAAGCTCGGCGCCCGGCACGACGGCGCGGCTTCTCGCCAGATCGCTCAGATCGCGGCGCGAGAACGGCTCGTTCTCGCGCCACTTGACTGAGCCGACGAACCCGATGCTCGTCGGCGCGGACGCGTCCCCACCGACCAGATCGACCTCGATGGCGTGATCGCGCCGCTCAGCCGAGCGCCCAGCCACCCAGACAGTGGGGATGAGACAGGTGTCGAAAACGCCGTACCGATCGGAGATCGAAGGGATCTCCGATCGGCCAGCGCAGGCGCCTTGCCGCGGCCACCGCGCCTTGGCTCGCCACCCACTTTGGGGTCGCGCTCTCAAAGACAAGAGATTTCATATCGAGCCAACGGACCCATGTCCTGCCAGACGTTCAGCCTGGCTGGATGCTCTTGACGGGCGCTATCCATGCGTCGAAGAACGGCGCATGACCTCAACCGTGTCGTCCATCTGCCGATTCAAATGGCGATGCTCAGCCATGCCCCCAGCCCCACTCCGCGACGCCGGGTCCGCCAGTCAACGGCCGGTCTCCTGCTCGCCGGACTCCTGATGCTCCTGGCGCTCCTGGCGCCCGCAAGCGGTTGGGGCGCCATCACGACCTTCGGCAGCCCCCTCTCGGCGCCCGCGACCCTGAACACCGCCGAAAACCTCGCCTACCAGGGCACGTTCACGCCTGTCCCCCCCAACCCGGAAGCTCCCAACGGGCTCTTCCACACCTTCCACTATGGCGCCGACACGGTCCTCTGGAACGTCGCGTCGGCCGGCGGCGGGGTCCAGGCCCCGGCCACCGGCCAAGCCGTCAAAGTCAGCCTGGAGGGTTGCGCCCAGGCTGCTCCTGGCGGCCCTGAGCCTCTGACACAGATCCACTTCCAGGACCTCTCCCCCCTACCCGGCGGGACCAGCGTCAAGGTCAACATCACCTCACAGGCCTTCGAAATCCCGGTCTGCGGGCAGAACGGCGCGAGCGGATCGACACTCAGCACCTATGAACCCATCAACCTGTGCGTGAGCGCGGGCGACTACGTCGCCTTCAACGACGAGGGCGGATACGTCCCCAACGTCTACCGCGCCGGAGTGCCCTACCAGGTCTTGGGCTCAGTGGGAGGCGCGACGACGGACTCCTTCCTGAAGAACAACGGCACTGGCAACGGCGCGACCCTGTCCTCCTCGGAACTGAGCGCCAACGAAGGCTTCGCGGTCAACAGTGGCGCGGAACTGATGATGCGCGTCACGCTCGGCACCGGCCCGGACGGGACGCACATCTGCGCGGGAGGAACGGCTGGCCGGCCCGCTCCCCTGCCGGTCATCAGGATCAGTCCCCAGACAGACGGGATCAACGCGCAGCGGATCGTCGCCGTCGCCGTCTACTGCCGGCCCGCCACCGGCTGCAACGGGGTCGCCACGATGAGCTTCGGGGGCCACCAGGCCAGCGTCGGCAACAGCGAGTTCAGCCTGCCGGGCAACAAGACCAGCCACCTGCCGTTCCGCCTTGCCCCGAGGCTGCTGGGACTGATCCGCAAGCACAACGGCGTCAACGCCACGCTGACCGCCCTGGTGGACGGCAAGACGTTCACGCAGACGATCGCCGTGAAGATCCTCGAGGGCCCAGGCGCTTTGCCGCGGCCACCGCGCCTCGGCTCGCCGCCAGCTTGGGCTTCGCGCTCTCAGACTGCCGAACATCTACGCGGTCGGGAGGATCCATCTCTATGACGAACCACCCGAGTCCTACGGCGGGCTGATCGAAACCGACGGGGTGGAGAAGCCGGGGTACGCGGCTTGGAAGGGGGTTGAGGAGCGGCTGCTGTCGCCAATAGATCGCGACCGCAACCGGCCCGGTGTCGTCCGAGCGGCTCTCTAAGTTTCAGTAATGGGAGTTCAACGCAATGATGGGAGTTCTGATGCAACGGCATAGCGGACGGGCAGACACGACGCGCACGGCCGTCGCACTGACATTCGCGCTGGTGCTGACGGCGATCTGCTTGCCGGCGCGGGCTCTCGCCGCGCCATCCGCCGGGGGGATTCGGAGTCCGGCCGGGCCGTTCCTGGAAGCCCGCAATTTCGCGTCCGCCGCATCGCTGCCCGACGGAGAGGTGCTGATGGCGGGCGGCGGCGGCGAATACGTACCTGGCGCGTATGGCAAGCCCCTCTCCAGCACCGAGGTCTACGACCCCTCCACGGGAACGTGGAGCCCCGGTGTGGAAATGCTCGAACCTCGTGATTACCCGGTCGCCGCGTCGCTGCCCGACGGAGACGTGCTGGTGGCGGGCGGCAACGACAACGGCTACCTCAAAACCAGCGAAACCTACGATCCCGCCACGAACACATGGAGCGCAGCCCCGGAAATGCTCGAAGCGCGGGAAGGCGCTTCGGCCGCGTCGCTGCCGGACGGAGACGTGCTGGTGGCGGGCGGCGAAAACGAAGGCGGCTACCTGGCCACCAGCGAAACCTACGATCCCGCCACGAACACATGGAGCGCGGCCGCGCCGATGGGCGAAAAGCGGGAACGTGCCGTGGCCGCGTCGCTGCCGGACGGAGACGTGCTGGTGGCGGGCGGCGAAAACGAAGGCGGCTACCTGGCCACCAGCGAAACCTACGATCCCGCCACGAACACATGGAGCGCGGCCGCGCCGATGGGCGAAGCGCGGGAAGGCGCCATCGCCGCGTCGCTGCCGGACGGAGACGTGCTGGTGGGGGGCGGTGAAAACGGAACGGAAGGCCGACTCGATACCAGCGAAATCTACGATCCGGTCACCAACACGTGGAGCGCGGCCACCTCGATGCTCGCATTTCGGGAAGGCGCCATCGCCGCGTCGTTGCCGGACGGGGCGGTGCTCGTGGCGGGTGGCTTTGACGGCCTCTCGCCCCTGCTGGATTCCAGCGAACTCTTCTACTCCGCGCCCCAGGCACAGGTGGCAGGTGGCGACTTCGGCGATCAGACGGTCGGCGAGCCCTCGCCCGCGTCGGTGCTGGTCGTTACGAACATCGGTGTGCAGGCGCTGGCGATCACCGAAGCCAAGCTGGAAGGCGCAGACCCCGGCGACTTCGCGATCACCGCCGACTCATGCTTGCAACGCAGGCTCCCCACCGGGCAGAGTTGCACGATCAGCGTTCGCTTCACGCCGACCGCGACCGGCGCCAGGGAAGCGACGATCGCGCTAACTGACAACGAGTTCTCGCCAACAGACATCGCGCTGAGCGGGACCGGTGTGGCCGCTAGTTCGGGGCCAACAGGTACTACTGCGGCCACGGGAGCTGCCGGCGCGACAGGTTCGCAGGGGCCGGGTGGCCCGGCAGGCCCGCGGGGCGCCACCGGCGCGCAGGGGCCGTCCGGCAAGGTCGAGCTGATCACCTGCGAAAGGGTCAAGAAAGGCAGCAAGATCCAGCAGATCTGCCAGGCCAAGCAGGGAGCGTCACCGATCAAGTTCACCGGCACGGGGGCAAAGCTCGCGGCGGCGCTTTCGCGGGGGAAGCTCGTCTACGCCGTGGGGTTCGCCATCGACTCCAGGGGCAGCAGAATGCAGCTGGCGCTGAGTCCGCGCCGTACGATCGGCCCAGGCAGCTACACGCTGACGGTCAAGCGAGGGCACACACAACATCGCGAGACGATCACGGTCGACTGAGCGGCAGAGAGCGTGTGCGTCCCTGTCAGTGGTGATGAGACAGGTGTCGAAAACGCTGGCCCTGGGCCGCGGTCACCGCGCGTTGGCTCGCCGCCAGCGTGGGGCTCGCGCTCTCACCCTCACTCCAACCCCAGAGGTCCCGCCCGGCCGTCGGGTTCGAACCGTCGTGGGGATCGAAGGTCAGCTTCTTCTCAACAGGTAGTCGCGGAACTTCGGAGGAACTGCGGGCCGGCGGTGCGATCGAAGTGGTGCAACGAGGCCGCTATGCTCGCTACCGTCGCCTACACACCAATTTCTAAGGGGCGGTATCGGCGATGCCGGGTGGTGCGATCTCGCCCCGGTCGATGTCCCGGGCGAGTCGCTGCTTGGCGGCGAGGCTGCCCTCGTCAAGGACCCCGGAGCCCGCCGCGTAGGAGATCGCGTCCACGTTCTCCCGGCCGGTGCCGCGCTACTCCAACCCGAGCGCGCGGGCAACCTGCGGATCGGCGAGGCTGTCGGCGAGCAGATCGCTGCCCGGCAGCTGCGCGCCGGTGAAGTAGGGCACGCCGATCACGAACATCCCCGCCGCGACGGCCGCGACGACGCCCGTGGGGGAGTCCTCCAGCGCGGCGCACGCCTGTGGCTCGGCGCCCAGGCGCCGGCACGCCTCCAGGTAGATGTCGGGCGCGGGCTTGGGCTCCTCGACGTCCTCGACGGACACGACCGCCGCGAACCGTCCGTC
The DNA here is from genome assembly GCA_963799735.1 of uncultured Solirubrobacterales bacterium. Classification (GTDB taxonomy): domain Bacteria; phylum Actinomycetota; class Thermoleophilia; order Solirubrobacterales; family Solirubrobacteraceae; genus Palsa-744. Next base: position 65,950 of record CAWCYP010000049.1, on the reverse strand, counting down.
CAGCAGTCCGGCGCCAGACAGCGTGCGCTCTACAAACTCTCGCTGCGAGTTCGACGCCACGCCGACCGGCACGCCCGCGTCCAGGAGTCGCCCCAACAGCTCGAGCGCGCCCGGGCGGGGCTCGACACCCGCGAGCGCCTCCTCCATCACCAGCCCGTGCAGCTCATCCATCAGCGCTTCGCCCTCGCCGGTCTCCCCGAGCATCACTTCGAGCTTCATCGCCGCCGCCGCCCGCGCGGAGCCGATCAGCGAGCGCTTGTGGTCGAGCGTAAAAACCTTCCCGCGGCGCGCGAACAGCGTCTCCTCGGCGCGCGTCCACGCGTCCTCGGTGTCGAGCAGCAGCCCGTCGTTGTCGAACACCACCGCCTGATACACATCCGCCCTCGTCCCCATCGAGCGCGGATGTCTACCACACCGCTCGCCGCATGCCTTCGCGGCCAGAGCGCGCCGTGCGATGATCGCCCGCGTGCCCAACCACGGCTCACTCATCCCACGATACGGCCGCGCGCGGCGCGACCCCTCGCTGGCCGTGCTCGAAGGACTGCACCCGCTCAAGCACGCCCTGCGCTTCGGCGCCACCATCCTGGACGTCGCGTGCTCGGACCTCGATCGCTTGGAGCGCTTGGCGTCCGGGCTCGCGCCCGACGTCTGCGCGCGGATCGTCTCGCTCGCGCGCGAGATCCCCCCAAACGTGTTCGCTCAGCTCGCCCCACTGCCGCCCTCAACCGGCGTGATCTCGCTCGCCGAGCGTCCCTCGATCGATCCGGTCGCGGTGCTCGCCGACGCGCGCGCCGACGCGCCGATAGTCCTCCTGGAGGACCCCCGCGACCTCGGCAACCTGGGCGCCTGCGTTCGCGTCGCCGCCGCCGCCGACGCCGCCGCCGTGCTGACCACGGGCGGGCACGACCCCTGGCACCCCGACGCGCTGCGCGGCAGCGCCGGCCTGCACTACGCGCTGCCCGTATCCCGCCTGCCCGGCGACGCCCTGGCGCCCGCGCTCGACCGGCCCCTGCTCGCGCTCGACCCGGACGGCGAGCCGCTGCACCCCGCCGCGTTGCCGGCCCGGGCGATCCTCGCGTTCGGCACCGAGCGCCACGGGCTCACCCCCGACCTGCTCGCGCGCGCCGAGCGCCGGATCGCGATCCCGATGCGCCCGGGCGTGTCCAGCCTCAACCTCGCCACCTCCGTCGCCGCCGTCCTGTTCGCGTGGCGCCTGTCCTCGCGGCCGGGCTCGTGCGCGTAGGGCGGGTATAAGGGGCGTAGGGGGGCGGACCGGGGGCGTAGGGGGCGGACCGCCGTCGCGAACTACGCCCCGGCGGCCACCCGCGACGCGGCTTCCACGCCGCTGAGCAGCTCCCAGTTGCCCCGCAGCGCGGCCTGCGCCCGCGCGAGCATTTGGCCGGCCACCGCGTCGGCGTCGGGCCGCCCGTCGAGCAACGTCTCGATCAGCTCGCCCGCCTGGCGCGCGTGCTCGACATCCAGGCGCTCGTGCAGCGTGAAGTACTCGACCGCCGGGCCCTCCGCCGTGTATCCGTAGTGCTCGGTCAGCCCCTCGAGCTTGGTCCGGGCGATCTGCGGCTGACCCGCCTCGATCGCATACAGCACCGCCAAGTGCTCCAGCACGTCCTCGCCGGCGGTCCACGCCGCCGCGCACGCCCGCGTCTGCGCCGCCGGGCCCGGCTCGGGCTCGGCGTGAGGCTCGTCGTGGGCGTCGCCCGCGCGCGTCGCGCGCGCGAACTCGTCCCACAGCGCCACGTGCGCCGCCTCCTCCTCGGCGTGGCGCTCCAAGCCCTCCCGGTACTCGGGAGGAGCCTCGGCCGCAACCAGCGCCGAGGTCTGCGCCAGCGCAACCACTGCGTACCGGTACTCCCCGGCGTAGCGACTCAGCTCATCCGCGCTCAGCTCGCCGGCGCTCCAGCGCTCGTAGAAGGGGTGTTCGAGCACGTTCGTCGCGCGTCGCGCCTGATCGAGCCTGCCCAGTAAGTCCATAGTCAGTGATCCTCTCTCTCGTGCCCGGTAGGAGTGCCGGTGTCCAGCCGCCTGTTTTGTCCTCGGCGCTTGAGGGTATCGCGAGGTGTACGTCGAAGTATTGCGGACATACCGGAACGATTCGCTCTCATCCCTGGACACACGTCCGCGGCATGTGCGAATGTCCACTAGGAGCCAAGGATTGGCGGAGGGTCGACACGGTGATCTCCTCTACATACATCCTTGTTGGGGCGGCGTTCGCCGCGATCGGTCTGAGCGCGCTCCTGGCAGTGGCTCTCTGCAGGGCCGCCGCGCGCGGAGACGCCGAGCTCGAAGACCGCCGCCTGCGGGCGCGCGATCAGCGCGGGTCCTCACACGAGAGCTACGCGGGATTGGCGCGCGCCCACTCGACAATCGCACCAGAGCCGTCGAGTACCGTGCCGTCGTCGAGCAGAAGAGCCGGTACCCAGCGATTGCCGGTCAGCTCGTTCACCTCGCGCCGTCCGCGCGTGCGGTTGAACACGCCCGGCAGCGGCGCCAGGCCGTAGGACTTGACGATCTCCGGTTCGTACCCGGCGTCCGTCAGCGCCAGGTAGGCGTTGCGACAGGGATGCCCGCCGGGCCGCGGAGTCGCGAACGTGCCCCAGCAGACATACAGCCTCACTTGCCGCCCGCTCCCGTGGACCCGACCGCGCCGGCACCGGCGCTGGCGGCGGCGGCCGCTGACTTGGCGGGCGGCTCTGACGTGAGCACCGCCATCGACACGGCCGCCAGCACCAGCACCGCGGTGAGGGCGATCACCGCCCGCTCCCCGGCGGCGCTGCCGGGGAAGGCCGGTTTGCGCATGCCCAGCCCGACGGACAGGACCAGCGCCCACACGACCAGCGCGCCCCCGGCGATGTAGAAGGGGACTTTGCTCTTCTCCGCGCCGATGATCGGCGCCAGTTGGATCGCCACCGCGTGCATCGTCCCGCGAGCCTATACGATCGCACGGTGCCCGACTTCGCCCGCACGCCCGAGGAGGCGTTCGCCAACCTGCCCGACTTCCCGTTCGCGCCCCACTACCGCGACGTCGACGGCCTGCTCCTGGCCCACATCGACGAGGGCTCCGGCCCACCCGTGCTGTTCATGCACGGCGAGCCGACCTGGTCGTTTCTATGGCGCCAGGTGATTCCGCCCGTGCGCGACGCCGGCTACCGCTGTATCGCGCCGGACATGGTCGGGTTCGGCCGCTCGGACAAGCCGACCGACATCGGCTGGTACTCCTACGAGCGCCACGTCGCCTTCGCCGCGAGCATCCTCGAGGATCTCGACCTGCGCGCCGCCACGATCGTCGTGCACGACTGGGGCGGTCCGATCGGGCTGCGCCTGGCGGTCGAGCACCCCGAGCGCATCGAGCGGATCGTGACCCTCGACACGGGCCCGCTCACCGGCCGTCAGCGCCGCAGCGACGCCTGGCTGGCATTCCGCGACTTCGTCGCCCGCACCGAGGATCTTCCGGTCGGCATGCTCGTGCGCGGCGGCTGCCACTCAGACCCCGGCGAGGAGGTCATCGCCGCCTACGACGCCCCCTACCCCGACGCCGCCTCCAAGGCCGGCGCGCGCGCGTTCCCCGAACTCATACCCATGACTCCCGACGCGCCCGGCGCCGCCTCGGGGCGGCAGGTGCTGCGCGCGCTGCGCGAGGACCGCCGCCCGATCCTGATGCTGTGGGCCGACTCCGACCCAGTGCTGCCGCTATCCGTGGGCGAGCGCTTCGCCTCCTCGATCGACCGTCCCCCGCCGCACGTGATCGAGGGCGCCGGTCACTTCCTGCAGGAGGATCAGGGTCCGCTGATCGGCGAGCTGATCGCCGAATGGCTGACCGCCGAGCCGGCCGGTTAGACCTTCTCGGGGCGGTTAGACCTTTCTCGGCGGCGCGTTCGGAGGCGTCCTCGGGGGTGGGCGCGGAGGCGTGCTCGAGGGTGGGCGCGGGCTCTGGGCGGCCTGGCTCGAACCCAGGCTCGGATTCGGCGGCGCGGCGCTCATAGCCGGCGCGCGCGTTCACATCGACCCGCGACAGCACCGCGTCGACCCCGCTCATGCGCGAGAAGGCGTCCTGGAGGCCGATCGGGAACAGCCCGCCGATCCGCTCGCTCAGCTGGAGCTGCTTTGGCACGTGCACATCGAATCGCGGTTCGCGCAGCGTCTGCACGATCGCATCGGCCACCTGCTGTGGCTCGATCTTCCTGAACTGGCGCTCGTGCGGCTCTGACAGACCGAGGCCCAGTTCGGTGTTGACCGCGACCGGGCTGATGATCGACAGCTCGACGCCTGAGCCGCGCAGTTCCTTGCGCACCGCGCGGCTCAGGTTGATCACCGCGGCCTTGCTCGCGCAGTAGGTCGCGCCCCCCGGAAGGCCGTACTTGCCGGCCTGAGAGGCGATGTTCACGACATGGCCGCGACCGCGGGAGACCATACGCGGCAGGACGAGCTTCATGCCGTTGATCACACCGTGCACATTGATGTCGAGGATGCGCTGGGCCGTCGCGTCGTCCTCGTCGAGGAACGGCCCGATCGGCATGATCCCGGCGTTGTTGATCAGCACGTCGATGGGGCCCAGCTGCGACTCGGCGTCGTCCAGGAAGCGCGCGAACGACTCGTGCTCGGTCACGTCCAGGCTCAGGGCGACCGCCGTCGGCCCCAGCTCCCCTGCGGTGGCGCGCGCCGCCTCGACGTCGAGGTCGCCGATCGCCACGCGCATGCCCACGCGCGTCAGCGCCTGTGCCGTCGCGCGCCCGATCCCGCGCGCCGCCCCGGTGATCGCGGCGGTCTGACCTGCCAGGATGCGCGCCTGCTTGGCCACCTGACCAACCTAGCGCACCTGTGCCGCTGAGCGCAACTTCGCCGCACCTTTGCGGCTGGCGAGTGGTTCTAAGCGATGGAGAGGGTAACCGGGTCCGGGCGAACCACGGCATCGCCCGGACCCGTGCCTCGGCCGACTCTCTGACCCCTCTGAGGAGGCAGTAGGCTTTGGGGAGTCAAATGCCCACGTTCGAGCACGACGGCCAGAAGATCGCCTACACCGAGTACGGCGGCGGGCCGGCCGCGGTCGTAACGGCCTCGGGCCAGCGCGCACGTACAGCCAGGAGCGCCCCGGCCGCCGGACGGCCGCTGATCCTGGTGCACGGGCTGCTGCTCTCCCAGGAAATGCACCGGCCGCTGGCGAAAGCGCTGGCGGCGCGCGGCAACCGCGTGATCACCGTGGACCTGCTCGGCCACGGCCGGTCCGACCGCCCGCGCGACATGTGGCGCTATTCGATGGGCGCCTTCGCGGAGCAGCTGCTCGGGTTGATGGACCATTTGGAGCTCGAGCAGGCCGCGGTGATGGGCACATCGCTCGGGGCGAACACGGCGCTGGAGCTGGCCTCGCTCGCGCCCGAGCGCCTGCGCGGGATGATCATCGAGATGCCCGTCCTCGACAACGCGCTGCCGGCCTGCGCGCTCACGTTCACGCCGATCCTGCTCGCGCTCACAGTCGGCGAGCCCGCGATGAAGCTGCTCGCGCGCGGCGCCCGTGCGGTCCCGCGCCGGCTGCTGCCCCACTACGGCAACGTCCTGCTCGACACCGTCCGCCAGGAACCTGGTCCGGGGGGCGCGCTGCTGCAGGGCCTGTTCTTCGGGCGCATCGCCCCGCCTCGCAGCGAGCGGCGCACGTTCACGATGCCCACGCTCGTGCTCGGGCACAAGCGCGACCCGGTCCACCCGTTCTCCGACGCGGGCATGCTCGCCTCCGAGCTTCCCAACGTGCGCCTGCTGGAGGCCAACTCGCTCGTCGAGCTGCGTCTGAGCCCCGAGCGGCTGACGGACGAGATCGCCTCCTTCCTGGATACGATCTGGCGCCCGCCGCGCCGTGCCGCCCGGCGCGGCTCCAAGAGCGCCGGCTGAGCGCCGCATCGCGGGCGGGGCCGGACGCGCGGTGGGCGGGCGGCGGCGCGGGGCGGGCGGAACGCCGCACGCGCGGGGGCGGGCGGAATTATTCGGCGGCGAACAGTTCGAGTTCGTTCACGCTGACATGCCCCGGCGCCTGAGGAGTCCCGACCACGGACTGCGGCGCTCGGCTGATCCACAACGTGATGAACCGAAACGCTTTAGTCGAATCGCGCAGCTTGATCTTGGTGGTGCGCTTCTTCACGTCCAGCGACGGGCTCAGCGCGGTCCAGGCGGGGTCGGTGATCGACGCCGGCAGCGTGTCTGCCGTTGGCGCCGTACACCTGCACGGTCATGCCCGGCGTAGAGGTGATCAGCTTCAGCGCCCCCACCTTCTGCGCGGTCTTCAGGTCGATCGCGAGTCCCTGCGCCATCTTGGGCGCGACGGCCGGATTGACCTGCGCGGTCCAGCCGGTGCTCGTTTCGCCGTCGATCGCGAGGCTCGGGTCGCCGAAGTCGCTCGTGGGATAGCCATACGGGTTGTATGTGCTCGCCGCGTTCGTGTCGAGCAGGATCGGGGTCGGTTCGGGGGTGGTCGTGGCACCGCTCGGCTTGGTGCTCGATTTGGTCGTCCCGGTTTCCGATTCGTTCGAGCCCGTGCCGGTGCTCGGCGTGCTCGTCGTGCCCGACGATTCGGGTGTTGGCGCGGTCAGCGGGATCTTCGGCGGCGCGGTCGTTGTGGTCGTGCCGCCGATCGGCTTGATCGTCGTCGGTGTGCCCAGCGCACCGGTGGGCGTGGTGGCCGTGGCCGTACCGGGAGTCGTCGTGGCGCCCGGAGTTGTCGTGGCGCCCGGCGTGGCGGCGGGCACCTGCGCGACCGTGACGACTTTGGTCACGGGTTTGTGCGGGCTGGGCTGGGTGAGCGCGGCGTATGCCGCAGCGGCCGCCCCCAGCACGAGCGCCGCGGTGGCGGAGAGCACGACCGTGGCCGAGCGCCAGCTCGGCCCTCCCCCCTCGAGGCTGCCGGGCGCCGCGGCGCCGCACTGCAGGCACCAGTCCTGGCCGTCGTCGAGCGGCGTATCGCAGTTGGTGCAGGTCCCGTTCACGGCTTCGATTCTTGCATGCTCGCTGGATCTGCTGGGGAGGTCTGCTGGGGGGGGTTATATACTTTTTAGAGTGGGTATGACTATAGTATTGTCCCTGCAAGGGGGTGAAGCTGCAAGGGGGGTAAGGTAAATACTTCGGTTACACCGACACTTCTCCCAAAACAGATAGCACACTCCCTCGAGGCGCCTCAACGTGGCGAAGGCGGGCCGCCGGGGACGATCTCACGGCCGGTCGGGCGCAGGTCGGAGTCGAGCTCGAGCTGCCAGTAGTAGCGGGTGAACGTCATCCCGGCCTCGAACTCGCCCACATGCGGCTCGATCCGCTCGCCGGCGGCCATGCGGACGATCAGCTCGGGATAGGTGCGCCCGGGCAGCGCAGCGTAGGCGGGCGCGGGGAACGCGCCGCCAAAGCGGGTGTTCACGTCGGTGATGCCGATCCCGATCTCGGGGTCGCGAAAGACCTGGATCGTCGCGGGACCGCACACGCCCAGCGTCTCCATCGTGCGCCTGCCGAGCTCGATCAGCTCGTCGTCGTGGACGACCTGCCCCTTGATCGACTCGCCCCCCCGCGACTCGAGCATCGTGCGCGGGATCGCGTTCAGACAGCGCCCGTCGCGGTCGCCGAGGCAGTCGATCGACAGCTCGTCGCCGCCCATCGCGCGCTGGACCATCACCGGCTCGGGGCCCGGCAGGCCCTTCGGGCGTGAGCCGACCGGCGCACGTTCGACGTAGTCGATGATGAAACGTGCCTGCACGGGGTCGTGCGCGAGGTGGATCGAGCGCGCGCCCGAGCCTTGGCGAGGCTTGACCATGACGGGATAGTCGAGCGCGTCGAGGTCCGCCTGAGCGGGCAGGACCGTGGGCGGAGAGGGCAGGCCCAGCCGGGCGAGCAGCAGGTGAGCCTCGTACTTGTCGTATGTCGCACGGGCGAGCGCCGGTGAGGGCACGAGCGCCGGCAGCCGACCCTCCGCGCGGGCCAGTGCGAGCGTCTCGATGTCCAGATCGGTCAGCGGCAGCACCGCGCCGACCGCGTGCTCGGCGCAGATGCGCTCCAGTGCGGGCACATACTCGGGGTCCTCGATCAGCGGCACGGCTGTGCGCACGTGCGCGGCGTACTGCGCCGGCGCCAGCGGGCTCGGATCGGCGACGATCGTGGTTGTGAGCTGGGCGAAGCAGGCGACGATGTCATAGCGCTTGCCCGCTCCGGTCAGCAGGATCGCGGGCGGCTCGCGGGCGGCGGCGGGCGGGGCCGAGGGCGGGCTCACAGCTCGCCCTCCCAGCCACCGGCGGACCCCTTGTACAGGCCGGAGCCTCCCAGCACGAGCGCGGGCGTGCGCCACAGGATGCGCAGGTCCAGGGCGAGCGAGCGGTGCTCGATGTAGTAGAGGTCGAGCTCGATCCGCTGCGACCAGGGCAGCGTGGCGCGGCCGTTGACCTGCGCCCAGCCGGTAATGCCGGGCTTGATCTGCAGGCGCCCGCGCTGGCGCTCGGTGTACTGCTCGACCTGCACGGGCAGCGTCGGCCGCGGGCCGATCAACGACATGTCGCCGCGCAACACGTTCAGCAGGTTCGGCAGCTCATCCAGCGAGGTCCGCCGCAGCAGCCCGCCCACGCGGGTGATGCGCGAATCGTTCTCGTTCACGGCCAACCCCGCGCCGATGTGTTCCGCCCCATCCTCCATCGTGCGCAGCTTGAGCACGTCGAACTGGCGTCCGTTCAGGCCGGCGCGGCGCTGGCGATAGATCACGGGACCGGCCGACTCCAGCCGGATCGCGATCGCCGCGACCGCGAGCACGGGAGCGGCGAACAGGAGCGCAAGCGAGGAGACCACGATGTCGAGCACGCGGCGGATCACGAGGCGGACGATAGGACTCCGGCCGTCAGCGGGTGCCCTCGGCGGCTTCCCAGGTAGCGGCGGTGCCGTGGCGCAGCCAGTCCCACAGGCCGGCGGCGAGCGAGGCCGTGGTGAGCACGTAGTAGCGGGCGATCAGCAGAGGGCGGGCGGGCAGCACGCCAGCGAGCGCGGCCGCAAGCAGCAGTGCAAGCTGGAGGTCGAGCGTGACGATGTACAGCGGCCCGGCTCCGGCGACGACGAGGGCGAGGTTGGCGGCGAGCGCGAGCAGGTGCAGGCCGGGGGTTGCGTAGCGCAGCAGCCGGTGGGAGAGGATCATGAGCGCGTAGCCGGGCGGATAGCCGCGCGGTGAGAGCAGCCCGCCGCGCACGAGGATCGGCCAGGTGTGGCTCATCATCCGCCGCTTGCGCGCGAACTCGCCGCCGAGCGAAGGCACCATCTTCTCGGTTGCCCGCGCACCCGGCACGTAGACGGCGCGCCAGCCGCGCTTGACCATGTTGAACGGAAGCGACAGATCGTGGCCCATGATCGGATCGACGACGACATAAGCGTCGCGGCGGGTGGCATAGATCGCGCCGTTGCCGGCCGTGATCGAGGACAGACGCGACTCGTAGGAGCGCACGGCCAGCTCGTAGCGCCAGTACACGCCCTCCTGGTTGGTGGCGTGCGCGCCGTCGGCCCCTTGCACGAAGCGCACCTGACCGCAGGCATACCCGACCCGCGAGTCGGCGAAGGCAGCCACGAGCGCACGAGCAGCGTCCGGCTCCCACAGCGCGTTGGCGTCGGAGAACGCGACCACCTCTCCACGGGCGCGCTCGACGGCGGCGTCCTGGGCGCGGATCTTGCCGCCGCGCGCCAGCTCGAGCACGACATCGGCGCCGGCCTCCCGGGCGCGTGCGGCGGTCGCGTCCGAGCAGCCGTCGCACGCGACGATCACCTCCAGCCGCTCGCGGGGATAGTCGAGCGCGAGCGCGTTGGCGACACGCACTGCGATCACGGCCTCCTCGTCGTGCGCGGCGACGATCAGCGACAGCGAGGGCAGCGGCTCGGGTTGTGCGGCAGGGGGAGGGACCCGGGCTCGCCCGAACAGGCGCGCGAGCACGGCCAGCGTCGCGGCGTAGCCGACCTGCGTCCACACGATCAGCCCGACGCAGACCCAGAAGACGATCTCAAGCGCGGTCATCAGCGGCCAGGGTCGCCCTCGACGAGCGTCTCGTACAGCCCGAGCGTGCGGCGGGCGATCTCATCCCATGAGTACGGACCGGCCGCGGAGGCGCGGGCTCGCTCGGCCATCGCCGAGCGGGCGATGGGATCGGACAGCAGCTCCCTGAGCGCAGCGTGCAGCGCACGGGCGTCGCCCGCGGGGAACGTGCGCGCGGCGCCGGTCTCCGCCAGCTCGGGAAAGCCGCCGACGTCGCTCAGCAGCAGCGGCGTGCCCGCGCCGAGCGCGGTGAAGGCGACGCCGGACTGATCTGCCTCGCGGTAGGGAAGCACGACGAGGTCGGCGCGCGCGAAGCACGCGGCCATCTCTCCGTCGGAGACGAACCGCGGGACGAAGCGGACATTCGGCGGGGCCGTACGCCGCAGGGGTGAGATGTCCATGCGCGGCATGCCCACGATCCATAACTCGGCGTCGTCTACGCCATGCCACGCGTCGAGCAGCAGATCCAGGCCCTTGTACGGCCGCAGCAACCCGAAGAACAACACCACGGGACGATCGGTCTGAAACGGCGGCTGCTGGAGCGGTCCCGTCGTGAGGGGCGTGAGCACCCCGTGCGGGATGACGTGCACGCGCGCCGGATCGACGCCCAGCTCGCTCCCCAGGCGCTCGCGCCCATGCTCGGAGTGGACGACGATCGCGTCGAAGCGGTCATACAAACGCCGCTGGGCGGAGCGCTGGCCCGGGCGGGGCTCGCGTGGCATGACGTCGTGAGCGGTGAGCACAAGCGGGCGACTGGCACCGGCCGCGGTGCGACGGGCCGGCAGCAGATGCACGTCGAGGTGCTGGATCGTCAACCACTGGAAGTGCACCACGTCGGCGTCGCGGGCGGCGCGACGGTAGCGCAGCATGTCGGGCACGTGCTCGGCGAGCTTCGACGCCGCCCGCAAACGCGATCCGGGACGCCCGACCGCGGCGCGGTAGAACAGCTCGCGCCGCACATACCCGTCGGCGGGCGGCACCGGAGCCGTAGGCGAAGCGGCTCGTGACGAGCGTGACCTCGGCGCCGGCGCCACCAAGCGCACGGCACAGCGCATGGTCGTACGGGGGCGTGTAGGCCGAGGGGTCGACGACATGGACGCGCACGCACGGGACAATAGGCGGGTGGATCGCGAGATCGAGCTGACGTACTGCGTCGTGAACACCTCCCAGCGCGAGCTGCTGCTACGCGGGCTGGACGCCATCGCGCGCGAGCGAGACTCGGCGTCGCTGCCGTTCGCGACTGAGGTGCTCGTGCTCGACAACGGCTCGCGCGACGGCTCGGCGACGGCGGCCCGGGAGCACCCGGCGGTGGACGAGGTGATCGCGCTGGAGCAGCGGCGCGGCAAGGCGGCCAACGACTCAGAGCTGCTGCGCCGCGCGCGTGGGCGCTACGCGCTGCTGCTGAACGAGGACTCCGAGCTGGCACCCGGGGCGACGCTCGCGCTGTGGCAGGCGCTCGAGGCACACCCGGACGCGGCCTGCGCGGGGGCGCAGCTGCTGCGCCCGGACGGAACCCGGCAGGCCTGCGCGTGGCGCTTTCCGACGCCCTGGACCGCGCTAGCGGGGGCGCTGATGCTGCACCGCTGGGTCACGGTGCAGAGCAGAGGAGCGCGCACGCGCGAGGTCGACTGGTGCCAGTCCTCGGCACTGCTCGTCCGGCGCGAGCCGGCCGCGCGCGTCGGCTACCTCGACCCGGACTTCTTCGTCTACTCCGACGAGGTCGACTTCGCCCGGCGGCTGCGCGACGCGGGCTTTAGCAGCCTGTACGTGCCGTCCGCGCGCGCGATCCATCACGAGCAGCTATCCACGAGCACCGTGTCGGAGCGGCGCATCGTGGAAATGGCGCGCAACCGCGACCTGTACATGCGCAAGCACCACTCGCCCGCCGCCGCGCGCGCGGTGCGCTGGCTGACCGCGTGGTCGTATTCCCTGCGCGCGCTCGCTGCGCTCGTGCTGCCGGGGCGCTCGCCGCGTCGCTACTGGCGCCACGTCACCGCGACCCTCAGACCCGAGCGCGGCGAAGGGCTGCGCGAGGCCGCGGACGCCTACAACCGCGCGCCACAGCCGCCGCCGTGAGGACGCTCACAAATCTTTGAGGGGGTCCTCGGCGTATGCCTCGACATCGCCGTGCCCGGCCCGGAACGCCGCCACGCGGCGGCGCCCGTCGGCGACGAGCGCTCTGGCCTGCTCGCGCTCGTGGGGTCTGACGAAGCGTGTCGCCGCCAGCAGCGCCGGGACCAGCGTGAGCCACACAATCCGCAACGCCAGGCCCGCAATCCCGCTCGCCGGCAGCAGCAGCTCTCCGGAGACCGCGACCGCGATGAAGATCGCCGTCAGCTGACCCAGGCGCCGCCACTCGAAGTCCACCGCGAACACACCCCGCGTGAGCAGGTACATGATCGCCACCATCACCGCGTAGGCGCCGCACAGCGCGATCCCGGCGCCGGCGAGACCGAGACCCGCGCCGCCGCGCGGCACGAGCACGAACAGCAGCGCCACGTTCACCGCCAGACCGGCCCCCGCGGCGGGCAGGTTGCGTCGCGTGAGGAGCGCCCGCCCGGTGATCGCGATCATCACCTGGTAGCACCCATACAGCGTCCACCCGAGCGCCAGCCACGGCAGGGCCCTGTAGGCGCCGTAGTACTGGGGCGCCGCCAGCAGCCGCACGAGCCAGCGCCCGAGCAGCGCCACGCCGACCACGACCACGCCCGTGGCCAGGACGAAGTAGGTCGTCACGAGCGAGTACAGCCGCGAGGCCTGCGCGTCGCTGTCGATCGAGTACGCCAGCGGCGGCCACGCGTACTGAAACCCGCGCACGAACACGAACACCACCGTCGCCAGCTGCACCGCGATCGCGTACTCGCCCGCCGCGCCCTCGCTCACGCCGCGCAACAAGTAGAACCGATCGGCGACCTGCAGCGCGTACACGCTTGCGTCCGCCGGCACAGTCGGCAAGCCGAACCCCAGCATCGCGCGCAGATCGGCCGTCCTGACGCGCAGGCTGAAGCGCGCGCGCAGCAGCCACCACAGTCCCAGCACGACCACCGCCGAGGCGCCGAAGTTGCCCAGCAGCAGCCCGCGCGCCCCCTGGCCGGCGAACACCACCAGCGCGATCGTGAACGCCACCGTCATCGCCACGTTCGCCCCCGACGCCCACACATACACGCGCGCGCGCGCGTCCACCCGCAGCTGCGCATACGCCATCTCGATGTTCGTAAACGCCCACAGCCCGAGGATCGCGCAGTCCATCAGCAGCGGATCGGCATAGCCGAGCACGAGCCGCGAGAGCTCGCCCGCGAACACCACCGCCACCAGCGAGGCCACCGTCGTCGTCCACGCGACCGTCGCGGTGGCCGTGCGCGCGATCCGCGTCCGCCGCTCCTGGTCGTCGTCGGTGAAGTAGAAGCGCACGAACGCCTCCCCCACGCCGAACCGCAGCAGGATGCTGAACAAGATCACCGCCGTCAGCAGCGAGTTGTACGTGCCGTAGCCCGCCGTCGACACATGCCGCGTATACAGCGGCAGCGTCACCACCGCGATCCCCTTGGCGAACACTTCCGCGGCCTGATACGCCGCGCCAGTCCTCACAAGGCGCCTCAGGTAGTCACGCACGCCCCAGAACCTACCTTTCCCCCGCGCCTCACGGGCATAGCAGGGCGTGGTCAGCAGCTCGGCTACGTTCCTCTCTCAAAATCCTCTTCCCGACCCGTGTGTGCCAGCGCAACCCCGATTCCCAACAGAGTCCAGGTGATCGGGTCCTCCAGGAAGTCGGCGTAGGTCCAGGTGTGCAACACGAGCGCTGCGAAACACGCCGCCAGGGCGATTCGCGGGGGGGATCGACCGGCGCCCCTGAACAACACGACGAACGCGGCGATCAGCAGCGCGACGTACACGGCCAGGCCGATCACCCCCTGCTCGGCCGCCACCGTGATCGGGATCGTGTGCGACGCCGACGTCGCGTTCGCGGCCGTCCTACTCGTCTTGCCGTGGCTCTTGTACTCGGTTTCGAACGACCCCGACCCCCACCCGTACAGCGGCCGATCGGCGAACAATTCCAGGCCGCCGGAGATCAGCTTCGTGCGCCCGCTCGTGGCGTTGCTGGTCGAGCCCCCAGAGCCCTTCAGGCCGAAATGCAGGCTCGGCGGCGCGGCCAGCACGACCACCGCCGCGATCGCCACCAGCGCCCCCGTCACGTACACGGTCGCGCGCGCGTCCCAGCGATACGCCGCCAGCACCGCCATGCCCAGCAGCAGCGCCGCGATGCTCGACTGCGAAAAGCTCGTAACCAGCCCCGCCAAGAGCCACGCCAGCACGCCCGCGCCGATCAGCACCTCGCGCCGGCGCCGGCTCCACAGCACGACCGTAGTGACCGCAACCATCACGATCGCCAGAAACCGGCCGTAGATGTTGGGGTCGAAGAACACCGAGTTCACGCGAAAGTAGTTGTCGTACTGGTTCGCCGCGACCACCTTCGGGTTCAACAGCAGTTCCTTGCGCGCATACTCGACGAACCCGACCCCCGCGAACACCACCGCCAGCGCAACCGCCACGCCCAGGCAGCGCAGCAGGAGCCCCCGCGTCCAGCGCACGTCGCGCAGCAGCACGAACAGCAACCCGAACGGCACATAGAAGAACGCGACGTTCTCCGCCGCCTTCCCGTGGTCGCTGGAGTACGTCGCCTGCAGCGCATACAGCACAACCGCGCCCAGCAGCAGCCATTCCAGCGTGATCGGCGGGCGACGCGGCGCCTCGGAGGTGTCACGACTCAGCCAGCGCGGCACGAGATGAGCCAGCGTCCCCGCGGCCACCACCAGGTAGAGCGGGATCAGCAGGTTCACCGTCCTGCCGTCGGTGGATATCGGCAGCCTGAAAGGCAGTGCGAAGATTGCAAGCAGCGGCAGCGCCTCGGGGCGGCGGCGCATCAACAGCGCGAGCACGCCGATCACGACGAGTGCCCCCAGGAGCGCCGCCGCGATGACTCCCGTCCCGGGCAGTGTCGTTGCGAGCACCCCGGAGCCGGGCGCGGTCATCGCGAGCACCTTGGAGCTGGGCGCGGTCATCGCAAGCATCGCGGAGCTGGGCGCGGTCATCGCGAGCACCGCGGAGCTGGCGCGGTCATCGCAAGCACCGACACTCCCACTCCGCTGCGCTCACTTGCGCACCAACGTGAAATCGTTGGGTGACAGGACCGATCCGTGTTGCGAAATAGGTTTGCGCAGGCTCACCCGCACGCGATATTCGCCCGCGGGCGCGCCCGCGCCGGTGTTGAGGGGCGTCACGATCGTCGTCCCGTCCGGACCGACGACCGTCGTGTAACGGCGCGCCGTCCCCTCGCGGCCGTTCCAGCGCAGCGAGAACTGTTTGTAACGAACCACCGGCCAGTCATGCACGAGCGTGGCCACGGTGTCGCCCGCGGAGTCGATGATCGCGACGCTAACCTCGTCCGCCGCGGCGAGCTTGAACGAGATCCGCTCTTCTTTGATGCGCCCCGCCGGAGTCGGCGAGAAGTCCGGCGTCAACTCGAACCGCTGCACCGCCGTCGGCGTATGCTTGAGCCGCTGCGTAATGATGAACGCGGCGAAGCAGGCGATCAGGAGCAGCCCGAACACGATCCGCGCGAGCCTGTCCGTGCCCGGCCCACTCCCGGGCGCCGGCCCGTCGGTGGTGGTGGCGGTGGGCGGCCCGTCCCCGGCGGCGGCGGGCGGCGCGCTCAATCGCCCCCGCCGATCGGAGATCGGCCAGCAAACCGCTCGACCGTGTCCGAGCGCAGCCCGAGACGCAGCGTCTCCAGCGAGAGCACGTCGTCCGGGGCGATGTTGCCGAGGTTGCACTCGGTCCCGAACCGGTGCAGCAGCCACACCTGCTGCTCGCGTCTGGGCGCCTCGAATATCAGCTTCTCCGCGTCGATCGCGTGCACGATCTCGTCGATCAAGCCCGTCCTCACCTCGCCGTCGGCGCGATAGATGCCCGCCGTTCCCGACTCGCGCGCCTCGGCGATCACCTTCCACGCGCCCGCCCTCAGGTCGCGTTCGATCTGCTCCACCCACACATACGGCGCCATGATGAAGTCGGCGTCCTTGCTCCCCACCTCCGACAGCACGACGAAATCGGAGGCGAGGAGCGTGCGGATCAAATGCGTCTTGACCTCCGCCTCGAGCGCGATCGTGCCGTCGGAGACCTCCACGTGGCGCAACCCCAGCTCCCTGAGCCACGCGATCAGCCCCTCGACGCGGCCCTGCCTGATCGCCAGCTCGGTCAGCGTCCCGCCCAGCACGACCGGGATCCCGTTCGCGGCGTAACGCTCCAGCTTCGGCTTCAAGTTCGCGCTCACCAGCGCCGTGCCCCAGCCGAGCTTGACGATGTCCACCGCCGCGCCCGCGACCTCGAGCATGCCCTCCACCTGGGCGACCGACAGCCCGCGATCGATCACATGCGTAATGCCGCTCTCGCGCGGCTTGACCGAGCGCGCGGGGATGTCGAGAAAACCGGCTATGGCGAGGAGGATTCCGAGGGGGATTCGGAGGAGGAGGCGGCGGATTCGGAGGGGGAAGAGGAGCTGGAGCTGGAGGAGGAGGAGGAGGAGGAGGAGGAGGAGGATTCGCCGGCGCCGGCCTTGTCCAGACCGGCGATCACGACCACCGTCGAGCCGCCGACGAGCGGGGACACCGACCCTTCCATCGGCTGCACCTGCGCCTCACTCACGCCGAGCGCCCGGGCCACCTGCGCGGCTTCGGCATGGTGACCGGACACATACTGCACGACCGTCGTCTGACGAGTGCCCGGCGGAACGCCGTCCAGCGGGGTCGCCTGCGAGTAGCCGCTCTGCTGCAGCGTCGCCGACAGCCTGTGCGCGAGCCCATTCGTGCTCGTCCCGTTGAGCACCGCGACCTGCGTTTCCGCCGGGCCGACCGCAGGCGTGGAGGATTCGCTCGGGTGCGTGCTGGAGGATCCGCCTGTGTGCGTGCGATCGGAGTGTGTGGTGGAGGAAGCGGAACTGGTCGCCGCGCTCTTGCCCGATCCACCGCCGAGCGAGCTGACGACGAGCACGACCGCAATCACCCCGATGATCACCGCCCCCACGATCAGCGCGGTCGCCCGCGCGGGGGACCTCCCGCCGCGTGAGTAGGTCGTGGACGTAGCGGGGCGCGTCGAGCTCGGTGGCGGACCACCTGCGCGCCGTGCGCCGGAGAGCGCCACGGAAGACCCGCGCGCCGTGCCGGCAGCGGACCCCGCCGCGGGAGCGTGGCGGAGCAGGAGGCGCTTTAGATGCCTTAGATGCGGCGCCCACCGCCGCGCCGGTCATCGCGGCCGCGGCGACGCGGCGTTGTGGAGCCACCGCAGGCGCAGGCGGGCGGGCAGACGATGGGGTCTTGGCAGGCGATGGGGCGGGCGCGGACGATGGGGCCTTGGCAGGCGATGGGGCCACAGGCGCGCGTGGAACGGCCTTTGCGGCCCCCGCGACAGTCGCCGGGGCAGGAGAGCCGGGCGCGTGAGTTGCGCCGGGCGCAGGAGACGACGCGGACGCAGCGGCGGATGCGGGCGTGCCGGCGGATGCGGGTGTGCCGGCGGGGGCAGGCGTGTGGGCGGGGGCCGGTATGTGGGCGGGGGCCGGCAACGGAACGGCCCCGGCGGGGGACGGAGGAACAGGGCCGCCCTGCACAGGGGTAGCAGCGCCGGCAGGCGCCGAGCCTGTGGAGGCTGCCCCGGCAGCGGTTTGGGGCGCTGGCGAGATCGCGGGGGTCGTGCCGGCGGGTCGGGGAGTGGTTACGCCAGGCTGGGAGCTCGCGCCCGCAGCCGGTCGAGAGGCAGCGGCCCCGGCCGGTTGCGGGGCGGCTCCGGTCACGGCGGTCGCACTGGCGGCGGCAGCCGCAATCTGGGCGGGAGACGGAGTGACGGGCGTGGGGGTGGCGGACACGGGCACCGTCGGCTGGGCCGCGGCGGGTTGGGCCGTCGCAGGATGCCCGGCGGCGGTGACGAGACGCGCGTTCAGCGGCGTCGTGCGCGGGACCTGACGTACCGGAGGAACGGGAGGAACGCCTGTGGCTGTGCGCTGCAAACGCGCCGCGGCCTCGGCGCTGACGCGCTGCTCCTGCTCGGCCGCGCGCTCGGGCGCCCGGCCGGCCCACTCGCGCAGGCGCTTGAACTCGCGCGCCTGCGCGAACACGAGCAGCGCCAGAGCCGCGATCCCGACGAGCGCGGCAAACGCGGCGATCGCCCCGATCTTCGTGAACGAGCTCGTAAGCGACAGCGCCAGTAACGAAGCGGCAATCATGAATCCTGGGAGTGTACGAGCGGCTCAGGCGTCCTGCGCTGCGCGGGGGAGCGCTCGTCGCCACCGGCGATCCGGGGATGCCCACCGTTCGCGGCGAGGCCGCCGCCGGTGGCGTGGTCCCCGCGGTCCACGGGATCGGCGCCGACTGAGACACCGCCACCGTCCGTGGAACCCCCACCGCGTGTGGCGCCCGCGCCGCCGGTGGCGCCGCCGCCGTGTGCGGCCGACAGCGCCGACACCTTGGCGGCCAGGCCGGCGGCGTCGCCCTCGAGCACGAGCAGGCCGATCTCGGCGAACATCGACTCGACCGCCTCGGCCCCGAGCGGGGGACGCTCGGCGAGCATGATCTTCTCCGCGGGCGTCGGGCGCGAACGCTCGTAGTCGTTGAACAGCTCCTCACTGAGCTTCTCTCCGGCGCGCCGCCCGATGATCTCGATGTCGATATCGCGGTCGGGGTCGAGGCCGGACAGCTCGATCATCGCGCGCGCGAGCTCGACGATACGCACGGGCTCGCCCATGTCGAGCACGAACACCTCGGCGCCGGGGGCATCGGGGGAAGGGGCGGGCGGGGAGACCGGGGACGGGGAGACCGTTCCCTCCTGCGCGCAGAGGAGCGAGCCGGAGCGGATGATCAGCTGGACCGCCTCCGGGATCGTCATGAAGTAGCGGGTCATCCGCTCGTCGGTGACCGTCACCGGGCCGCCGCGCGCGATCTGGCGCTCGAAGATCGGAACCACGCTGCCGGAGGAGCCGAGCACGTTGCCGAAGCGCACCGCGTTGAAGCGGGTACCGGGATGGCGTGCTGCCGCGGCGTCCAGCGCGAACTCGGCGAGCGCCTTGGAGGCACCCATCACGGTCGCCGGGGCGACCGCCTTGTCGGTCGAGACGAGCACGAACCGACGCGCGGCGAGCTGGCCCGCGACGTGCGCGACCACGCGCGTGGCGATCGCGTTGTTGCGCACCGCCTCGACCGGGTTGGCCTCCATCAGGCCGACGTGCTTGTAGGCGGCGGCGTGGAACACAACCGTGGGCCGGTGCTCGGAGAAGACCTCGCGCATGCGCTCCTCTTCCTTGCAGTCGGCCAGCACCGCCGCGAGCACCGACGGCTGGATGTGACGCTCGTCGAGCAGCTCGCGCTCGATCTGGAACAGGTTGTCCTCGGCGTGGTCGAGCAGCACGATCTTGCGTGGCCCGACGCGCGCGATCTGGCGGCACAGCTCCGCGCCGATCGAGCCGCCCGCCCCGGTCACGAGCACGGTCTCCTCGGCCAGGTAGGAACCGACGCGGTCGAGCTCCATGTGCACCGGCTCGCGTCCGAGCACGTCCTCAACGCGCACCTCGCGCATCTGCCGTGTGATCTGGGCGGGCGGACCCTGATCCTTGAGCAGCTCGAACACGGTCGGCAGCGTGCGCACGGCGATCCCGCGCGCACGGCACTCCCGTACCACGCGCGCGCGCGTGATACCCGGGGCTGAGGGAATCGCGATCAGGACTTCGTCGGGCTCCGCCTCATCGAGGATGCGCGGCAGGTCGGTCCTGCGTGTCGCCGCGCACGCGCACCCCGTCGATGCGCAGACCGCGCTTGCTCGGGGTCGTCGTCGAGAAAGCCCACCGGCGAGAGCCCGAGCCCGCGATTGCGCGCGATCTCACGCAGCACCAGGCGCCCGCCGTCGCCGGCGCCGACGATCAGTACGCCGCGCTCCCCCTCGCGCACGCCGCGAAACGCCGCGAGCGGACGGCGCTCGTAGACCGTGCGCGCGAGCACGCGCACGCCGATCAAAAACAGCAGGCAGAGCAGTCCGAACAGCACGATCACGCCGTTCGGCAGCCCGACCGTCGCCGTGGCCACCGCCTTGATCCCGTGGGCGGTGTGGCGCTCGGTGTAGCGCTGCACCGGGCGCAGAACCTCGACGCCGACGACCGTGAGCAGCACGATCACGACGATCGCCCGCGTCACCGCCTCGTAGTCGCGCTGGCTCGAGTAGCGCCAGCGCCGCTGATACACACGCGAGAACACGAGCACGATCAGGCTGCCGGCGAGCACCCACCAGATCGTGCGCGTGCGCAGCTCGGCGTAGTGGCCGGTCGGGCCGTTGTCGAAGCGCAGCTGAAACGCCAGGTAGTAGGCGAGCGCGACCAGCGCCCCGTCCACGGCGAGCTGGGGAATCGAACGGCGATGCAGCGGGCAGGACGGCCGATCTGAGCCTTCGGCGCATTAGCAGGATTCTACGGCCGTCAGCGGAGAGAGCAGCAGATCAACGAGCACGCCAGGATCGCGGCGCGTTCGGAGGGACACGGCCGCGGGGTCGCGCTTGGCGAAGCTCAGCTCCGCGGGGTCGGTGAGCTTGCGCAGACGGCCTTCGGCGATCAGGCGCTCGTCGACGGCCCCGAGGCGTCCCTCGAACGTGCTGTACACCGGGGCGCCGAGCGCGACGGCCTCGCGGTTCATGGTGCCGCCGGCGGAGATCACGAGGTCCGCGTATGCGATCAACGACTGGGCGTCGATCGCGTGGGGCGGGACGACAAACCCGGGGACGCCGCCCAGCTCGGCACGCTGCTCGGCGGTGCGCGGCAGGACGACGACCTGGACACCGTCGCGCGCGGCGGCGTCGCGGGCGCGCGTGAGCACGTCCGCGAACAGATCGTTGGCGAAGCGGTGATACAGCGACACCTCCGGCGGCGTGCGGATCACCGCGAGCGGGCGTTCGGGGTCGAGCGCCAGCTCGACGAGGATCGCCGGGTCGGGGGTGAAGTCGGCGAGGTAGTACTCCTCCTTGAGACCCGGGTATGGGCGGATCTTGCCGTCCGCACCGTACGGCCGCAGACGCTCGGGAGGGATCGCATCGGGCACCACGACCGCCCGCGCGAGGCGGCAGTTGACGTGGTGCTGGACCGACGCCCACTCGTAGTCGAACATCGTCGACGACGGGATGCGCAGCATCGCGGCCGCGACCGACACGTCGTTGGAGCCGTGCCCGAGCGCGATGTCGAATCTCGCGGGTGGGTGGGTTCCGGGTGGGTGGGTTCCAGCTCCCCGCATGTCGGCCAGCGCCCAGCGGACGAGCGCGGTCGAGCGCGAGGCCAGCCCTCCGAGCTTGGCCGCCAGCCGCTCGCCGCGGTGACGCCCGATCGGGATATGGTCGATGTGCAGCCGCTCGCACAGCTCGATCGTCTGCGCAAAATCGCGCGCGGTAACGCGCACGTCGTGACCGTCCGCCTGCAGGCGCTCGATCACCGGGCGCATGACGAGCACGTGCGGGCTGTTCGTGAGGTCGATCCAGATGCGCATCGCACGCGAGACGGTAACGATCCGGGCCACCGGCTTCGGGCTCGCCGCTTCGGGCTCGCCGGTATCGTTGGCTGGCCGATGCTCGTCATAGCCTCGATCTCGGAAACGCTCGTCAACGAAACCTCGCACTTCGTGCGCGCCGCCGGGCTGCCGGGGATATTCGCGCTGATGGCGATCTCCAGCGCCTGCATCCCGATCCCCTCGGAGGTGGTGATGCTGTTCGCCGGCTTCGCCGTCGCCGACCCGACGCAGAGCCACGCTACCCACCACATGACGATGACCGGGGTCATCCTGGCCGGCCTGCTGGGGACGATGGTCGGCTCGTGGGTCGCCTACGCGGTCGGCCGCGGCGGGCGCCTGGAGCTGCTCGAACGCCACGGCGCCAAGATAGGAATAGGACCCGCCCACCCCGGCCAGATCGAACGCGCCGACCGCTGGTTTGCGCGCTACGGCGAGCCGACGGTCCTGTTCGGACGGCTGATCCCGCTGGTCAGGGCGTTTGTGTCGCTGCCGGCGGGCGTGGCGAAGATGCCGCTCGGGCGGTTCACGGTGCTGTCGCTGATCGGGGCGACCCCCTGGGTGGTCGCGCTCGCGTTCGCCGGGCACGCGCTCGGCGGCGACTGGACGAGCGTGCGCAAGTGGTTCGAGTACGTCGACTACGCGATCCTCCTGCTCGCCGTGATCGGGATCGTCTACGCGATCGTGCGGCGGCGGCGGGGACGGGGCGAGCCGGCGAGAAATGCGACGGGCTAGGGCGGCGAGACTCCCGCTGCGCCACGCCGTCGCGCTGGGCCTGCTGCAGGGCCCGACCGAGCTGCTGCCGGTCTCCTCCTCCGGCCACACTGCCCTGATCCCGTGGCTCGCGGGGTGGTCCTACACCGAGCTGGACCCTGCGCTGCGCAAGTCCTTCGAGGTCGCGCTGCACGCGGGCGCGGGCGCGGCGCTGGCGATCGATATGCGCACAGAGCTGATCGAGGCGGCGCGGAAGCTGGACCGGCGGCGGGCGGCGGTGATCGCGTTGTCGATGGCTGCTCCTGCGATCGCCGGCTACGCGCTGGAGCGCCCGATCGAGCGCCGACTGGGCGGGCCGCGCTCGATCGCGGTCGGGCTGATCGCAGGAGCGGCGGCGATGGTGTTGGCGGACCTGCGCCCCGGCCGGGGAGAGCGTCACGAGGCGGAGGCCGGTCCGTGCGACGGACTGGCGCTCGGCCTCGCCCAGGCCGCGGCGCTGGTCCCGGGCGTGTCGCGCAACGGCGCGACGCTCACGGCCGCGCGTGCGCGTGGATTCGCCCGCGAGGACGCGCAGACGCTGTCCTGGCACGCCGCCCTGCCCGTGATCCTCGGCGCAAGCACGTTGAAGGCGTGGCGTATGTTCCGGCGTGGCGTTCCGGACGGAGCCTGGCCGGCGCTCGCGGCGGGGGCGATGAGCGCGTTCGTCTCGACAACGGCGAGCGCCAGGCTGCTGCGCCGTCCGTCCGTGAGCGCTCGAGGGCTGCTGCCTTACGCCGTCTATCGCGCCATGATCGCGGGCGTGACGCTCAAGCGCCTGCGCGACGCGCAAAATAGAGAGGGATGAATCTGATCGGAACCCTCATTGGAGGGCGCTATCGCCTCGACGCCGAGATCGGGCGCGGCGGGATGTCGACCGTGTACCGCGCGTTCGACACCGTGCTCGAACGGCCGGTGGCGATCAAGCTGATGCACCGCGAGATCGCCGCGGACTCCGACCAGCTCGAGCGCTTCAGGCGCGAGGCGCGCGCGGTCGCGCAGCTCAGCCATCCACACATCGTGACGGTGATCGACGCCGGCGAGGAGCCCTCGGCGCACGGCGGCACGGGGCAGAGCCACGAACCGGAGGTGGGCACGCCGTACATCGTGCTCGAGTACGTCGACGGCGAGACGCTCAAGCAGCTCATACGCCGTGGTGGACCGCTGCAGATCACCGAGGCGCTCGCCTACGCGGTCGAGATCGCGCGCGCTCTCGGCGCCGCGCACGAACGCCTGATCGTGCACCGGGACGTCAAGCCCCAGAACGTGCTGATCTCAAGCGAAGGCTCCGCCAAGATCACCGACTTCGGGATCGCGCGCACGCTCAACGAGGAGGGGCTGACGATGGACGGGCGCGTGCTCGGCACGACCGACTACGTCTCACCCGAGCAGGCGCTCGGACAGGCCGTCACCGGGCAGTCGGATCTGTACTCGCTGGGGGTCGTGCTGTACGAGATGCTGACGGGCGCCGTCCCGTTCAGCGGCGAGACACCCGTCGCGGTGGCGATGCGCCACGTGCGCGAGCAGGTGCCCGACGTGCAGGCGCGCAGGCCCGAAGTCTCCGCCGGGACCGCCGCCGTGGTCGAACGCGCGACCGCCGCCGCTCTCGCGCAGCGCTACCCCAACGCGGCAACGATGGTGGCCGACCTCGAGGAGGCACTCGCGATTGAGACCGCGCGCTCCGGACAGGCGACCGGCGAGGTCACGAGCGTGCTGCGCACGCTGCCGCGGCGCTCGCGCAGGCGGCTGCCCTGGCGCATGCGCCATCCCTGGCGCTGGGTGGGCTCGCTGGCGCTGCTCGGCGCGATCGTCGCGATCGCGCTGGTGCTGGCGGCGGGGCACACCCACAGCGGCTTGGCCCCCGACGTGCCTGCCAAGCAGGGCCTTCAGCCGGTTCGCCTCGCGCAGACCGCCGCACACGACTATAACCCCTTCGGCACCGGCCCCGAACACCCCACGCAGGTCGCGAACATCATCGATGGCGACCCCAACACGACCTGGAGCACCGAGCACTACGTGGAAGACAAGCTCGCCGGCAAGCCGGGCCTCGGCGTCTACCTCGACGCCAGCCCGGGCGTAGGGGCACGGGCGATCGAGATCCAGACCCCCACCCCGGGGTTCACGGCCGCGATCTACGCATCCAATGGCTTTCGCGAAAGCCTGCCCTACGGCGACCCGACCCCGCTGACCCAGCGCGGCTGGACGCAGATCGCGCCCGTCCGGACGATCGGCGCGGACACGACGATCACTCTGAGCAATCCGAGCGACGCGCGCTACCGCTACTACCTGATCTGGATCACCTCCCTGTCGTCCTCCAGCGAAACGGCGGAAATCGAGGAGGCGACGTTGTTCAAGTAGGCCCGCCGGCGATCGGGATGAGACGATCGGTGTTTGATCTCCTGTCGTGAATTGGGGTGGAGAGAGAGGAGGGGACGAAACGGACCGCCTTCTCTTTCCTGTCGTCAAGAAGTGGTTTGGAGTGCCACGAAGCGCTTGAGCTTGCCAGTGTCCAGTCGTGGGAGCTGTGGCACGAGCGTTGTTGTGACTGCCGGTTGCGGGCATCCGAGTTGCTCCAGCGCATTCTCGAGGTCTTCTTCGATGTGCCTGGTGTCCATGGCCTCGCCCGCGACGATGTGGATCTCAGCACCGGTCGCGGTCTGGTGTACCTGGTACTCAGAGATGGCCGCCTCACGCGCGAGGATAGAGCGGAACACGTGCGGATGGATAGCCAGATCGCGCGCGTAGATAAACACGTCGTCGTGGCGTCCCTCGATGTCGGCGATACGCCGGTGAGCGGACCCGCACGTGCAAGGGGTCTCCACCAAGGTGACTTCGTCAGAGATCTCGTAGCGGATTAGTGGCAGCAGCGGATTGAACAGATTGGTGAGGTAGATCTTCTTCGAGCGAACGCCGGATGGCACAGGCTTGCCATGCTCGTCGACTGGTTCGACGAGCACGAGGTCATCGGAGATGTGCATGCCGCTGTCCTTGAAGCAACCGAGGGCGGTGATGCCGCCCTCCGATGTGCCCCAGAGGTTCGCGATCGGCGCCTGCCACGTCTCTTCGACAGCCTGACGAGCCTCGGCGAACAGCGGCTCGGCCATCGTGACGATGCGCTTTGGCTCGATCCTCAGCCGACCGGCGCGCGTCTCGGCGGTGAGCGTGGCGAGCATCGAAGGGTAGGTGGCGAGGCTGCTGCCGTCTACGCGATTGAGTCCCTCGACGATCTCCGCCAGCGGCAGGCTGATCGGGAACCTGTGCATCTGCACGGCCTCGGTCGCGAACGTCTGCGCGAGTGCGCTGGTGAAGTGGGCGGCGTTCTGGGCCGCTACGACCATCAACACCGGCGGGACTGAGGACAGCACCGGATCGCTCATGCGATCTCGGACCTGCAGTCGCAGGCTTGTCAGCTGGACGGTTGCCCACGCATCCCATCCCCAAACGAAAGCGCCTCGCACGCCGCTTGACCCACCCGATGCCACCGCGTGCAACTCATCGAGGAAGTAGGCGTCTGAGGTCAGCCCCGCGATGTGTGCATTGACACGCTCGAGCGTCACGCGCGGATCGGTGACGATCTGGTCGAAGTGCGCCATCAGGTCGGCCTTGCTCATCACCGGCAGCTCGCCCAACCCGTCCTCGTCGACCGTCCGCGGATCGACGCCCTCCAGGCGGTGAGCATGCCAGGCAGAGCGCGTCTTCGCGACGGTGATCAGCTCCCGCAGGCGTATCGTGCGCTCCTCACGAAGTCGCTCAGCAGACCAACCCAAGCGCTCGAGATGCTCGGGAAGGGCACCCAGCATGTGCTCGATGTGACGCAGCCGCGTCGCCTCGTAATCCGTCATCGTGGCGGAGACCCTACCGCTCGACGCAGCGTCGCTACGGGCGTCGCGGGGCGCAGGGAGGGCCTGTGTCCGCGCTCTGGTGTTCGAGCCTCAGCGGCAGATCGAGGCGGGTCAGACGGCTTGACCAGGGACCGGCGAGCGGATGGCTTGTGGGCGGCGTGAAGCTGCGGTCAGCCGGCAGCGACCAGCAGCGAGGCACCGGCGTAGATGTGCGCCGGGGTGTCCTTGACGGCCTTGCCGACGAGCTTCGGCTCCTGGCCGGCCGGCGCGATGTCGATCGCAAACTCAAGACCAGTGGCCGCCGCGATCTTCACGAGAGTCTCGATCTGCGAGTTCTTCTCCCCCGACTCCAGCTCGACCACCCGCGGCTGGCTCACGCTCAAGCACTCGGCGAGCGCACGCTGCGAGAGCCCGTGCTCGGAGCGGTAGCCGGCCAGACGAGCGGCGACCATGCGCGCCAGCGCCAGCTGCTCCCACTCGGCGGCGAGTGGTTCATCCATGAACGTTTCGCCTGCACGTGAGCCTCGTGACCTGTCGGATCTCCCGGTGTACTGGACAGCGCGTGCCTGCGCCCGCGCGCTGAGCGCCGCGAAATTGTCGTGTCGGTCAAACGCCAAAACCACGTAGACGGCGCCAAAGCGCCGGTAGAAGCGCGCGCCAGTCGCTCCTGCCCTGTCGCGGGCGCGGCTCACGCAGCGCACCGGCACCCTGTAGCGGCTTCATATGCGGCGGGGCCAACTGCTCGCCAACTTCACGGAGCTTGTCCACGGCGTTGAAGATCGCCTTACGCTCCTCCTTGGACTTCACCGCCATCGCGAACTCGACCACGGCATCGGGGTCGTAGATGATCGTGTCGGGGCGGAATCTTCGATGTGGAGACCATTCCCGAAACGTATCTCCTACACCAGCCGTAGCTGCGTGTGCGATGTTAGGCGATTATACGTATAAACGGCTATACTGATATTCGTGATCTTGGCGCTCCTCCCGTCAACAAAACACTCGCGCGTCAGCTGGCCGAGCTCGACAAGCTGCGCAAGCGCCTGGACGATCAGACCTGCATCGCCGGCCCGTGGCTCGGTGGCCTGCGCCGGCAGTGGCGCGCATCCTCGGCATCGAGCTCGATCGAGATCGAGGGCTTTCACGTTCCCGAGGACGAGGCCGCGAGGCTCGTCGCCGGCGAGGTGATCCCCGACCCCGACGACGAGAATCGGATGGCGCTCGCCTGCTACGCCCGCGCGATGGACCACGTCGGTGTGATGGCAGGCGATCCGGTCTTCCGGTGGCTCGACCGCGTGATTCTCGACCTGCACTTCGACACCTGCTACTTCCAGCGAGACAAAAGCCCAGGTCTGTGGCGGACCGGGCCGATCGGCGTGACCGGCGACAACGGCGGTCTGGTCTATGAAGGCCCCCCTGCAAACGAGGTGCCCACGCTGATGGCCGAGGTCATCGGATGGCTCGCTCACGGCGACGTTGATACGCACGTCGCCATACGCGCTGCGATGGCCCACCTGCACCTCGTCTCCGTGCACCCGTTCCGCGATGGCAACGGCCGCATCTCGCGCATCCTGCAGTCGCTCGTGCTTGCCCGCGAGGGACTCCTTGCACCCGAGTTCGTATCGATCGAGGAGTACCTCGGGCGCAACACCGACGCGTACTACGCCACCCTTCAAAAGGTTCAGGGCGGCAGCTACCAACCAGACCGCGACGCCGCTCCTTGGGTGCGGTTCTGCGTCCAAGCGCACCTCGAGCAGGCGCGTCGCCGGCTGAAACAGCTCGCCGAGGCGAGGAAGCGCTGGTCCTTCCTCGGGGAGCTCGTCGAGCAGCGCAATTGGCCCGACCGGCTCGTCGTCGCCCTCGAGCAGAGCTTGTTTGCAGGTGTCGACCGTGCCTCCTGATGCAGCTGAGGCCGATGTGTCCGCGCCGACGGCGAGCAATGACTTCAGGCGCCTTGTCGATGCGGGGCTCGTCATCCAGCAGGGCAGGGGTCGCACCACGCGCTACGTCGCAAGCGAGAGCGTGCGCGAGGACCTTCGCCTCCATCTCGACGCGGGACGTTCGGGTCCGGACGAAGCTGACTGACGCGGGAGGGCCAAGAGAGCAAGCGCACACCTGTCCTCTCTCTCCCCCTAAAAGCTCGACCTGAATCGACGGGTCAATAACGGCGGCTCTGGCTCTCCTCGTGTCGCTCGATCCCCAGGCGGCACAACCGGTCCAGAAGTTCTGAGTATTCGATTCCTGACGCTCCCATCAACTTGGCATACACGCTCGTCTCGGTGAATCCGGGCATCGTGTTCAGCTCGTTCACCAGCACCTCCTCGCCGTCCACGAAGAAGTCCACGCGCGCGAGCCCCTCGCAGCCGACCTCGGTGAACGTCTCGACGGCGAGCTCCCTCACCCGCGCGCGGGCGGTCTCGGACACGCGCGCCGGGACGATCAGCTCCATGCCGCCGGGCTCGTACTTCGCGGCGTAGTCGTACCACTCGCCGGCAAACACGATCTCGCCGGGCTCTGAGGCCAGCGCCCGCGCGCCGCCGGCCTCCCGCTGCGCACGCGTCACGCCGAGCACGCCGCACTCCACCTCCACGCCCACCGCCATCGCCTCGACGATCGCCAGCTCATCGTGCGCCAGCGCCCGCTCCAGCGCATCCGCCACCCGCGCGGGCTCGGTCACCTTGACGATCCCCACCGACGATCCCAGATGCGCAGGCTTGACGAACACCGGCAGCCCCAGCTGCGCGATCTCCTCCAGCACCCGCGCGGGCTCGGCGCGCCAGCGCTCATCGCGCACGCCGACATACTCGACCTGCGGAACAGGTGGGACCGCCGCGGACAGCAACCGCTTGAACAGCACCTTGTCCATGCACAGCGCCGACGCCGCCACCCCCGCCCCGACATACGCGACCCCGAGCGTCTCCAGCAGCCCCTGCACCGTCCCATCCTCGCCATACGGACCGTGCAGCGCTGGAAACACCACGTCGGCGCCGAGCAAACCCCCGCCCGGGACGCACGCTGCACGGGTTGTTGGCCCCCGCTCAGCCACGTGCCGTCGCGCGCGATCACGACCGACACGACCTCATGGCCCGCCGCTAGCAACCCCTCGCGAATCGCCTCGCCGGAGGCCAGCGACACGTCGTGCTCGGACGAGCGCCCGCCGGCGAGCACCGCGACGGTGAGCGTGCTCGACCCGTCGAGCCGGCCGGCGCGGCCCGGCGCGCCGCGCGCCGCGGATGCCGGGAGGTCGCTCATCCGCTCGCCGCCGGAGGAGTCGGGGCCGGGGTGGGAGGAGCGGTCGTCGTGGTGGTCGTCGTCGTCGGGGTCGTCTGCGTCCCGAGCGCGCCGACCGTGATCGTGACCGTAGCTCCCCTGCGCGCCCTGTGGCCCGCCGCCGGGCTCTGCTTCCAGCACGACGCCCGACCTGCGACGGTTCGCTGGTCGTGCGCGAGACTCTGCTTGGCCTTGAACCCGGCCTGCTCCGAGCACGGCCGCGGCCGCCGCCTTCGGTCGTGCCCACCACGTTCGGGACCGCCACTTCCTCGGGAGCCCTGCGCCACCGTCAGGTTGACCTTTTCGCCGTCCGCCAGCGAGGAGCCCGCCGCGGGCGACTGTTCGAGCACCGTCCCCGGCGACTGTTCGCTGTGGTCTGCTGCGTGACCGCGCCGACCGCCAGCTTGGCGTTGGTCAGCGTCGCTTCGGCGGCGGTCCGGGACTGGCCGACGACGTCGGGGACGCTCGTCTGCGCGGGACCGCCGGAGACGATCACCGTGACCGTGCTGCCGGCCTGCACCTCGGTTCCGGCGGCCGGATCGGTCGAGATCACGCGCCCGCTCGCGACGGTCGTGCTCGGCTGGGTTTCGCTCGCCGGCTTGAACCCGGCCGCCTTCAGCTTGGCCGTGGCCTGCGCCGCGGTCAGGCCGGCGACGTCGGGCAGCGCCGAGCTGCCGGGGCCGGTCGACACGGAGATCGTCACGCGCGTGCCCCTGCCCACCGCGCTGCCGGCCGATGGCGTCTCGCCGATGACCACGCCGCTCGGAGCTGGAGCTCGCGGTCAGCGCGGGGACGGGGACCAGGCCGGCGCGGCGCAGCGTCGCGCTCGCCGCCGCTTCGCTCTGTCCCGCCACGCTCGGCACCGTCACGGTCGCGCCCGGGGATGAGGGGCGCGTCAGCGCCAGCACGAGCACGAGCGCCACGATGGCCGCGACCGCGGCGGCGATCAGCGCCCAGCGTAGGCGACGGCGTTTGTTGGCGGCCCGCTCGTCCCCGTCCCCTACCGGTGGCGAGCCGGGCGCGGCTCCGTCGGGTGGCAGCAGCAGCGCGGTCGGCGGCACGCCGGTGGACAGCGCCATGCCCGGCGGCACGACCCCATGATGCTGATGCGCACCGGTTGCGGGAGGCGGCGCGGCGCCAGGCGGCTGGGCCGGAGCTGGGAGGCGAAGATCGCGGTCGCGGCGGATACGGGCAGGCGCTCGCGCGCGGAGCGCAGGGCCGCGATGAACTCCTGCGCGTCGGCATAGCGCGCTTCCGGGTCCTTCTCCAGCGCGCGCAGCACGAGGAGATCGAGCGCCGCCGGCACCGCGGGGTTGACCGTGCTCGGGGCCGGCGGCTGGGCGGAGACCTGCTTGAAGGCGATCGCCACGGCCGTGTCGCCGTCGAACGGCACGACACCGGTCAGCAGCTCGTACAGGATCACCCCGACCGAGTACAGATCCGAAACCGCGCTGACGGGGTGGCCCTGGGCCTGCTCGGGGGAGAGATACTGCGCGGTGCCCATGATCGAGCCCGTCAGCGTCATGTCCGAGGCGCCCGCCTGGGCGATGCCGAAGTCGGTCACCCGCGCGCGGCCCTCCTCGTCGAGGATCACGTTGTGCGGCTTGAAATCGCGATGGATCACCCCGCGCGCGTGCGCGAACCGCGCGGCCTGCAGGATCTGCGTGACGATGTCGATCGCCACCACCGGCTCGAGCGGGCCCCGCTCGCGCACGAGCGCCTTCAGCGAGCTTCCCGGTACGTACTCCATCGCGATGTAATAGGTGCCGTCCCACTCGCCGCGGTCGAAGATGCCGACGATGTTCGGGTGCGAGAGCCCGGCGGCGCTCGAGGCCTCGCGGCGGAAGCGCTCGACGAACTCCTGGTCCTCGGCGAAGTGATGGTGCAGCACCTTGACCGCCAGCCGGCGGCCGAGCAGCTGGTCTTCGGCGAGATACACATCGGCCATGCCCCCCGAGCCCAGGCGCGAGAGCACCCGGTAGCGGCCGTCGATGATCGTGTCCGGCTCAACCATCGGTCACCTCAGCCATTCAGCACCGTTTCCATGACCTGCCGCGCGACGGGCGCCGCGAACGCCGCGCCCTGGCCGGGGACGTCCTGCAACGTCACGGCGATGGCCACGCGCGGATTCTGGGCGGGCGCGAACGCGATGAACCAGACGTTGTTGATCGCCGTCCCGATCTGCGTCTCCGCCGTGCCGGTCTTGCCCGCCACCCGCACGCCGGGGATCTGCGCGGCCGTGCCCGTGCCTTCGCTGACGACCGCTTCCATCATGCCCGTCAGCGCGGCCGCGGTCGAGGGCTTCATCACGACCGACTGCACGCGCGGCTCGACCTGAAGAACGGTGCGCCCTTCGGGATCGACGATCCGTTCGGTCAGGTGCGGCACCATCAGCCGCCCGCCGTTGGCCACGGCGGCCGCGACCTCGGCCATCTGCAACGGCACGACCTGCAGTTTGTCCTGCCCGATGCCCATGCGCCCGACGTCGACGAACCGGCTGGTCGGTGAGATCAGGTGTTCGCCCTCGTACTCGCCGCTCGCGGACATCTGTTCGGCGGGGTAGTCCAGCCGTGGCTTGGCGTCGAACCCGAAGCGGCGCATGTAGCGGGCGAGGGTCTGCTTGCCGACGTGTTCGGCCACCTGCGCATACACCGTGTTAACCGATTTGACGAGCCCTTCGGTGAGCGTCAGCTCACCGTAGCTCTCGTCGTCGTCGTTGGACAGCGGCACGCCCGAGACGACGATCCCGCCGCGCCCTGAGACGAGCGACTGCGGCGTGTACTGCCCGGTGTCGATCGCGGCGGTGGCCGTGACGATCTTGAACGTCGAGCCAGGCGCATACCCGAACTGGGTCGCGCGGTTGACCAGCGGCGTCCCGTAGGAGTCGTGGATGAGCCGTTCATAAGCGCTGGAGGAGCGCAGCAGGTTGGGGTCATAGCTCGGCGTCGAGGCCATCGCCTCCACGGCGCCGGTTCGGGGGTCGAGCGCCACCACCGCGCCCCGGTGTTCGCCGAGCGCCGCGACCGCCGCGCGCTGGGCGGCCGGGTTCAGCGTGCTGCGCACTTCGTCGCCCTGTCTGCGCTTGCCCTGCAGCTGGTCGAGGATCGCCTGCAGGTTGCTCGCGCTTTCTTCGCCGTTCAGCGTCGCGTTGCGATAGCGCTCCAGGCCCGCCTGGCCGAGGTCTGTGTAGGAGTAGCCGATCGCCTGGGCAAACAGCGAGCCGGTCGGGTAGGTTCGCTGGTAGGTGCCTTCGCGACCGCGCACGCTGCGCGCGAGCACCGTCCCGTCGGCGGCGAGGATGCGCGCCGCGTTCGATGCGTTCCTGCTGCAGCAGCGCGCGTCTGTTCAGCGCGTTCTGGCGCAGCGAGCTCGCTTCGAACACCGTCCAGCGCGAGGTGAACGCGATCAGCAGCGCGAACAGCACCACGATCAGCCCGTACAGGCGGACGATCGGCCTATTCACCGAGCTGCCCCAGTTCGAGGCTGCGCAGCAGGCTCGCCGCGTCGCCTTCCGAGCGCAGCGAGTGGTCGAGCAGCGTCCGCCGCCGCGCGGGCGAGAGCGTCGAGGCGCTCACGCCCGTCACGTATTCGCTGCTGTACAGCTTGACTCCGCCCGGCAGCTGATAAGGCACCCCGCGATACAGCGTCACCAGGCCGCGTCCGTTGGTGGCAATGAAGTACACCGATTCGAGCGCCAGGTACGCGCCGGAGGCGAGCAGGCCGAGCACGACCAACGCGACCAGCACTCCCGCCGCGCGGCGCGCGCGCCGGCCTCTGCCGGCCGGCTCCCCGGCCCGGGCGGGCGTGCGCGGGCGCCGCGGCCGCACGGGTGGTGGTGGTGGTGCGGTGGGCACGAGCGCGGTGGCGGATGCGACCGGCGGCTCGAGCCCGCCGGGTGCAGGGGTGGGAGCCGCGTCGGCCGGAACCGCCGGCTCAGAGAGCGCGCTCTGCTCCTCGGTCCGGGGGTCCTGGTCCGCCGGACCGCTAGGCGCTGGCTCCCCCGGCGCGGAGGCGTCCTGCAAGCGAAACAGCACGACCGTGATGTTGTCCCGCCCGCCGGCCTCGTTGGCGGCGGCGATCAGCGCCTCGCCCGCGTCGCGCAGGCGCGGGTGCAAACGCAGGATCTCCGCCACACGCTGCTCGGCGAGCATCGTCGTGAGGCCGTCGCTGCACAGCAGATAGACATCGCCGGCACGGGCGGCGTAGGAGCGCGTGTCGATCTCGACCGCCGGCTCGGGCCCGAGCGCGCGCGTGATCACCGAGCGCTGCGGATGATCGACGGCCTCCTCGGGCGTGATCTTGCCCTGGCGCAGCAGCTCGTCCACGAGCGAGTGGTCGTCCGTCAGGCGCGAGAGCTCGCCCTCGCGCAGGCGGTAGGCGCGACTGTCCCCGACGTGGGCGATCGCGACCTCCGCGGGCGCCACATACGCCGCCGTCAGCGTCGTGCCCATGCCCGCGTGCTCGGCGCTCGAGTGCGAGAGCTCGTGGATGCGCGCGTTGGCGGCGCCCGCGCGCGCCGCGAGATCGGTCTCGGGCGCGGCGGTGTCGCCCAGGCCCTGCTCGAACACCTCGACCGCGATCTTCGACGCCACCTCCCCGGCCTGCGCGCCGCCCATCCCGTCGGCGACGACGAACAGCGGCGAGCGCGCCAGCAGCGAGTCCTCGTTCGCGCGCCGCTGCCGGCCCGTGTCGGTGGTCGCGTACTGCTCGGCGACGCGGAGCATCAGAACGCGCTCCCGGCAGTCGCACGCGCGCGGGTGCGGCCCACTTCGGCGATCGGCATGCACGCATCCACGTCAATCGACCTCGAACGTGAATTCGGAGTCGCCGATCCTGACGCGATCGCCCGGGTGCAGCGGTCGGGGCGTCTCGAGCAGCTCCTCGTTGAGGTAGGTGCCGTTGGTGGAGCGCAGATCCTCGAGCACCAGGATGTTGCCCTGCCGGTAGACGCGCGCGTGGCGCGAGGAGGCGAAGGGGTCCTCGAGCCTGATCTCCGCGCGATCGCCGCGGCCGAGCACGACGTCCGCGTCGAGGTCGTAGATCATCCCGGGATCGTGTCCCGGCGCGCGCTCCACGACCAGCCGGGGAGCGCGCCCGGTGAGGTCCGCGACGTTTGCGGCCGAGGCCGAGTACAGGCCGGTAGCGTCGGGGGCGACGGGCCCTCCGTGGGCCTGGACGGGCATCGAGGAGGCGCCGCGCAGATCGCGCAGAGCGCTGCGCGCGACCCACAGCAGGAACAGGTAGAGCACGGCCAGAAAGCCGAACTTGAGAGCTACCGATACGGGCGCGAGCGTGGTCATGAGATGTCGAAGACGACCTCCGTGGAGCCCAGCTCGATGCGATCTCCGGGACGCAGCGGGTGGGGCCCATGGATATCCTGACCGTTGACGCGCACGCCGTTGGTCGAGCCCAGGTCGCTCACCACCCAGCCTTCATCGGTGCCCGGGCGCAGCTCGGCGTGGCGACGGGAGACGCCGGTGTCCTCCAGCACGACCTCGCAATCGCGGCTGCGCCCGACCACTCCCCCCTGCGAGGGCAGCGGCAGGCGCCTTGAGCCGACCGACAGCATCGCTCTGCTCGGGGTGGCGCGCCCGCGCCTGCACGACCGGATCGCGAACGCGCGCCGAGGTGCTGTAGATCATCGTCTGCCCATGTTCGTCGAGCGGCTGCACCGGATGACCGCCGAGGACCGGCTCCGCCGCCGAAGACGCCCCCGAACGGTCCTCACTGTGATCGCCCGCCCGGACAAGGCGCGCCTGGATGCCGAATTCGCCGAGCGAGAGAGCCCCGTCGGTATGAAATGAGATCAGCGGTTGCGAGGCGAGGATCAGATTCTCGCGGCGGGCGTGCTCGAGCAGGTAGGCGCACAGCTCCTCGATCACCTCCTGCTCGACGCCCTCGTAGCGGGCGCGATCCTGGGGAGAGAGCCAGACCGAGTACTCGTTCGGCGCGTACGTGCGCGAGACCGAGGCGGTGCGATGCTCGTCCATCTCGCGTGCGAGCTTGTGCGCCAATTCGATCGGGCGCACCTCCGAACGAAACACGCGTCCGAACGCGCCCTCGACGAGATTGGCGATTCTGGTCTCCAGTGCTCTCAGAGGGTTCATGGCAGGGGCCTGGCTGGCAGTCGGCCTCGGGGTCACCCGGCGGCCGCGTGCCGGCACTCGGCACTCTAAGGGTGACGGAGTCCGACCGGGCCGCGCAGGGCGCTCGCGGCGATCGCGACTGCGGCGGCAAGGACGGCTCCGAGGACCGCGCCGCGCGGTTGTGCCAGGGTCCCACCGGCGGACGACAGGCCGGCGTCGAAGTAGGGCGTAGCGGCGATCAGCGCGGCCGACCAGACGATGGCAGCGACCGTGTCGAGCGCGGCGCTCGATCCGCGCACGATCCACGGCAGCACGACGGCGCCGGCGGCCCACAGGATCGCGCCGAACAGCAGACCGGTGGTGAGCGCGGGGCCGACCACGTGGGCGGCGGCGCTGTCGAGCGAGCCCTCC
Source organism: uncultured Solirubrobacterales bacterium (assembly GCA_963799735.1). Classification (GTDB taxonomy): domain Bacteria; phylum Actinomycetota; class Thermoleophilia; order Solirubrobacterales; family Solirubrobacteraceae; genus Palsa-744. Next base: position 29,979 of record CAWCYP010000049.1, on the reverse strand, counting down.
CAGACCGCGCGCGCGGGCATCCCGGCGGGCGGTCCGAGCCACAGGCGCGCCCCGGTCCGAGCGCCGGCGAGCAGCGGCTCGGCGAGGATCAACCACACGTAGCCCAGCGCGCCCAGCATCGCTCGTTCAGACCAGCGCGCCGCCTGGCCGGCGAGCGCGGGATATACGCCCGCGAGACCGACGAGGCCGAGCAGCGGCGCGATCGCGCCCGCGAGCCAGCCGAGGCCGGGACGCGAGCCCATCAACAACAAAGGGGGAGCGGCGGCGGTCAGCAGCAGCAGCGCGACTCCGGGGCGCGCGCTCGCCACCTGCCAGGCCGCCGCCGCGAGCACGCATCCGAGCCAGACCGCCCGCGGCACGGGAAGGCGGCGGCGTGGCGCGGGCGTGGCGTCTTGGGGCGCGTGCGGCGTGGCGTCTTGGGGCGCGACGCCAGGCGCGACGTGCGCACCGCGAGGTGAGATGCGCGTGGCCGTCACCGGCCGATCCGTGTCGTGCTCGCGGGGCCGTGGTCGCGCGATCCTCGGTCGCAGCAGGCCGCCGCGCCTGCGCACGAGGAGTCCCTGCGCGAGGGCCTGGTCGAGGGCGCCGCACAGCTCCTGGAGCGTCCCGCGCCGCAGAGGATCCACCGCGAGGGCCGTGTCGAGGGCCTGCGCGAGCGGGCGCGGCAGATCGGGGCGGCGGGACGCAAGCGGGGGAAGCGGACGCCCGATGCGCCGTGCGGTCGCGGCGGGGGTGCCGGCGCGAACCGGATTGACGCCGGTCAGCCCCTCGTACAGCACGAGCGCCAGCGAGTAGAGGTCCGCCGGCTCGCCGGCCTCGCGGCCTTCGCTCTGCTCGGGGGCCATGTACGCGAGCGTGCCCAGCGTCTCGCCGGTGCGGGTGAGGGCATCACCGCCGGAGAGGCTGGCGCCGCCGAAGTCGGTCAGCTTGGCCAGGGTGTCGTGCCCGTCGGTGTCGTGCGGCACGAGCACGTTCTGGGGCTTGACGTCACGGTGGATGACGCCGCGCGCGTGAGCGTGGACGAGCGCCTGAGCGAGATCGGCGCCGATCTCCAAGAGCTCCTCGTCGGAGAGCTCCTCCGCGGCGATGAGCGTCGCCAGAGTGTCGCCGTGGACCAGCTCGGAGACCAGGTAGAACGCGTCGTCGTCGGCGTACGCCTCATACAGCGCCACGATCGCTGGATGGGCCAGGCGCGCCGAGGCGAGCGCCTCGCGGCTGCGCCCGCTCGCCCGCCTGAGGTTCGTCGCGACCGCCGGCTGCGGGCGCCCGGGGCGGGAGGGGTATGCGCTTGAGCGCCACCTCGCGGTGCAGCAGCTCGTCCTGCGCGCGCCAGACCACACCGAAGCCGCCGGCGCCGAGACGTTCGAGCAGGCGGTAGCGGCCGTGCACGAGGGAGTCGGCCGTTACAGACGGCGCGGCCGGACGCACGGGCGCGACGAGGGTTTGCAGCGAGTCCACCGGATGGCGCGTTCGCCGCCCGTAGGCGCGCTCCCTGCATGGAAGCGCAGGAAAAGGCGGACTGACCGAGAAGTTGCAGGATCACAGGCGATGCGACGGGCAGTCATACTGGTCCCCTTCAGTTGAACAAGTCCCTGCAAAGGAGCGCATAGCTTTTGTCGTTCTTCGACGACGGCGAGGAGACAGCGCCTCGCCCTGCAGCCCGAGCGCCGCGACCACGCCCTGCTGGCGCGATCCTCCGCGCAGAGGCCCCGTCCACGCCGGCCGCAGCATGGCGGGGGCGCGGATTCGCACGACGAGCACACCGTGATGGTGCGCCGTCGCGTGGCCGCGGGCGTGGGTGTCGTGCTGCTGATCGTGATCGTGCTGATCGTCAACGGCTGCCTGAAAAGCCAGAAAACGCAGGCGCTCAAGGAATACGCCCACAGTGTGAGCCAGATCGTGGGCGAATCCGACCAGCAGGTCTCGCACCCGCTGTTCGTCGCGCTGTCTGGCGCGAGCGCAAAGGAAGCGATCGACGTCGAGACGCAGGTCAATCAGCTGCACCTCGAAGCCGAGAAGCAGGCCACCCAGGCAAAGGGGCTGAGCGTCCCCGGCGAAATGGACTCCGCCCAGCGCGATCTGCTGCTGGCGCTGGACCTGCGCGCCGAAGGCGTCGAAAAGGTCGGGACCCAGTTGCACACCGCGCTGGGCGGAAAAGCCAAGCAGGCGAGCACGACGATCGCGGGCGACATGGAGAACTTCCTGGCCTCCGACGTCATCTACTCGCAGCGGGTCGCGCCGCTGATCGAACAGACGTTGAAGTCCGCCGGGGTCGAAGGTCAGACCGTCGCCGGCTCGCACTTCCTGCCGAACATCGGCTGGCTGGAACCGACCACGGTGCAATCGCGCATCACCGGCCAGGGCGCGAGCTCCTCCCCGAGCGGCGAAACCCTCACCGGCCACCACGGCAGCGCGCTGAAGGGGGTCAGCGTCGGCACGAACACGCTCGAAGCAGAACCGGCCCTCAACCACATCAGCGGCGGGGGCAGTCCGACGTTCACCGCCCAGGTCGAAAACGCCGGCGAATTCCCCGAGACGAACGTCAAGGTGGATGTCAACATCACCGCCGGCGGCAAGCAGTTCCCGGCCTCCCGCACGATCGAAAAGACCGAACCAGGCAAGACCGCCAACGTCGCCATCCCGGTGACCGGCGTCCCGTTGGGCGTGGCCTCGAAGGTCGAAGTCCAAGTCGAGCCGGTGCCCGGCGAAACCAACCACGAAGACACCAAGAACACCTATCTGGCGATCTTCGAATCCTAGGCACGGGGCTTGGATCGCCCAGCCGGCGCCCGGACTCGGGCATCCCCCGCCCCGCACGACGCGTATGTGTTTTCCCCAAGCCCTCGGCTTCCCGGCCATCACGGCGGCACGAGCGGCTAAGTTGTGGCGAGGATGATAGGGGCGATAACCGATACGCAGGGCATCATCGCGATCGCCGCCGCGGCGTTGGCCGTGATCGCGCTGATCGCGTGCGCGGCGATGGCGATGGCCCTGCGCCGGCTCAGGCGCGAGCAGAGGCTCGTGCTCGGCGAGCAGGGCGAGCGCGACGTGGTGGCGCACGCCGTCGAGATGCAGGACGCGTTCGCGGCGCTCAGAGACTACATCGAGGATGTCGCGGCGCGGCTGGACGGGCGGTTGGCGGGCGCGGAGACGGCGCTGGGAGGGGCGATCGCGCACAGGGCGCTGGTGCGCTACGACGCCTACAACGAGCTGTCCGGACAGCAGTCGATGTCGATCGCGCTGCTCGACGACGCGCAGTCGGGGATCGTGCTGTCATGCATCCACCATCGCGATCAGGCGAGGGTGTACGCCAAGCAGGTGCACGGCGGACGCGGCGAGCTCGAGCTCTCGCCCGAGGAGGCCGAGGCCGTGCGCCTGGCGATGAGCTCCGGCGGGGGGCGGAGAGCGGGCCGATGTCGCCTCCCAGCGCGTCAGCTGAGAGCGGTGGCGGCGAGGCGGGGCGCCCGCGGCGTCGGCGTATCTCGGCCCGGAGGGCACCTTCACCGAGGAGGCGCTGCTGGCGAGCGCCGAGCCCGGAGCCGTACGGCCGGTGGCGCTGGGAACGATCTATGACACGGTCCTGGCGCTCGCGCGGGGCGAGCTGGATTGGGCGGTCGTCCCGATCGAGAACTCGCTGGACGGCTCGGTCAGCGTGACGCTGGATCTGCTCGCCACAGAGGACGTGAGGATGGAGATCGTCGGCGAGGCGCTGCTGTCGGTGAGGCACTCGCTGATCGCCTGCGAAGACGTGGGACTGCGGAGAGATCCAGACGGTGCTCACCCATCCGCAGGTGCCCGGCCAGTGCGAGCGTTTCCTGCGCGGGGAGCTGGCGCACGCGCGAGTGCTCGCGGCGAGCTCGACCGCGGAGGCGGTGCGAATCGTCGCCGCAGACGCTAGGCCCGAGCAGGCGGCGCTCGGAACGAGGCTGGCGGCCGAGATCTACGGCGCCACCGTGATAAGGGAGGGCGTCCAGGACAGAGACGACAACGAAACGCGGTTCGTCTGGCTCGCACGCCCGGACGGAGACGCGCTGGGGGTGGGAACGCACGGAGACCCACCGCTGCGTAGCACCGCGGCGAGGGCGATTGGAAGACGTCGCTCGTGTTCTGGGGGCCCGGCGCCGACAGCGCCGGCTGGCTGGTGCGCTGCCTGGACGAGTTCGGGCGGCGTCAGATCAACCTCACGAAGATCGAGTCCCGGCCCAAGCGCGAGCGAATGGGCAGCTACATGTTCTTCGTGGACCTGCAGGGCCGGATGGACGAGCCGGCGGTCGCCCAGGCGCTGAACGGACTGCGGAGAGATTCTGCGAACAGGTGCGCGTGCTCGGCTCGTACCGCAGCGCTCGCGGCCCGGCGGAGATCCAGCCGGGCGCGGATGGAGCCGCAAAAGACACATCGAACAGACAGTCACGACGAGTCGGCGCCATCGCTACACTCCGGCGCTGTAGATGGATAGCACCGTTCCACCGGTAGTACTCAGGTCCGTGCCGTCAGAAGAGCACCGGCGGCGCGGGCCCGACAGTGGCCGGGTGCTCGTCTTGAACGCCACGTATGAGCCGATCAACGTGTGCTCGGTGCGCCGCGCGGTGGTGCTGCTGCTGAAGGAGAAGGCCGAGCTGCTCGAGCGCGGCCGCTGGGAGCTGCACTCCGAGAGCTCGACGGTCGCGCGGCCGGTCGTGATCCGCCTGGTCAGCTACGTGCGCGTGCCGCGCGACGCGCACCGGCGCAAGATCACCAGGCGCGCGGTGTTCGCGCGCGACGGATGGACGTGCCAGTACTGCGGGTCGCGCTCGAACCTGACCGTCGACCACGTGATCCCGCGCTCGAAGGGCGGCAACTCCAGCTGGGAGAACATCGTCGCCTCGTGCGCGCCGTGCAACCGTCGCAAGGGCGACCGGCTGCCCGCGCCAGGCCGGGATGCACCCCGAGCGTGCGCCGCGCACGCCGCGAGCGGAGATCTTCATCCACGTCGCCTCGCCGACGATCCCGACGGCGTGGCTGCAGTACCTGCCCCGCCTGGCAGCGGTCCCGCCGCAGGCTTGCATCAAACCGTGGCGAACGAGGGCGCCCTCGACAGGACGCCCCTCGCAGATACGGCAGTGACTGGAAAGACCGAGACGGCTCATGCTGCTGCCGGAGGGACCAGAACCGGCGATCGTCTCGGGGTGTCCCGGGTTGGATTCCGCCAAGCGGTCCAGCCTTCCGACCTAGCGGCCGGTCACCTCCAGGGTCCCGCAAGAACTGTGACTAAGCGTGTGGACCACCTCCTTTCTCTGGTCTGGGCAGAGTAGCGAACGGAGATGACGTGCGCCAGACCTATGTCGCGTCAGGCGATTCCTCAGGAGCGCACGGTCGCCCCGGCGGCGGCGTCCTCGCGGCGAGACCGGCCTCGTCGGCTGTGCCCTCGTCGGTGTCCACGACGAGCGCGACCGCGCTGACGAGGTCCTCCTCCTTGAGGTTCATGACGCGCACGCCGGTGGCGGAGCGGCCCTGCTGGGAGATGCCCCCGGCGGAGGTCCGCTGGACCATGCCGCCAACCGAGATGAACACGAGCTCCTGGTGCTCGCGCACGACGAGCGCTCCTGCCAGACGCGCCCTTGTGCTCGGTCAGGCCGACCGTCTTGACGCCTTTGGCGCCGCGATGGGTCTTGCGGTACTGGCCGATCTGGGTGCGCTTGCCGTAGCCGTTCTCGGTGACGACGAGCAGGTCCATGTCGTCGCGCGCGACATCCATGGCGATGACCCTGCCGTCCTTGCCGACGTCCATCCCGCGCACGCCGGTGGTGTCGCGGCCCATCGAGCGGGCGTCGGACTCGGCAAAGCGCACGGCCAGACCGGCGCGGGAGACCATGATGATCTCATCGTCGGGATCGACCGCGCGCACGGCAAGCAGCTCGTCGTCGTCGCGGATGTTGATCGCGATGATGCCGTCCGCCTTGATCGGCGTGTTGTAGGCGCCGAAGCTCGGTCTTCTTGACCGTGCCGCCGCGCGTGGCGAACACGAGGAACTTCGTCTCGGTGAAGTCGCGCGTGGACAGCACCGCCTGGATGCGCTCGCCCTCGCGCAGCGGCAGCACGTTGACCAGCGCGCGCCCCTTCGCCGTGCGCGAGGCCTCGGGCAGCTCGTACACCTTGGAGCGGTAGACCTTGCCGCGGTTGGAGAAGAACAGGAGGTAGTCGTGCGAGGAGCACACGAACAGGTGCTCGATGAAGTCGCCGTCCTTCATGTCCATCCCGGTCACGCCGCGCCCGCCGCGCTGCTGCTGGCGCGATAGGTCGCCAGGGGCAGCGACTTGACATACTCCGGTCTGGGTGATCGTGATCACCATCTGCTGATCGGCGATCAGGTCCTCGATGTCGATCTCGTCCTCGGAGTGGCTGATCTCGGTCCGTCGCTCGTCGCCGAAGCGCTCGGAGATCTCCGAGAGCTCCTCCTTGATCACGGCCAGCACGCGCGCACTCGTCGCCGAGGATCGCGCGCAGCTCGGCGATGCGCTCGGTGACGTCGGCGTGCTCCTGCTTGATCGAGTCCGCCTCCAGCGCCGTCAGCTGGGACAGGCGCAGGTCGAGGATCGCCGAGGCCTGGATCGCGCTGAGCTCGAAGCGGGCGACGAGCTGTTCGCGGGCGGCCTCGCGGTCGCGCGAGGCACGGATCAGTTCGATGATCGCGTCGAGGTTCTCCAGCGCGATCAGCAGGCCCTGCAGGATGTGAGCGCGGGCCTCCTTCTCGGACAGCTCGTGCTTGGTGCGCCGCACGATCACCTCGCGCTGGTGGGCGACGTAGTTGTGGATGACCGCGCGCAGGTTCAGCGTGCGCGGGACGTTGTCGACGAGCGCGACCATGTTCACGCCGAACGTGGACTGCATCGAGGTGTGCTTGTAGAGCTTGTTCAGCGCCACCTTGGGGATCGCGTCGCGCTTGAGCTCGATCACCAGGCGCATGCCGCGCTTGTCGGACTCGTCGCGCAGGTCTGAGATCTCGGGGATCTTCTTGTCGTGCACGAGGTCGGCGATCTTCTGGATCAGCCCGCCGTCGCCGCCCTTCTTGACCATGAACGGCAGCTCGGTGACGACGATCGCCTCCTTGCCCTGCCGCAGCGGCTCGACGTGCGCCCTGGCCTGCACGCGCACGCGTGCCGCGGCCGGTCTCGTACGCGTCACGGATGCCCTGGCGTCCGAGGATGATCCCGCCGGTCGGGAAGTCCGGACCAGTGATGTGCTTCATCAGCCCGGCGAGCTCGATGTCCGGGTCCTCGATGTAGGCGACGGTCGCGGCGATCACCTCGCGCAGGTTGTGCGGCGGGATGTTCGTCGCCATTCCCACCGCGATCCCCGACGACCCGTTGACGAGCAGGTTCGGGAAGCGGGCCGGCAGCACCAGCGGTTCCTGGCGAGAGCCGTCGTAGTTGGGCGCGAAGTCGACCGTGTCCATGTCGAGATCGCGCAGCATCTCGGTGGCGATCCGCGCCAGGCGTGCCTCGGTGTAGCGCATGGCGGCGGCCGGATCGTCGTCGACCGAGCCGAAGTTGCCCTGGCCGTCGACCAGCTCGTTGCGCATCGAGAAGTCCTGGGCCATGCGCACGAGCGTGTCGTAAATGGCGGAGTCGCCGTGCGGGTGATAGTTGCCCATCACCTCGCCGACGATCTTGGCGCACTTGGCGTACGGCCGGGTGGGTCCGAGACCCAGCTCGTTCATCGCGTACAGCACGCGTCGGTGCACCGGCTTCAGGCCGTCGCGCACGTCGGGCAGCGCGCGCCCGACGATGACCGACATCGCGTAGTCGAGATACGCGGTGCGCATCTCCTCCTCGAGCGCGCGCGGCTCGATGTTGCCGCCGCCAATGACGTCGGTGCTCGCCATCTACTCCTTACACATCCAGATTGGCGACGGCGCGAGCATTGTCTTCGATGAAGGCCCGGCGCGGCTCGACCTGGTCGCCCATCAGCATCGAGAAGATGCGGTCGGCCGAGGCGGCGTCCTCGAGCGTGACCTGGGCGAGCGTGCGCGTCTCCGGGGCCATCGTGGTTTCGCCGAGCTGGTCGGCGTTCATCTCGCCGAGGCCCTTGAACCGCTGCAGCTTGATTCCCTTCTGCGCGACCGTCATCACCGCCTCGCGCAGCGCCTCGAACGAGGGCGCGCTCTCGCGGGCGTCGCCGAGGCGCACGTCGAAGGCGGGCGTGCCGGCCAGCTCGACCAGCTGAGCGTGCACGCGCGCGAGCTGGCGGTACTCCTGGGAGTCGAACAGCTCGCGCGAGATGCGATGAGTGCGGGCGAAGCCGGTGCTGGTTTCGACCGCCTTGACCCTCAGCTCCGTGTCGTCCACGGAGATCAGCTCGGTGGCGTGGGTCTCGCCCTGAAGGCCCTCGCGCGAGAGCAGCGCGATCGCCGCGTCGGCGTCGAGCGCCTGCTCGCCCAGCAGCGAGGACTCCTCCAGGAACTGGACCATGTCGTGGCCGTGCACCGCGCGCAGCGAGGAGGCCCAGCCCTCGTACTGCTTGAGCAGGCGGGTGAACCGCTGCCAGCGGGACTCGGTCAGCTTGAACTGGGTGCCGTGCCGATCGAACACCTCGAGCTTCTCCCACTTGTCCGACAGCAGGATGTCCTCGAGCTCTGAGTCCTTCTCGATGTAGCGCTCGCGCGAGCCCTGCTTGAGCTTGTACAGCGGCGGCTTGGCGATGTAGACGTAGCCGGCCTCGATCAGCTCCTGCATCTCTCTGAACAGCAGCGTCAGCGCGAGGGTCCTGATGTGCGCGCCGTCGACGTCGGCGTCGGTCATCAGGATCACCTTGTGGTAGCGCGCGTTCTCGATGTTGAACTCGTCGCGCACGCCGGTCCCGATCGCGGTGATCAGCGCCTGGATCTCGACGTTCTGCAGGACCTTGTCGATGCGCGACTTCTCGACGTTGAGGATCTTGCCGCGCAGCGGCAGCACCGCCTGGGTGTTGCGGTCACGCCCCTGCTTGGCCGAGCCGCCGGCGGAGTCGCCCTCGACCACGAACAGCTCGGCCAGCGACGGGTCCTTGATCGAGCAGTCGGCGAGCTTGCCGGGCAGCGTCGAGTTCTCCAGCGCCGACTTGCGTCGGGTCAAGTCGCGCGCCTTGCGCGCGGCCTCGCGGGCGCGCTGAGCCTGGACGGACTTCATGATCACCGCGCGCGCCTCGCTCGGGTTCTCCTCCAGGAACTCGCCCAGGCCGGTGTTGACGATCGACTCGACGAAGCCGGCCATGCCGGGGTTGCCGAGCTTGGTCTTGGTCTGGCCCTCGAACTGGGGGTCGCGCAGCTTGACCGAGATCACCGCCGTCAGGCCCTCGCGCACGTCCTCGCCGGAGAGGTTGTCCTCTTTCTCCTTGAGCAGCCCCTGCTCGCGCGCGTACTTGTTGAGCGTGCGCGTCAGCGCCGAGCGGAACCCCGACATGTGCGAGCCGCCCTCGCGCGTGGCGATGTTGTTGGCGAACGAATGAATCGACTCCTGGTAGGAGGAGCTCCACTGCATCGCCACCTCGGCGGCGCCCTCCTCGGACTCGCCGGCGAAGAAGATGACCTTGCGGTGCACGGTGTCCTTGTTCTCGTTCAGATACGACACGAAATCCTCGATACCGCCCTCGTACCGGAACGAGGCGGAGTGGCCCTCGCCGCGCTCGTCGACGATCGAGATCGTCAGGCCCGCGCGTGAGAAACGCGGTCTCGCGCAGGCGCTCTTCGAGCGTGTGGAAGTCGAGCTCGAGCGTCTCGAAGATGTCGGCGTCCGGGAGCAACGTGACGGTCGTGCCCGTGCCGGTGCCCGGCGGCGAGCTTCTCGCCCTTGGCCAGCTCGGCCTGGGGGGCGCCGCGCGAGTACTCCTGCGACCATGCATACCCGTCGCGGCGAATATCCACGACCAGGCGCTCGGACAGCGCGTTGACGACCGATACGCCGACGCCGTGCAGCCCGCCGGAGACCTTGTAGCCGCCGCCGTCGCCGAACTTGCCGCCGGAGTGCAGCACGGTCAGCACGACCTCGACCGCGGGGCGGCCCTCCTTCTCCATCGTCGCCACGGGAATCCCGCGACCGTTGTCGATGACCGTCACCGAGTCGTCGGGGTGGATCGCGACCGATACCTCTGTGCAGTGACCCGCGAGGGCCTCGTCCACCGAGTTGTCCACAACCTCATACACGAGATGGTGCAGGCCCATGACGCCGGTCGAGCCGATGTACATGCCCGGGCGCTTGCGCACAGCCTCCAGGCCCTCGAGAACCGTGATGTCCTGCGCGTCGTAGCTCGCGCCGACGGCGGCGGTCGTGTCGCTGACGCCGGTGGACGCGGACGCGACCACGCGGGAGGTCGTGTCGCCTGGGTTCTGACTCTCGTTGTCGGTGTTGGCCAATCTGATCCTTCGATGACGTACGAACGCCCCGAATTCCGAGGTGTTGGGACCGCGATCCGGGGCGAATATGGGGTTTACAAAACAATAGCACAATGGGCCCTCGTCCACGGCCGCCCGATTGCACGAAATCCCTGCAAAATGGCCGGTATTAGTAAGCGTTCAGTTGTAGGTTTTGCGCTGCGGGGGTGCCGGTCGTGCTCGTGGGGGCGAAGCCCTCAGACCAGCGCTGGCAGTGGGTCGCCGCGGGCGTGGGCTGTGAGCAGTTCGCGCATGTAGGCGAACAACGATCGGCCTTGCAGGCGGCAGGTGACGGAGGCGGACAGGGCGCGCTCGATGAAACGCTCGCCATCGTCGGATTGCGTGCCGTGGGAGAGCTTGCGGTAGATGACCGGTCCGCGGAGCGAGCGCTCCGCTGCATTATTTGTCGGCTGGACGCCCTCGACGGTGACGAACGTGAAGAGCGCGGGCCAGATCTTCAGGAGGTTCTTCGCGAACCTGCGGTGGTAGCGGGTGCGCATGCTCTTGCGTGCGGCGTTCTCAACGAGTGTCCGCAGCTTCTCCTGGATCGGAGCCATCTCTGCGATCAGCCGTCCTCGGTCCTGGTGTTCCTCGAAGGCGTGCCAGGTCTTGAACAGCTGCTTGGTCAGCGCAAGGCCGGCGGTGCCGAACTCCTTCTGCTCGGCCAGCCCCTCGGAGTGTCGGAACCAATCGCGCTTCAGATGCTCCCAGCACGCCTGACGTGACTCGGGGTCGATGTGCTCGTAAGCCCACCAGCGATCCGAGCAGAGGATGCCCTTGAAGTCGGTGCCGATCAGCTCGGCCAGCCGGTCGCGGTGGCGGTCCTCGCAGATCCGGAAGATCGCCGCCCACGGAGTCGTCGCGGTCCACATCGTGCGCGGGTCGTGCTCGGTGTACCAGCCGGTCTCATCAACGTTGAGAGCCGGCGATGAGAGCACCTTCTCTGTCAGCTGCCGGTGGGGATCTCCGAGCGCGGCCGAGGCGCGCTGACAGATCGCATCGACTGCCCCGGCCGAGATCCCGAGGCCGAACAGCTCCCGCGCGAGCTCCGGCATGTCGCGGCGCGAGACGCGGTTGCGGGCGGTCAGCGTCACGACCGCCGCCTGCACGCCCACCCCGAACGGCGAGCCCCGAACCTCGGCGGGGAGCTTGCCCGCGGTCTGCTTGCCGCAGGAGGGACACGGCAGATGGTGGGTGCGATGCTCTATGTAGACGATCGCCACCGGCGGCAGGTCCGCCACCTGGTGGCGCCCGAAGCGCCCGGCCGGCGTCTTCTCATCCTCGGTGAACTCGCGCCCGCAGCCGCCGCAGCAATCCGGGTAGTAGTGGCGAAACTCGTTGATCTGATCCTCGGGCAGGAGCTTGCGCCCCGAGCCCTCATGCCCGGGTTGGCCGCCCTGCTTGCGTTTCTCCCCCTCACGCTTGGCCCACGCCTTCGCCTTCGCTCGCGCCTCCGCACGGCGCTCGGCCCGCGTCTTGGGCGGATCCTGCGACGGCGGGGTGGAACTGTTACGAGAGCTCTTGCGCACCTGCTCCTCGAGCCGCCCCAACCGCTCCTCGAGCCGCTCGTTGCGGGTTGCCAGCCCAAGAATCAGCTCGACGCACCTCTCACGGCCCCCTTCATAGACCGCCTCCGCTTCGGCGCGCTCCATGCCCCCAGATTCGACGCGGCCTCCAGAAGCCCTCGCTTATGTCAACTGCGCCCTACGCCTCACGCGACACCGAGGACTGAACGCTTACAGTTTTTGCTTTCTGAAAGGGTCGCAACACGGGTGCCAGATGACGATTCGGTTCGCGTGAGAATTGGCTTTGGAAAGCCATTCTGGCACCGATGTGGTTGACGTTCTAGTCTACGTGCGCTGAGTCGGTGTCGCGATAACGCCGTGGCCTCGTAGAATCCGCTCGTGCCCGACTCGGCCCGTGACCGCCTCGCCGTCCTTCTGACCGGAGCGGCAGGGGCAGGGGCAGGGGCGTTCAGCGCGGCGCGGACCGCCCCACCACGCGACCTGCACCTCGAGGTGCGAGGAGTAGGGCCGATCAAGCTCCCCGTGTCCCAGGCGCAGGCGAGGCAGCTGTGCCTGGTGGGCCGACCGGCACGATATGGGCAGGGAGAGCGGACCCTGCTGGACCGCGGCGCTGCCCATGCTCGACCTCCGCCCGCAGACGACCCTCACGTATCCAGCGACGCACGGTCCCCAGGCTCCTTCCCACACGCTGGGCTGCTTGCGCAACGGTTATCACAGCCTCATCCTACGCCCGCCGCCTGATGGAATCCTCCGTGCGTCCGATCGCTTGACTACAGCTTCCGACCGGCTCCACGTGCAGTCGACTCGCTCGCGCTCCCTGAGCATACGTTCTGCACGTCCGGCGGACCCGGTCCGCAAGAGATTGCCGCTGCGAGCGGGATCGTCCCGCCTGACGCGGCATGCCCGTCCTGTGCGGATGCAAGGATGGAGGCCTCACGATGAGCTCCAGCATTGACGCCTACCGCCCGTTGATCGCGCGCCTGACCGGCGATGCGACGGTCACCGAGGAGCACTCGCAGCTCGTCGACGAAGCGCTCACGGTATGGGCGCGGCCCGGTTTCGAGACGCTGATGTGCCTGCCGCGGCTGCGCTTCGAGCCGTTCGAGCACCAGCTTGACGCCGCCTCCAGAGTGCTGCGCCACATGCAGGGCAGGGCGATCCTCGCAGACGAGGTCGGGCTTGGCAAGACGATCGAGGCGGGCATCGTCTTGAGCGAGCTGAGACTGCGCAGCCTCGCCGGTCGCGTGCTGGTGCTTGCGCCTGCTGGGCTCCTCGGCCAGTGGCGCGAGGAGCTGGAGCGTAAGTTCGCGCTGCCTTGCGCGATCGCAAGCGGTCCGCGGTTCGCGACTCCGCCGCCCGCCGGAACCCACCCCGTGATCATCGCATCGCTCCCGTCCGCCCGCCGCGACCCGCTGCGATCGGCGTTGGTGAAAGACAGTTGGGACCTCGTGATCGTCGACGAGGCGCACAGGCTGAAGAGCCCACGCAGCGCCTCGGCGCGCCTTGGGCGCTCGCTGCGCACCCGCTGCATGCTGCTGCTCACCGCCACCCCGATCGAGAACCGCCTCTCCGATCTCTTCCAGCTCGTCAGCATCGTGCGTCCGGGCTCCCTCGGCGCGGCCGCAGAGTTCCGCCGCCGTCACGGCGCCGGCGACGGCAGACAGGCGCGCGAGGTTGCCGCACTGCGACTCGCGCTGCGCGAGATCATGGTGCGCCACCGCCGCAGCGAGATCGCGCTCACGCTGCCACGCAGGATCGCCGAGACCGTCTGCGTCGAGCCTGCCTCGGGTGAGTTCGAGCTCTACCGCGCAATCTCCGAACGGGTGCGCGCCGAGGCTCGCGGCGCAGGACCCGCAAAGGCGCTTGCGCTGCGCACCGTCCAGCAGCTCGCGGGATCGAGCCTCGCGGCGTGCCTGCCGAGCCTGCGCAAGCTGGGCTTCGAAGACCTCGTCGCGCACGCGGAGGCGATCGAGGCGGCAGGCGGAGCGAGCGGCAAGGCTACGACGCTTATCGAGCTGCTCGCCCGCCACCGCGCCCGTAACGAGAAGGTCGTCGTGTTCACCGCTTTCAAGCGGACCCTTGAGCATCTCAGCGCACTGCTGGAGAGCCATAATCTGCCCGTGGTCGCATACCACGGCAGCCTCACACGCGTCGAGAAGGACGCGGCGATCGCTGCCTTTGCCGGCGAAGCGCCAATTCTGCTCAGCACAGAGGCGGCGGGCGAGGGGCGCAATCTGCAGTTCTGCCATGCGATGGTGAACTTCGACCTGCCCTGGAACCCGATGCGGATCGAGCAGCGACTCGGGCGCATTCACCGCATCGGCCAGCGACACGACGTCTGCCTCACCAACCTCGCGATGTCGGGCACCCTCGAGCAGCGGCTGCTCGAGGTGCTCCAGGCGAAGATCAACCTCTTCGAGCTCGTCGTAGGCGAGCTCGACATGATCCTGGGACGGGTCGAGGACGACCTCGATTTCGAGGGGCTCGTCTTCCGCGAACACGTTCAGAGCGCAGACGACGGCGAGCTCGAGGGCAGGCTCGCCGCGGTCGGCGAGCGGCTCGCACAGGCGCGCACCGCCTATGCGGAGAGCAGCGACCGCATCGACGAGTTCGCAGCCGCGTGATGGGCCTCCTTGGCGCCGCTGCCCTCGTCGAGGAGCCCGCGCTCGGATTCTGGCTGCGCTATGCAGAGCGGCAGGGAGCTCTCGTCGAGAACGCCTCCGACCAAGCGCTGCTCATGCTGCCCGAGCAACTCCAGCAGGCGTTCGAGCTGCCTGAGGAGCTCGCCGTCACGGCCGATCCCGACCTCGCCCGGGAGGAGGGCGCGGTGCTGCTGACGGCTGGCCATCCCGCGCTGGAGAGGGCCGCGACCGACGTGCTCGCCGAGGGCGACGTGGGCCGCTGCTGGCTGCCGTGGCCGAGCTCGCGACCGCCCGCACGGTCTGCGCTGCAGGATCGCGCCCGCGAGCTGATGTCCGTCGAGCACGGGCGCATAGACGCCACTGGCGACCCGCTGCCAGCGTACCTGCCGCTGCTGCGAGTCGGCGCGATGATCGACTACGCGGCGTCGCTGACGCTTCGTTTCGGAGAGCAGGAGGAGTCCTGGGTCGACGCCCATATGGGCCTCGAGGTCTCAGAGGGCGTGCTTAAAGGGGCGCTGCGGCAGCCGCGCATGCCCCGGCCCGACGTGCGCCACCGCGTGCTGCCGATCGACCTGCCCCGTGCGATCACGGCCGCCCACGAGCAGCTGCGGCGGCGGGCCGACACCCGGCAGGAGTCGCTCGCACTGCACGCGCGCCGGTCGCTCGCCTCCGAGCTTCAGCGCGCCGACGCGTACTACGATGCAGCCCTTGAGTCGATCGAGCGGCGGCGTGGCTCGGCCGACGCCGATCGCCTGCGGATGCTCGACGCCCAGGCAGAGGCGACCCGGCTCGAGCGCGCTCGCCGGCGGCGCGAGATCGAAGAGGAGCTCACAGCCCGGCACGAGATCAAGCCCTTCCGCCTGCACCTGGTCCATCTGCCCGCGTTCGCGCTGTCCGTCGAGGTGCTCCGCGGGCCGCGGCGCTTCCCGCTCACCCTGACGTGGCTGCCACTCGCCGAAGAGCTCGCCCCTGTTCGCTGTCCCTCCTGTGACGCGGCGCGGCCGCTCGTGGCCGGCAAGGACAGGCTGGGCTGCACATCGTGCATGCCCCGCGCAGCGTCCCGCGATGCATCCACACCGGCGGCGGCGCCCGCCGCTTCCAGGCCGGCGCCGGCGAGACACGGTCCAGCGAGCGCCGCTGAGCCGGGCTCAGCCCCCGGTGCGTCTCCCACCGCAGCGGGCGCCCAGCCAGAGCCCCACCGCCACCTCGAACCCACCGGGCACATCGCCCCAGAACGGCGATCCGGCGGCCGGCAAGCGATGCAGCGGTCGCGGCCGCCAGCTGCCGCGAAAGCGCAGGACAGGACTCGCGCCGGCCGGCCGCTGCCAGCCCGCACAAGGACCGACACCGTCGAGCGCACCGGCAACAAGCTCGCCCTCGCCCTGTGGCAGCAGCTCACCCGCGGCGAGCGCTGGCCGCGCAAGAAGCTGCAGCGAGACTCGCCGGCGCTCGCCCTCTACCGGCTCTATGGGCAGGCCGCGCCGATGTGCGCGCTCGGGATCCCACCAGGGCTGCGCCCGACCGAGGCGACCGCGTCAACATACCCGGAGGCCGAGACGACCCGATCAAGGCGCACCGGCGGTGCGGGCTTCGAGCTGACGACTGGCGAGATCGTCGCGGGCGGATTGGCCTACCCCTATGCGCTCTTCTGGTCCCAACATGCAGACACGCCGGCGGTCGGCGAGCTGATGCCGATGCCGCACCCCTTCGTCCTGCCACCGCAAGTAGGAGCGACCGCTGAGATGCACTCCCGCCTGCATGAGGGCGCTCCGGCGCCCCAGGTTGCGCTCGACGCGGTTGCCGGCCTGTTGTGGGAGACCGAGCTCGGGCGCAGCGGTCTGCCGTTCGTCGCACGCTGTCTTGCGACCTGGTGGCGCATCCAGGATACCGTCGACGCGATGCAGCCTCCCGCGGCACTCGCGGCCGCGGTCGTGGGCGCCGTCGCCCGCGCGGCCGATTCGTCGCACAGGCACAGGGACGCCGCCGCGACCTATCACGCCGACTCCGATCTGGTCAAGCAGATCTCCCGCAGGCTCGGCATCCGGCTCGATCGTGCGCGCGGATGGTGAGTCCTTCGGCCTGCTGCGCGCGGGCCGGAGCAGGGTAGCGGGTAGCGGGTAGCGCATGGCGCGGCTCTCGCACGTGGACATCCTCTCGCTCGAACGTCCGCGTGATCGATGAGCCTGGTTTCAGTCAGGCTTACCCACTGGAGATCGTCGTGGGTGTCCCCGGGCCAATGCGCGCGGCCAGCCAGTCGATGCTCGCGGTGGCCAGGCGGATGCAGCCATGCGATTCGGCGGCGCCCAGCGTTCCTCCGAGGTCGTCGCGTCCGTGGATCGCGATCTGGCCCGGGCCGCCTTCGAATTCCTGCAACACGTTCGAGCGGGCGCTGAGCGCCAGCGCGAACGGACCCCCGGCCTCGCCGGGCGCCATCTGCACGATCTCCTCGACGAAGAACTCGCCGGCGGGGGTCGGCGTTGAGGACTTGCCGACCACCGCTTGAAAGCTTCTCAGGAGGTGGCCCCTGCGGTAGGCGCTCACGCGGCGCCCCGCAAGGTCGATCACGATGTGCCAACTGGTCACGAGCTTGCGGGTACCCTGCTGGGCGATCCAGCCAGTCGACGAGTTGGGGCGACCGGGCAGCATCACCTGCAGCCAAGGTACCCCGTCGGCACCGGTCAGGCTTCCGGTCACGGGCAGGGTCGTCCGCTCGCCGGTGATCGGCGTGCGAGGCGGGAGGACCTCGGTCTGCGGGGATCCGGCTTCGGGCTCTTGGTGTACACCGTGTGCGGTGAGCAGCACGGCGAGCTGCTGAGCCGCCTGCACGCGAGCCGGGACGCCGTCAGCCACCGCCGAGCCGGCGGTGACGCCGGCTAGAGTTGCCGCTACGAGCCCGACGGCCAAGCAGCACTCAAACCGGGAGCGCATGGATCTCATCCGGTGAAGGAGCCCCGCTTATGCGGGAGCGCCGGCCGTGCGAGCGGATGTTTGCGCGAGCTGTGGTGGTGATGTTTGACCGAGCGGTGCTTGCTGCCCGGTTTGCCGATCGTCCGCGACCCGATCGGTGCCAGCGGGGTCGTCGTCGCGACGGGGGTCGCACCCGAGCCGACGGCTTCCGCAAGCTTGTTCGCTTCCGCGAGCTTGGCCGCTTCTGCGGGCGTGGTGGTTTCCGTGCCACCGCCTTCACCACTGCTGCCGCCACCGCCGCCACTGGAGCTGGAGGCGCAGTTGGACGTGGTGATCGTGTTGTCTTCGAGGGTCACCGCGCCGGTCTGCGCCAGCAGCCTGCCGTGAATCGTGGCGGCCGTATTCGCGGTGATGCTCGCCGAGGCCATGACCGTGCCGACGAAGCGCGTGCCCGTGCCCAGCGTCGCGGAGGAGCCGACCTGCCAGAAGACGTTGCACGCCTGCGCGCCGTTGATCAGCGAGACGCTGGTGTTCGAGCCGGTGATCAGCGTGGAGCCGATCTGGAAGATGAACACCGCGTTGGGGTCACCCTGAGCGTTGAGCGTGACGCTCCCCGATGACAGCAGCAACGAGCTGCTGGCGTTGCGAACGCCCGGCGTGAATGTCTGCCCGGCGAGGTCGGTCCCGGCCGAGCCGTTGCTCGGACGCGATGCGGCGTCGTTGTAGGCCGTGGTCAGGTCGTTCTTGGCGCCGATCGCGACCGCGTCGTCGACGTGGGTCGCGCCAAGCACGTGGGGCGCGCCGGTGACCGATGAGCCGGGGCTCAACCCCAGGTCACCGAACATCGTCGAAGGGCCGGTATTCGTGACCGTCGAGCCGCCCAACACCGAGAAGCTCGCCGCCGATCCCAGCCCCACGGTCGCGGTGGCGCCCAGGGCGTTGCTCGCGAAGATCAGGGTGAACAGCGAGCTGAGCAGCACGAGGCCTGCTCGGTAAGACTTCGGGACGCCAACGTTCATAGGCGTCTCCTCACTGCGGCATCGATGGCCGCGATAGAAGGGGATGGCTCCCCGGGCCTCTTCGACCTACTACCTATGCCGACAGTTCTCTTCTTCGGGATGAGCGCAGTGCGCCTAACTCAACAGATGTCCACATCCCGCCCGGAGCCACGGACATCCTTCGTGCCACGGCCTGGGGGGAGAGGTCATCCGCTGGGCGGGACCATGGAGGCATCGAGCCGCCATCCGGCTACTTGCGACACCAGCGTTCAGCCCGAGGGATTTATCGTCGAAGTTCTAATTAATGGTCAATTTCTGGAGAACCGACCTATACACGATATCTCGTCGACGCTTCGGTGGCGCTCTCGCGGCGGTCGCCTGTGCGCTGGGGCTCTCAGGAGCCGTGGCTGCGACTCCCGGTATCGCGGCAGGCCAGTCGACCTCTACCCGATCCTGTAAGCCGGCCGCGTTCACGGGACGAGTCGGACCTCCACGTCCATCACTGTGTCAACGGCGATCACGCCGGACTTCGGGGCCGCGCGGACAGCGGGGACACGCGGGCGTTCGCGGCCCGGCAGGTCTCGCGGGCCTACCCGGGCCGGGCGGCCCCGAAGGCCTGCATGGTCTACTCGGCGCCACGGGGTCCACGGGGCCGATCGGACTCAACGGCGCCGCAGGAGCTACAGGGCCAACCGGCAACGAAGGCGCCACGGGTTCCAGGGGGTTGGCCGGCAGCGAAGGCGCACCGGGACCCGCGGGGTTGATCGGGCTGACAGGATCTGCGGGCTCCAATGGAGCCGCGGGAGCAGCCGGACTGAACGGCGCCACGGGGTCAACCGGACCCACAGGCGCAGCGGGGACCACAGGACTCACCGGGCTGATGGGACTCACAGGCGCGACGGGACTCGCAGGACTACCCGGACCGGCGGGCGCGACGGGATCAACGGGCATCAGTGGAGCCCCGGGAGCAACCGGACTCACCGGGGCGACAGGCTCTACAGGGTCCAGTGGGGTCCCCGGAGCCAGCGGACCCGCGGGCGGAATGGGATCGACAGGCATCAGTGGAGCCCCAGGGGCAGTCGGACCCGCGGGCGCGACGGGATCAACAGGCTCCAGTGGAGCCCCGGGAGCAACCGGACCCGCGGGCGCATGGGGAAGCACGGGACTGATCGGACCCGCGGGCGCGGCGGGATCAGCCGGACCCAAGGGCGAAGCAGGCGCCGCGGGAAGCACGGGAGCAATCGGACCCACGGGCGCCACGGGCACAGCGGGACCGACTGGCCCGGAAGGGTCATCTGCATCGCCGGCATACGCCGAGTTCTACGCAATCATGCCGCCGGACAATGCGGCGACGGTCGCGGCCGGAGCCCCGGTTCAGTTTCCTGTCAACGGCCCCGCCTTGGGCGGCATCATCAGACTCAACTCGGCCGAATTCTTGCTGCCCAGCATCGGCACGTACAGCGTGATTTTCTCGGTGTCCGTCACCGAGCCTGGGCAGCTGGTGATTGCTCTCGACTCCGGGGGTGTCGTGGTCGAACTGCCCTACACGGTGTATGGGCGAGCGACCGGGACTAGTCAGATTTCCGGCGATGCGCTCGTCACGACCACAGTCGCTGACTCGACGGTCGAGCTTCGCAACCCGGCGGGAAACACGCCGGCGCTCACGATCACACCGCTCGCCGGCGGTGCGCAGCCCGCCGTCGCTTCCATCGTGATCCAGCAGCTCGGCTGAAGCGAGCATCCGATCATCCCACTGAACCGCTACCGGTTTCGAGACTCGGGCGACTGACGGCCACCGCGCGGCGCGCGCTCAGGAGATCACGGTCAGCTCCTTGGGCAGCCCGGTCAGCAGCTCGTGACCATCCGTGCGGACGACGAGGAGATCCTCGATGCGCACGCCGCAGTCCCCGGGCAGGTAGACGCCGGGCTCGACGGTCACGACGTTGCCGTCCTGGAGCGGATCGTCGCCGGCGGTGCGCGACAGGCGCGGGCCCTCGTGCACCTCCATGCCGACACCGTGACCGAGGCCGTGTCCGAACTGATCCCCGTAGCCGGCGGCCTCGATGATCTCGCGCGCGACGGCGTCGAGCTCTACGCCGCTCGGTCCCGCGCGGACGGCCGCCAGCCCCTCCGCCTGGGCCCGGCGCACCAGCTCGTACACCTCGCGCACTCGCGCCGAGAGCCCTTCCCCGGTCGCGTAGGTGCGCGTGCAGTCTGAGCAGTAGCCCTCGTGCAGCGCCCCCCAGTCGACCGTGACGAGCACATCCTGAGCGATCGACTCACCACCGGTCTCGGCGTGAGGAAGCGCGCCGTGGACGCCCGCGGCGACGATCGAGGGAAAGCTCGGACCGACCGCGCCCAGCCGTCGCATGGTCAGCTCCAGGTCGATCGCGACCTCGCGCTCGGTGCGCCCGGCCAATCCGCGCTGCAGGACGCTCAGCAGGGCCTCGTCGGCGAGCTCAGCGGCGGCGCGAATGCGGGCGATCTCGCCGGGCTCCTTGACCGCGCGCAGGCGCTCGACCATGCCCCCGCTCAAGACGAGCTCCCATGCGTCCGGCAGCAGCTCGCGCAGATGCGCGTGCTGGGCGACGGTGAGCCTTGCGTCATCGAACCCGAGACGGCCGGTCTCGCGCTCCTGCACTAGAGCCTCGGCGGCGGCATCGAGGAGCTTGCCGTCGAGGATGATCTCGCGCGCGAACAGGTCCGGGACTTGCTCAGCCGACTGCGTCTCGTAGCGAAAGTCGGTGAGGAAGCGGTGTTGCGGGCGCTCGCCCGCGCCGATCAACAGGAGGGCGTTGCTGCCGGTGAAGCCCGTCAGATAGCGGACGTTGACTGGCGTGGTTACGAGCAGCACGTCGAGCTCGTGCTCGCGCGCATCGGCCACGAGGCGTTCGACGCGCGCTCCCGTATCGAGGCTCACGAACCGGCCTCGTCCAGCGCCTCACGCAACCTCTCCAGCGCCAGGCGATACCCATCGGGTCCCATGCCGGAGTACGTCGCCAGACACAGGTCGCCGATGACCGAGATCCGCCGCCACGGCTCGCGGGACTGGACGTCGGACAGGTGCACCTCCACGGCGGGCAGTCCCGTCAGCTCCAGTGCGTCGTGGATCGCGTACGCGTAGTGCGTCCACGAGCCGGGATTGAGGATCATGCCATCGACCTGGCCGCGCAGCGCGTGCAGGCGCTCGACGTACTCCGACTCGGCGTTGGTCTGAAAGAAGCTCGCGCTCAGATCGAGCTCGCTCGCCCACGCGACGATCTGAGCCTCCAGGTCGGCGAGCGTGAGCGTGCCGTAGTGCAGCGGATCGCGCTCGCCGAGCAGGTTGAGGTTGACCCCGTGCATGACCTCTATGCGCCTCATGGGACGATCAACTCTCGCACAGCCATCCGCAGCTGATTGTCGGGGACCCCGCAGCCGATCCGGGGCTCCCCGGGCGCGGACAGCAGCACGAACGGGACACCGCCGTCCGTGCCGAGTCGCTTCTTGTCGCGAGCGGTCGCGGCGACGATCTCCTCGACATCCACATCCGCGCCCTCGAGCGTCACGGGAAGACCGCGGTCTTGCAGCAGCTCGAGGACCCGCGCGCGCAGGTCCTCGGCGCCTGAGAGCCGCAGCGCGGCCAAGAGCCCGAGACCGACGGCCTCGCCATGGCGATAGCGCGCGTATCCGGTGACGGTCTCGATCGCGTGGCCGACGGTGTGCCCGAGGTTCAGCGCCTGGCGGGCGCCGGCGTCGCGCTCGTCGGCCGCCACGATGTCTAGCTTGGCGCGGGCGCAGTCGAGGATCGTGCGCTCGTCCACGTCGCATCCGGCCGCAGCGCTGACACGCTCCCACAGCGCACCCCCGGCGATCAGGGCTGTCTTCAGCACCTCGACCCATCCGGCCGCAAGCTCGGCAGGTGGCAATGTCGCAAGCGTGTCGGGGTCGACGATCACGCCCGCGGGCTGGTGGTAGGCGCCGACGTAGTTCTTGGCGTCCGGCAGGTCCACGCCGGTCTTACCGCCGTAGGCGGAGTCGACCTGGGCTACGAGCGTCGTGGGGACGTGCACGACGGGCACACCGCGCTGGTAGGTGGCCGCGCAGAACCCGGCGAGGTCGCCGACCACCCCACCGCCGAACGCGACCACGTGATCGGCGCGGGTCATACCCCGCGAAGCCAGCTCTCGCCAGACGTGTTCGGCGCTCGTAAGCGTCTTGTGAGGCTCTCCGGGCTCGATCGCGATCTGTCCGGGCAGGGCACCTGGACCACCAAGCGCACCGAGGCGCTCGCCGTACAGGCCGGCCACGGTCGTGTCGGTGACGCCATATGGGCGTGAGGCGATCGGGTCCAGCGGCCAGACTGTTGCCAGACGGCGGTTGTCGAGCAGCCCGTCCCCCACAAACACCGGGTACTCGCCCGAGGCGGACTCGGCCCACAACAGGCGGGCGCCGGCCACCTCCTCGTAGAGCCCGCGGCGCTCGGCATAGAGCGCCCCGAACGCGTCGCGGTCGCGGGCCAAGGGGCGCTCAGAGCCGTCGTCTCTTTCGTGGACGCGCTCCCAGGCGAGCTGCACGTTGACGTCCAGCAGCGCGACCAGGTGCCCGGCCAGCGCGTCGCGTATCCGGCGCGAGAGCACGCTGCCGCCCCCGAGCGCGATCACCTCGCGCGGGCCAGCGCCGTCCAGCACCCCGCACATGACCTCCTCCTCGGCTGCCCGGAACGCCGGCTCGCCGTGGAGATCGAACTCGCGGGCGACCGAGTGCCCGAACCGCTCGGTCAGCACGGCGTCGCTGTCGATGGCCTGTGCGCCCCGCAGGCGCGCCAGCCGGGCCGCGACCGTCGACTTGCCGGCCCCCATGAAGCCGATCAGGACGAACGCCACCCGATCCTCTCGCTGTAGGCGCGCACGGACTGCAGGACGTCGTCGATGTGGTCGCCGCCGAACTTCCGCCGGTGGGCGTCGGCGAGCACGAGCGCGACCATCGCCTCGCCGACCACCCCCGCGGCGGGCACGGTGCAGGAGTCGGTGCGCTCGCGCAGCGCCTCGGCGGGCGCGTGCGTGGCGGTGTCCACCGAGCGCAGCGGCTTGGTGAGCGTCGGCAGGGGCTTCATCGCGCCGCGCACGATCAGCGGCTGGCCGTTGGTCATGCCGCCCTCCAGACCCCCCGCGCGGTTGGTCTCGCGGTAGTAGCCGCCGCGCGCCTCGTCGTAGAAGATCTCGTCGTGGGCCCGCGAGCCGGGCAGCCCGGCGATCTGAAAGCCGTCGCCGATCGATACGCCCTTGAGCGCCTGGATCGAGCAGATCGCCATTGCCAGGCGACCGTCCAGGCGCTGCTCCCAGGAGACGTGCGAGCCGAGGCCGGGGATCAGCCCGAACGCCTGCACCTCGAACACGCCGCCGAGCGACTCGTTCTCCTTGCGCAGGCGGTCGATCTCCGCCACCATCGCGCTGCTGGCCTCGGCGTCCAGGCAGCGCACGGGCGAGGCGTCAACCTCGGCGAAGTCCTCCAGCCCAAGCGGCGCGGCGGGCTCAGGCGCGTGGACCGAGGCGATCTGGACGACATGCGAGCGCACGTGCACGCCCAGCGCGGCGAGGAACGCCTTGCACAGCGCGCCGCCGGCGACGCGCGCGGCGGTCTCGCGCGCTGAGGCCCGCTCGAGCACGTTGCGGATGTCCGAGTGGTTGTACTTCTGGGCGCCGACGAGATCGGCGTGGCCGGGACGCGGCAGATGGACCTCGGCCACCGGCTCATCGACTGGCCAGGGGCTCATGCGCTCTTCCCAGTTGGCGTAGTCGCGGTTTGCGACCTGCAACGCGATGGGGCCGCCCAGGGTGAGGCCGTGGCGCACACCCCCGGTGACCTCGGCGCGGTCGCGCTCGATCTTCATGCGCCCTCCCCGGCCGTGGCCGAGCTGGCGGCGGGCCAGGTCGGCATTGAGATCGTCCCGGTCCAGGCGCAGTCCCGCGGGCAGGCCCTCGACGATGCAGGTCAGGCCGGGGCCGTGGGACTCGCCGGCTGTTATCAGGCGGACGCTCATGTCCGCCTTAGCTTATTTGCTGGGGCTTCAGCGCCTGTGGCCGCGCCTGGCGGCGTGCGCCCGGGCGGCGAACGCCGGGCGCCCGGCGAACACGAGTCCGCCCTGCTGCGGGGAGTAGCGCAGGCCCAACAGCGTCGACATGCCGTCGCGGCGCAGCAGTTCGCGCCCGGCCTTCGACGCGGCGTGGGCGCGGGCCGTGTGGGCGCGGGCCGTAGAGGCGGAGTCGCTCACGCTCTTGGTGATGCTCACGAGCTTCAGTTCATAGGTCGTGGCCTGACCGGTCGAGCCGAGCACTTCGAGCGTCTCGCTCTGCCCGGGCGCCAGCACAATTGCTTGGCACTGCGTCGGGCTCGGCTTGCAGGTGGCGACGCCGTGCAGGATCGCCTCGCCGGTGAGCGCAAACGCGGCGTCTTTGCCGGTGCTCAGCTCCACCCCCACGTACACGAGCTGCGGTTCCTTGCCGGGAAGCGGTTCGTTGAGCGCCATGTCCGCGTAGGTCTTCAGCTGCGCGGGCGCCGGTGGCGTTCCCGCGACAGGGGCCGGCACGACGCCGAACTGCGCGGTCACGTGGAAGTGGACGTAGACCTTCTTCGCCGTGGTGATCGGTTTGAGCGGGGTCGTGGGGGTCGTTCCCCCGGAGCTTGACGTCGACTTGCCCGACCCCGACGAGCTCGTGCTCGACGAGCTGCCGCTCGAGGAACTCGAGCCCTTGGCGATGCCGGTGGTGGCCTTCTTCGCTTCCGGCAGCGGCGTGAACGGGTTGCGCGAGCTGCCCGAATGCTGCTTGGAGGCGCCGCTGGTCGTCTCGGCGATCGCCTGCTTGGAGGTGTCGGCGGGCGCCTGGCTGATCGCCACGACTCCGGTAGCTTTCGTCACGCCGGAGGAGGAGGAGGAGGAGGAGGAGGAGGCGCTCGGAGACGGTGTCGAGCTCGTCGAGGATCCACCGGCGCCGAGCACGGCGTAGGCGAGCGCGGCGATGAGCGCGACGCCCAGCAGCGCGAGGACGGGCAGGAAGCGCCTGTCGAGCAGATCCGACTTGAGTGAGTTGACGAAGTCGTTCATGGGGTCACCTGCGCTACGGCCGGAGGATTGGCGAAGCTCGAAGCTCCGGTGGACGCCGTCTGCGTCGCCGTGCCGGCTGGGCCTGCGGAAGTCGCTCCTCCGGTGAGGCTCTGACCGGCGGGAAGGACGTAGGCGGTCGCGGTGATCGCGGCGGAGAGCCGTCCGGAGGACTTGCCGGAGCCCGAGCTGGTCCCACCAGGTGCCAGCGTAACGCTCTGCACCGTGAGCAGGCGCCCGCTGACCTGCAGCCCGCCTGAGGTCGTGCGCAGCGCGAAGCCGTCGAGCTGGTGGAAGAGGCTGGAGAGACCTTCGAAGCTGCCGCTGAACACGAACGTGAACGGCATCTGCGTGAAGCCCGCGCTCGCCGCCATGGCGGAGGAGCTCGCCCCAGTGGCAGCGCTCGCTTTCGAAGCGGGACTGCTCGCGCCGGCACCACTGGCGCCGCCCGAGGTGATCGAGGTGAATTCGACGTTCTTCTGGCCGGTCGCCTGCGCGAGCTGGTAGATCAGCGAGGGCACTTCCTGATCGGCCGGGACGGCTTTGCCGAGGCTCACGAGCGACGCGTACGCGTTCTGGTACTGCGCCTGCGCGGCTGCGGCGCTTGAGGCCTGGCTTTCGGCGGTCGTGAGCTGGGCCTGCACGGCGCTCACTTCGCCGGCGAGCTTGGAGGCCTTTTCGCGCTCGGGGGCGACGGCCAGCAGCCACACCGCGGTGAGCACGGCCAGCGCGGCCAGACCGACGATCACGATGCGATCGCGGCCGGTCATCGTGCCGCTCCCGTGGACGGCGTGGACGTGGTGCCGCTCGCTGTGGCGGAGACGGTCGTGGTCGTCGAGCCGGTCGAGCCAGATGCGGGGAGGGTCGGCAGGGCGTCGAAGGTGACCGTCACGTTGAAGGCGACTTCACAGCCACCACTGCCGCCGGCGCTGCCGCTGCCACCGGTGGAGCCGCCTTTCGCCGAGCTCTGCAAGGTCACTTCGCTGACGCCGTCGATCAGGCGCAGGCGGTCGAGCGTCAACGCGACCTCGGCCTGACTGGTGGTGCAGCCCGCGATCGTGAACGTGGGCACGCTTCCGGGCGGAGTGGCCGAGGCCACCGACGAGCCCGCCGCCGCGCTGGAGCTTTCGCTTGTCGCGGAACCGGACGCGGAGCCGACTGTGCCGGACAGCGAGGTGAGCGCGACGTTCGACGGCAACACGCGCCCGAGTTCGTGGAAGGCGCCGGCCCAGTCGAAGCGCGAGTTCACCAGCGTATCGACCTCCTGCACGCGCTGTTCGCGCATCGCGACGAAGCTCGTGTAGGGAGCGAGCGCGTTGGCTCGCGCCTGCGCCTGCTGGGCCTTGGCCGTAAGCGACGCGACTTCGCCCTTGCGGCTGGAGATCTGGTGGGCGGCGAGACCGTAGAGCAGCGCGAAGATCGCCAAGCCGCCGAGCAGGGCGAATACCGCGTACACGCTGCCGCCGGAGCGCCCGACGCCCATACCGGTACCCGCGCGCTGGTCGGCGGGGATCAGGTTGACGGCCCTCATCGCGGCGCCTCCTCGATGGCCAGGCCGGCGGCGATCGCCAGGCGCTGCGGCGAGACGAGCGCTCCGCCGAGGGCGCCGTCGGCCACGCCGACGGTCTCGCGTGTGACCGGCACGCCCAGTTCCGCCTGCAGCGCGTCGGTGAAGCCGGGAACGTCGAGCGCGGCACCGCTGAGCACGACCAGCGCCACCTCGCCCCCACCCTCCTGGGAGCGGTGGAAGTCCAGCGAGTTGCGCACCTCGCCGGCGATTTCGCGGATGCCGTTCTCGAGCACTGTGCGCACATCCTCCGAGGAGGAAGATGCCGCGTCCGGCAGCGGAGGATCGTCGTCCGTCGTCTCCTCGGCGTCCGGCCCGGAGGAGACCGGCTCGGCGAGGTCGAGCGTGGCCGGCTTGGGTGGGGACGGCTCGGCGGGAGCGCCGAGGTCGGCCGCGGCGATCAGCTCACGGGCGTCGGCGACCGGGATGCTGCGCCGCTCCGCCAGCTCGCTCGCCATCGCCTCCAGACCCCCGCCTACGACGCGCGTGAAGCGGCACATCGCCCCCTCTGCTATCGCCATGTTCGTGAGCCCGTCGACGTTCAGGTACAGCACGCGGCCGTCGTGCTCGGGGTCGTGGCGGTAGAGGGAGCGGATCAGGGCAAAGGCGGAGAGATCGACGCCCTCCGGGCGCAGGCCCGCGCCGCGGACCGCCGCGAGCAGGCGCCCGACCATGTCGCGCTGGGCCGCCACCAGCACGACCTGCTGGCGCGGACCGTCGGGCGTCTCGTGGACGCCCAGCGCGTGGAAGTCCAGCACGGCGTTGTTGAGCGGCATCGGCACCTGCTCCTGGGCCTGGAAGCGCACCGCCGCGTCGAGCTCCTTGGGGTCGGTGATCGGAGGAAGCTCGAGCGTGCGCAGCACCGTGCGCTGGTTGGCGACGCCGATGCGCACGCGCTTGCTCAGCCGGCCGTCGCGGAAGAGCTCGCGCAGGGTCTCGCTGAGCGAGCTCTCGTCGAGCACCTCGCCCTCGCGGACGATGTCGGCGGGCAGCGCGAGCGCGGCCGCTCGCTCGGCGACGATCGAGCCGTTGACGCGCGCCTGCACGGCGGCGACGTGGCCGGGCTGGATATCCAGGCCGACGACGTCCGCGGCGGAGCGGCGGCTGAGCCGGAGCGTGGGATTGGGCAGTGAGGGCATGTTGAAGAAGTTCGGCGGCCTGGATGACGGGATGCCGCCGACAGGGGTCCTATCGGCGCGCAGACGACGGTGCTTTAGTGGAGAAAGTGATTGGTGTAGAGGGTGACCAGGGGTTGGCCCGCGTAGATGGCAACGATCGCCCCCAGCGCGAGGAAGGGGCCGAACGGGACGGCGGTCTTGCGCCCCGCCTGGGCGCCCTTGCGCGCGATGATGACGGCGCCCACGAGCACGCCCGCGACCAGCGCGACCAGGAGCGCGGGAGCAACCGCGGCGCCGAGGAACAGTCCCATCACGCCCGCGAGCTTGACGTCGCCCATGCCCATACCGCCGGGATAGGCGAGCGCCGCGAGCAACAGGAACCCGGCGGCGGCGACTCCCGCGATCAGGCGTTCGGGCTCGCCGGCAGGGTCGAGGGCAGTCCCGAGGACGATCGCGACCACAGCTCCGAGTGCCGTGAGCTTGTTGGGGATGATCCGGTGCTCGAGGTCGATCAGGGCGGCAGGAACGACGATCAGGATCAGCGCGACGCTCAGCGCGATCCCGCTCACGGTCTGATGTGCGAGCACCGCGCCGACGCACAGAACGCCGGTACCGCCTCGACGAGCGGGTAGCGCGGGGAGATCGGCTCGCCGCAGCGGCGACAGTGGCCGCGCAGCAACAGCCATGAGAGGATCGGGATGTTGTCGTAGGGCTTGACCGGCGTATTACAGCGCGGGCAGTGCGAGGCCGGGCTGACGACCGACTCGTGGCGCGGCAGGCGGTGGACGACGACGTTCAGGAACGAGCCGAAGATCGCACCGAGGACTCCAGCGAAGGTGATTGCCTCCATGAGGTCTGATCGACCGGGGCGGGGCGGCGCTTGAGCGCGAAACGCAAGAGAGGCGACCCGAAGGTCGCCTCTCTGTGACTGCTTGACATGACTTGAGCGTTAGCTCAAGACAGAGTGACTACCAGTGCGAGGTGTATTCAGCCTTGCCCGGGCATTCTTTCTTGGCGCCGCTGTAGCAGTAGTGGTTTGTTGCGCCGGTGCTGGTACGTTCCACCACGAACAGATCGCCGGTGTTCGCCGCTTTCACGACAACGACGTATGATTCGGCAGCCGGTTTGTTCGCCGTGCCTGTGATTTTACCCGTGGCTTCGGTCCAACCTTCGCCCGTTTCCACAAGCTGAGGTTCGTTCGTCGAGACTGCGGTGTTGATCGACTTCTCGATATTCTTCAGTTCCGTCGCGCTCGCGTTTTCGTATTTTCCTTCGTGTTCGGTGGCGTACGTCTCCATAGCCGTCTGCGCCGTCTGCGCCAGCGTCTTCGCCGATGAGTCGTACGCCTTGCCCCTCTGACTGAGGAGCGACGGGATGGCGATCGCGGCCAGAATGCCGATGATCAGGATCACAACCAGCAATTCGATGAGGGTAAAACCACCCTCATCGCCGGTGCGCTGGCGTAGTGCATTAACATTGAATCCTCCTAGGATCCGTATTTGGCGCCAGCCCCTCGACTCCACCGCCTCAACGGCGATGCGCCCCCCACGGGCAGACCCGTAAGGGTCTGCTTGCGAGGCCGCCGGCTTTGCTAAACACCCATCTGGATGCACTGCCTTGGCGCCTCGACGCTGGCTATTGTCAGCGCCTGCATCGACCGCCCCGGGCACGACCTTAAGAGCTGCATAAAACCCTGGACGCATCGACAACGCTCCCGCTCAGCGCTTGCCCGCGGCCTCCCCGCCACGCTGGGCGG
>CAWCYP010000048.1:0-9078 GCA_963799735.1 uncultured Solirubrobacterales bacterium | reverse complement strand
GAAGTCGACGATCGACTGGGTCGAGGCGCCGGGCGTGAACACCTCGGCGACCCCGAGCTCCTTCAGCTCGGGGATGTCCTCGGCGGGAATCGTGCCGCCGACTGTGACCACCACGTCGTTCACGTCCTGCTCGCGCAGCAGCGCCACGATGCGCGGCACGAGCGTCATGTGCGCGCCGGAGAGAATCGACAGGCCGACGGCGTCGGCGTCCTCCTGGATCACTGTCTCGACGATCTGCTCGGGTGTCTGGTGCAGACCCGTATAGATCACCTCCATGCCGGCATCGCGCAGCGCGCGGGCGATGATCTTCGCGCCGCGGTCGTGTCCATCCAGGCCGGGCTTGGCGACGACGACGCGGATCTTGCCGCGGTGCGTCTCGGACGACGGCGCGGAGGTGGTGGGTGAGGTCATAAGCAAGCAGGTTATTCGCGTGCCTGCACGCGCGCTCCCACGTGCTCTGAGACGAGACGCCCCAGACCGCCCAGCGCGGCGGCGCCGGCGACCCCGGCGAAGATCTTCAGACGACGCCCGAGCCGATCGAGGTGCACGATCTCCCAGCCCTCCTCCAGCGCAACGGCGCGCAGATCGGCGTCGGGGTTGACGACGACCGGGTTCCCGACGGCGCGCAGCATCGGCAGGTCCGACTCGGAGTCCGAGTAGGCGTAGGACGCGTCCAAGTCGATCGCCTCTCTCGTCGGCGAGCTCGCGCAGCGAGAGGACCTTGCCCTCGCGGTAGTTGAACGGCCCGGCGGCCCGACCGGTGTAGCGGCCGTCGCACACCTCCAGGCGAGAGCCCACACCACCGTCGAAGACGAGCACGTGAGCCATCAGATCGGCCATCTCCTGGGAGGCGGCCGTGACGATGTAGACGGGCCGTCCCGCATCCTGATGGCGGTAGGCGCGCTCAAGCATCTGCGGATACAGCCGCGGCAGCACGCCGGCCAGCACGCGCGGAGACATGCGCTGCAGATCGCGCACCGCGACCCCGGCGAGCATCTGCCCCACGCGCCGGCGCACCTCGTCGGCCCAGTCGTCGGTCGAGCCGCGCAGGCGAAAGCGCAGGTTCTGCCAGAGGTCCTCCAGCAGGCGCCCGCGGGTGATCATCCCCGCCTCATAGGCGGCGCGCGCGAAGAAGATCCCCGAGGAGCCCGCCATCAGGGTGCGGTCGAGGTCGAAGAACGCCGCGGCGCGCGGCGCTGTGACGCCGGCGGCCGTGGCCACGTCAGACCTTGAGTATCACCGCGTCGCCCTGACCACCGCCGGAGCAGATCGCCGCGCAGCCCAGGCCGCCGCCACGGCGACGCAGCTCATAGACGATCGCACCGAGTAGACGCGCGCCGGAGGCGCCGATCGGATGGCCGAGCGCGACGGCGCCGCCGTTGACGTTGACGCGATCCTCGTCGATGCCGAGCGTGCGGATCGAGTTGAGCGTGACCGAGGCGAACGCCTCGTTGATCTCCCACACGTCGATGTCCCCGGGCTGCAGCCCCGCCTTCTCCAGCGCCTTCTTGGCCGCGGAGGCGGGAGTCCTGGCGAGGTAGGCGAAGTCGTCGGCGCTCTGCGCGTGGGCGACGATCTCGGCCAGCGCCTCCTTGTCGTTGGCGGTCGCCCACTCCTCGGAGGAGAGCACCAGCGCGCCGGCGCCGTCGTTGACGCCGGGGGAATTGCCGGCGGTGTGCGAGCCCTCCTTGCCGACGAGACCCGGCAGCGCGGCGAGCTTCTCGAGCGACGTGTCCCTGCGCGGGCCCTCGTCGACCTCGACAACCGTGCTCTGCTTGCGGCCGTTGACGGTGACGGACACGATCTCCTCGGACATGCGGCCCTCGTCGATGGCCCTCAGCGCCAGCTCGTGCGAGCGCAGCGCCCAACGGTCGAGGTCCGCGCGCGTCATCTCCAACTCATCCCCCACCTCGGTCGCCTCGACGAACATCTGCTTGCCGGAGAACGGGTTCGTCAGGCCGTCGTGGACCATCGAGTCCAGGGCGGTGACGTCGCCCATGCGAAAGCCAAAGCGTGCGCCCGGAAGCAGGTAGGGCGCCTGGGACATCGACTCCATGCCGCCACCCACGCCGACCTGGACGTCCCCGGCGCGGATCGCCTGGTCGAGGATCACGGTCGCGCGCAGGCCCGAGGCGCAGACCTTGTTGATCGTCTCCGAGGAGACCTCCTTGGGAATCCCGGCCTTGATCTGCGCCTGGCGCGAGGGGATCTCGGCCCTGGCCGGCCTGCAGCACCTGGCCCATCACGACGTGCTGCACCTGCTCGGGAGCGACGTCGGCGCGCTCCAGCGCGGCTTCGATGGCGGTGGCGCCGAGGGTGGTCGCGTCCAAGCGATGACAGGCCGCCGCCCATCTTGCCGATGGGAGTGCGCGCGGCGCCGAGGATCACGGTCTTGGGCATGGTTGCGGGACGCTCCTGGAGGTCGGGGAAGAACTGACTGCGATGGCAATGCTAGTGGAGGCCAGGCGAAAATCCTCAGGAGGTCGCGCAGCGATGTCCGATAGCTAGTGTAGTGTCTTGCAAATAACTGGTGTTTGTGGTAGGGTGGCGTATGCGAACACCCAGCCCGGCGTTGCGGGTCAGCGATGAGCAGTGTGAAGTGCTCCGGCGGCTGTCTGTTTCTCAGACGGCGGCGCATCGTGAGGTTCAGCGCGCGCGGGCGCTTTTGATGGCCAGGGCTGGAAGGCGAACACGAGGATCGCGGCGGAGCTGGGTGTTTCACCTGCGACGGTGATCGCGTGGCGGGAGCGGTTTGCCATGGAGGGCCTCACGGGGTTGGGCGGTGTGCGCCCGGGCCGGGGGCGCAAGCCGTCGATCCCTGATCGAGAAGGTCGCGGAGATCGTGCACGCGACGCTTCACGAGAAGCCGCCGGGGGAGACGCACTGGAGCTGCCGCTCGATGGCGAAGGCGACGGGCGTGAGCCCGGCGACGGTTCAGCGGATTCGGTCCGCGCAGGGGCCTGAAGCCCCATCGTGTGGAGACGTTCAAGCTCTCGCGCGACCCGCTGTTTGAGGAGAAGCTCGTCGATGTTGTGGCGCTCTACCTGAACCCGCCGGAGAAGGCGATCGTGCTCTGCATGGACGAGAAGAGCCAGATCCGAAGCCCTGGATCGCACGCAGCCCTCGCTGCCGATGAAGCCCTGGGCGTGGGGGCACGATGACCCATGACTACAAACGCAACGGCACGACTACGCTGTTCGCAGCGCTGGACGTCCTGACCGGCAGTGTGATCGGGGAGTGCCTTCCCCGCCACCGCCACGAGGAGTTCCTGAAGTTCCTGCGGATCATCGACCGGGAGGTCCCTAAGCCCCTACAGATCGACCTGATCCTCGATAACTACCGCACTCGCAAGCACGCCGACGTGAATGCATGGCTGGCCAAGCACCCACGGTTTCACCTGCACTTCACGCCGACCTCGAGCTCGTGGCTGAACCTCGTCGAGCGGTTCTTCGGCAAGCTCACCGACAAGGCGATCCGCCGCGGCGTGCTTTCACAACGTCCCCGAGCTCATCGCCGCGATCGAGGGCTACCTCGACGCCACCAACGCCGAGCCGCAGCCGTTCACCTGGACCGCGAGCGCCGACCACATCCTCGAGAAGGTCCGCCGCGGCCGCGTCACCCTCGACACAATCAACAACTAAAACTGAGACGGTGCACTAGGGATAATCCGAGAGCCGGGACAACCGGGATGCTCCTCACAGACGCACCGGGTATCGTGCTCGACTTCGTGCAGGTATCAGCTACTACACAACCGGGCGCAGACACGGATGCCGACACCGTGGTGGTCGGCGTGTTCGAGGGCGAGGACCCGCCAGGGGATACGCCGGCAGAGGTTGGCGAGCTGCTGAGCTCGGGCGAGGCACGGCGCTCGCTGAAGGCGCTCGGCCTGACGCACGCGCAGGGCAAGCGCTGGCTGGTCGTGGGGCTGGGCGCGCGCGGGGAGCTCACAGCCGAGCGCGCGCGGGTCATCGCCGCGGCCGTGCACGCGCGGGCGCTGGAGATCGGTACGCGGGCACTGTGCGCGCAGGCGCCGGCGGACGTCGGGGTCGAGATCGAGGCGGCGCTCGCGGAGGGGACGATCCTGGCGGACTACCGGTTCGAGCTGTACAAGTCGGCTGCATCGGGGGACGCGGGTGCGCAGACCGGTGGCGAGAACCCGGTCAAGCACCTGGAGCGCCTGATCGTCTCGGCCCCGGACGGGGCGGGCGGCGGCGGCGGGGCCGGCGGGACGAGCGGCGAGGATGAGCTGGCCGCGCGCGTCGCCCGGGCGGCGCTGGTGGCCGAAGCGGCGAACAGCGCGCGCGAGCTGCAGAACCGCCCGGCGAACGACCTCACGCCGACGGCGCTGGCCGAGTACGCGGTCGCCCTGGCCTCGGAGATCGGGGCGCTGTCGGTCGAGATCGAGGGGCGCGCGGGGATCGCCGCGCGCGGGATGGGCGCGTTCGCGGCGGTCGCCCAGGGTTCCGAGCAGGAGCCCGCGCTGATCACGCTTCGTTATGACGGCCCGGAGGCGGAGGGTCCGGTGCTCGGGTTCGTCGGCAAGGCGGTGACGTTCGACAGCGGCGGCATCTCGCTGAAGCCCGGACCGAAAATGGCGGAGATGAAGTTCGACATGTCCGGCGGCGCCGCCGTGATCGAGGCGGTCGCGGCGATCGCCAGGCTGGGACTGGGGGTGCGTCTGGTGGCGGTGGTCGGAGCGACCGAGAACCTGCCCAGCGGACGCTCGGTCAAGCCCGGCGACATTGTCATGGCGGCGAACGGCAAGACGATCGAGGTCAACAACACCGACGCCGAGGGACGGCTCGTGCTGGCCGACTGCCTGTGCCACGCGGTGGAGCTGGGAGCCGAGCGGATCGTGGACCTGGCGACGCTCACCGGCGCGGTGATCGTCGCGCTCGGCTCGACCTACTCCGGGCTGATGAGCAACGACGACGACCTCGCCGGACGGATCGTGGCCGCCGGGGGGCGGGCGGGCGAGATCGCGTGGCGACTGCCGCTGCACGAGGAGTACGACGAGCTGGTCAAGGGCACCTACGGCGATCTCGACAACGCCCCGGAAGCGCGCAAGGCGGGCACGATCGTGGGCGCGGCGTTTCTGTCGAGCTTCGTCGGCGACACGCCCTGGGCGCACCTGGACATCGCCGGCTCGGCCTGGGATCTGGGGCGGGCCTACGTCGGCAAGGGCGCGTCGGGATATGGCGTGCGGTTGCTGGTGGAGCTGGCCCGCTCTTACTGCGCGTAGCGGTAATGGACTTCGACCTGTCCCCAGACCACGAGCTGATCAGGCGCACCGTCAGGGATTTTGCCGAGGGTGAGGTGGCGCCGGTTGCCGAGGAGCTCGACAGGACGAAGGCGTTTCCCTACGCGATCGTGGAGCAGCTGGGGAAGCTGAACCTGATGGGGATTCCGTTCCCCGAGGAGTACGGCGGGGGCGGCGGAGACACGCTCGCGTACGCATTGGCGGTCGAGGAGCTCACGCGCGTGGACAGCTCGGTCGCGATCACGCTGTGCGCGCACACCTCGCTGGGAACACAGCCGATCTACCTGTTCGGCTCGGAGCAGCAGAAGCAGGAGTGGCTGCCGCGACTGTGCTCGGGCGAACGGCTCGGCGCGTTCGGCCTCACCGAGCCCGAGGCCGGCTCGGACGCGGGCAACGTGCGCACGCGCGCGGATCTGGCAGACGACGAGTGGACGATCAACGGCTCAAAGCAGTTCATCACCAACGCCGGCACCGACATCTCCGGAATGGTCTGCATCACCGCACGCACCGCCGAGGAGGAGATCTCGAACATCATCGTCCCCAACGGCACCGAGGGATACGAGCAGGGCGAGCCCTATCGGAAGATGGGCTGGAACGCGTCGGACACGCGCCCGTTGACGTTCAGCGATTGCCGCGTGCCCGAGGAGAACCTGCTCGGCCCGCGCGGGCAGGGGTTCAAGCAGTTCCTGCACATCCTCGACATCGGCCGCATCGGCGTCGCGGCGATGGGCGTGGGACTCGCGCAGGGGGCCCTCGACCAGGCGCTCGCCTACGCGAAGGAGCGCAAGGCATTCGGCAAGTCGATCTCCAAGTTCCAGGCAATCCAATCCAAGCTCGCCGACATGTCCACCGAGATCGAGGCCGGCCGGCTGCTCGTCTACAAGGCCGCGCGCGAGAAGGACCACGGACGCAACTTCACGCTCACCGCCGCCCAGGCCAAGCTCAAGACCGGCCGCCTGGCCGTGCGCTGCGCCGAGGAGGCCGTCCAGATCCACGGCGGCTACGGCTACATCGAGGAGTACCCCGTCTGCCGCTTCTACCGCGACGCCAAGATCCTCACGATCGGCGAGGGCACCGACGAGGTCCAGCAGATGGTGATCGCCCGCGGGCTGGGAGCGTAGGAATCAGGTCTCCTCCGCCCGCTCCAGCAGCGCCGTGGCGGCGCTCGCGGGGTCCAGCCGCCGCTGGACGACCTCCTCCAGCAGGCGCTTGAACTCGGACGTCCTCTCCCAGATCCTCCTCCAGGCGCCGGCGCATGCGGGCGGTGGCGATCGCCAGCACCTCGTTGCGCAGGTTGCGCCGGCGGCGCTCCTGCAGCTGACCTGCGGCGAGGATGTGGGCACGGTGCTCCTCCAGGCTCTGCACGAGCTCCTCGACGCCCTCGCCCCGGCTCGCCTCGGTCTTGACGATCGGCACCCGCCAGCGCTTCGCCGCCTCCTCCGTTGTGCGGTCGAGGTTGGCGAGCGACAGCACGCCTCTGATCTCCCGCACCATCGTGTCCGTCAACGGATGGTCGGCCTTGTTGATGACGATCACGTCGGGGATCTCCATCACCCCCGCCTTCAGCGCCTGGATCGAGTCGCCCGAGCCAGGCATCAGCACCAGTACGATCGTGTCGGCGTGGTCAATGATGTCGATCTCCGCCTGACCCACGCCCACCGTCTCCACAAACACGTCCTCACGACCGGCGGCGTCGAGCAGCAGCGCCGCCTGTAGCGCGGCCTCCGAGAGTCCGCCGAGCGCGCCGCGGTTGGCCATCGAGCGGATGAAAACTCCCTTGTCGAGGAAGTGCTCGCTCAAGCGGATCCGGTCGCCGAGCAGCGCCCCTTGAGTGAAAGGCGAGGAGGGATCGATCGAGAGCACCCCCACGGTGCGTCCGGCCTCGCGCCGCGCCTTCGTCAGCGCGCCGATCAGCGTCGACTTGCCCACGCCCGGCGGCCCGGTGAAGCCGACCACCGCCGCTTTGCCCGTGTGCGGATAGACCTCCCTCACCAGCTCCCAGCCCTCGGGGCGGTCGTCCTCGACGAGCGTGATCGCGCGCGCCAACGCGCGGCGGTCGCCGTCGAGCAAACGTTGGGCGAGGTTCGTCGTGTCCGGCATCGCGAGCGCAATCATCGCAGGGCAATACGATTCGACGGCGTGGAGCCAATGATCGCCAGCCCCCCGACACCGACGGCCGCCGAGGAGATCGCC
Source organism: uncultured Solirubrobacterales bacterium (assembly GCA_963799735.1). Lineage (GTDB taxonomy): Bacteria > Actinomycetota > Thermoleophilia > Solirubrobacterales > Solirubrobacteraceae > Palsa-744. The sequence goes on along the minus strand of CAWCYP010000048.1, from coordinate 1,625 downwards.
GAGACGGTGCGCCGGGCTCCCGAGCCACTACGGGGCGGTCCGCTCGCGCTGTTTCGGTTCATGCGCGCCAACCACATGCTCAGCCGCTCCTACCTGCACCTGCTCGCGCGCTTGGTGTGGCTGAAGCTGCGCCACGGCAAACGCCTGCAGACCGACGGCATCTGCTTCATCTGTCCCGGCGTGCAGCTCGAGATCGGCCCACGCGCAACCCTGCGCATCGGCCGCTGGGCGTGGCTCGGGCACGGCACCAAGATCCGCGTCCACGAGGGCGAGGTGTCGATCGGCGCGAAGACCGTGATGGGTCAGGAGTGCACGATCTCTGCCTTTCAGCGCGTCTGCATCGGGCGCGAGTGCATAGTCGCCGATCGCGTGATGCTTATCGACTTCGACCACGGCGTCGTCGAGGTCGAGCGCCCAATCCGCCTGCAGGGCATCTACAAGCGCGACGTGCGTGTGGGACACAACGTCTGGATCGGCTACGGCGCCAGCATCCTGCGCGGCGTGAGCGTCGGGAACAACTCCATCGTCGGCACGAGCGCAGTGGTGACGCAGGACGTGCCGGAGAACGCGGTCGTCGCCGGCTCTCCCGCGCGGGTCATCCGCATGCGCGACGCCCCCCGCTCGATGCGCTGGGAGTAGACGCCGGGGGGCCAAGCGCCAGGGAGTCAGGGCGCCAGAGGCCGCCGGGCGAGCCGGGTCCACCGGGCTCTCGACCCGGCCGCCCCGGAGCACCGGAGCTCAGCGGCGCTTGGACGCCGGGCGCAGCACCGCCGCATGCGCCTGGACGCCGCTGCCGGTGATCTGCACCTTGAGCCCGCCACGGCCAGCCGTGGCCAGGAGCTTGCGTCCCTGACCGGTCAGATGCACGCGCAGCGTCACGCTCTTGCCGGCGGCCATCGAGAAGCTGGCGACGCCGATCGTGACGTTGCTCGTCTTCTTGCGCCCGCCGCGCTTGGTGACTACGCGGACGACGATTTTCATCACGCCCGAGCACGCCCCCGGGCCGGGACAGCGCAGCGTGACCGACGCCACGGAGCCCTTGACTTTGACGCCGGCGAACAGGGCCAGCGGCACCGGGATCGCGACGGTGTTGCTGTTTGCGGTTGTGGCCCCAGCGCCATTGCCCGCCGTGACCGAGCACGTGATCGAGTGGCCCAAATCGGCAGTCTGCAACGTGTAGGTGATCCCCGTCTGCCCCGCGATCACCGTGCCGTTGCGCGTCCACTGGTAGGTAAGGTAGGTCGGTTCGTGCGACCAAGAGCCCTGCGAGCAGCTCAGCGTCTGGCCGACGACCGGCGTGCCCGTGAGCGCCGGCGCGGTGGTGCTGACCGGCGTCGTGGGGAACGCTTCACGCAGGCTTTCGTTGATGGCGCCCGTGTTCGAGCCGGCCGTGACCGGGACGGCTTCGCCCTTCTTGCGACTTGGCTGGGAGTGGTAGTACTGGGTGACGTATACCTCAGGGCATTCTTCTTCCCCTTTTTTGACGATCGTGCAAATGCGACCGTCGAATTCGAGCTTGTATGACCCGCTTTCAAGGCCTGAGACCGTGTACTGGCCGCTGGAGTTCGTATAAGCGCATCCACTGAAGGATTCCCCTGACCCTTTGGTCTTGTACGCACAGACTT
>CAWCYP010000047.1:0-8621 GCA_963799735.1 uncultured Solirubrobacterales bacterium | reverse complement strand
TGACCGGTATGCAATGCACGCCCGTGATCCGCACCGTTTTTACGTGTGCACTGGCGGCGGGCGCCGGCTTGCTCGTGGCGCCGGCGGGCGCCGTGCCACCCGATGTGGCCTCCGCCATCGCTGGCGCCTGCGCCAGTATGCACAGCAGCGAAATGGCTACCGCGGTGAAGGCCTTCGATCGCTTGGGGGCGCCTGCGTTCGTCAAGACAACTCCTGTTCGCGCCTGGGAAGCGGCTACCGACTGTACCGGTATTCCTCCGCAAACCGATCCGCGAGACGGAAGTTGCGTCAGTCCCAGCGAAAGCCCAGCTCGGATGGCGCCGGGTCCAGGGGGCTCGAGGGCAGGTCGGGAGGGGGCTCGGGCAGGTTGAAGCCGGCCGGCGCGACGTCGTTGGGGGCGTCGGCGTGGAACAGGGAGGCGAGGTACTGGATCTGACCGCGGCCGACGCTCAGCTCCGACTGCCCGCCGCCGTAGCAGCCGATGTCGTTCGCCGCGCAGTAGTCGTAGGTGTCCAGCAGCGATTGCAGGCCGCCGAGTCGCGAGGGCTTGATGTTTATCGTGCGCGGCGGCCACGGCAGCGCCTCGATGTCCGCGACGGAGTGGATCGGCGCGTCCCAGGTGACGCGCGCGCGATGGGGACGCAGGATCTCTTCGGTCTGCGGCGTCAGCTTCGGGTCCTCAATCCAGGCGTCCGGAAAAGCCTCCACGACGCGCAGGTATAGCTCTGGATCGGCCGGGTTGTCGACGATCGTGCCCTCATACTGCCCCTTGAGGTCGACCGAGTCGACTGCGCCCAGCGAGACGAGCCGTGCGATCAGCTCATCATCCCAGGATGGCGTGGGGTCGAGCTTGAAGCGCAGTCCCGGCGCGATCTGAAGGCGCGCCAGCAGCGGCTGCAGCGACGGCGGCTCGCCCAGACGCAGCGAGGCGACGAAGCGCAAGCGGCTCACAGTCGCGTCCCAATGTCGCGTGCAACGTCGTTCCGGCCTGGCGCAGCGCGAGGTCGAGCGCGGCGGAGTCGAGCGCCCAGTCGCGGTAGAGGCGAAACTCCGGCCGCTCGGTCGGCTGCGGGAAGAGGTCGAGCGAGCGCAGGTGCTCGGCAAACGACTGAAGCGTCCATGTGCCAGCGAGCGGCCATCGCGCCGCGCCGGCGCGCTGCAGCGCCTCCTGGTCCTCGGCGGCGTAGGTGACGTCCTCGCCGGTGCCCTCCTCGCCTGAGCCGCGCAGCCGGATGACGGTGGTCTTGCGCACGAACTCGCCGAAAGCGGTCTCGTGGCCTTCGAGCTCATATCCCTCGACGGTGAGCGGCAGCCCGGCGAGCAGATCCCACGTGCTCACGTGCTTACCCCGGCGTCCGGCCTCCCGTTCTCCTCCAGCCGCGCGACGAGCTCGTCCAGCCGCAGCTCCTCCAAGGCGCCCGACACAGCCTCCAGCTCGCGTGCGCACAGCTCGATCAGCCCCTTGCCCTGGCCGATCAGCTCGAGCGTCTCGTTGAGGCTCGCCTCGCCGGAGTCCAGGCGCCTGATGATCTCCTCGACCCGTGCCGCCGCGGTCTCGTAGGTCTGGGGCTGCATTGAATCTGCCGACGTGGTCTGGACCTCGGGTGCGGGTTGGGAGTCGCTCATCGCTCGGGGATCCTCGCTGGGATGGTGTCGTCGGCGAAGCGCACCCTCACGTCGCCCGCGGTCCTGGCGGCGGCCGCGGTGACGATCGGCTCGCCGCCGGGCAAGGACACGAGCGCGTATCCGCGTTCGAGCGTGCGCTGCGGATCGTGTCCGGCGAGCGCGAGCGCCAGCCGTCGCAAGCTCCTGGGGGCGGCGCGTGCGGCAGTCGCGCACGGTCGATGAGGCCTTGCGCTCCAGCACGATCGCGCGCCGAGTGGTGCTCTCGCGCTCGTTCTGCCGCGACGGCGCCAGGAGGCCCGGACCTCGCGCAGGCGCTGGTGAAGTCGCGCGCGCTGGCGCTCCACGTGAGCGGACGGCGCGCGTGTGAGCGTCGTCAGCGTTCGCGCGCGCGAGAGCACCGCACGGCGGCCCTGTTCGCGCATGCGCCGCGCGCTTGCGATGAGCTCCGCGCGCGCGTGGGCGCAGTCCAGGCCCACGGCGGCCTCGGCGGCGTGGGTCGGGGTCGAGCGCTGACGCCGCGACGTCGTCGAGCAGCGTCCGGTCGGTGTGGTGCCCGACAGAGGCGATCACGGGCACGGCCAGCAGCGCGACGGTGCGGCACAGCGACTCGTCGCAGAAGCACAGCAGGTCGGCCAGCGAGCCGCCGCCGCGCGCGACGATCGCGACGTCCACGTTGCCCACCGCGGCGAGAATCCGTGAGCGCGCGCGAGATCAGCGGGGCGGCATGGCGGTCCTGCACGGGGGCGAACCCCCAGACGATCGTGCCCGCCCAGCCGCGCCGGTGAAGGCCCGCGAGGATGTCGTCTCGCGCCTTGCCCGTCTCGCCGGTGATGACACCGATCGTGCGCGGCAGCAGCGGCCGGGGCAGCAGCTTCTGCGGCGCGAGCAGGCCCTCGGCGTCGAGCTGCTTGCGCAGGCGCTCGATGCGAGCGAGCAGATCGCCCTCGCCAGCGACGCGCAGGTCCGAGACGGAGAACGAGAATCCCGGGGAGGAGGTGGCGCTGCCGGGGTAGAAGTCACAGCCGCCGGCAACCACGACCTGCATGCCCTCGATCGGAGCTCCGCCCACCCCGGCGCGGGCGAGGATCGATTCCCAGTCGGTCAGCCACACCGCGCAGGGAATCGCGCCGGTGGCGTCGCGCAGCTCGAAGTACACCCGCGCGCGGGACGGTCGCAAGTTGACCAGCTCGCCCATGAGCTGCACGTGCGCGAACGCGCGCAGCCTGGCGCGCAACGCGCGAGCGTACTCGCCGACGTCGTAGGGTCCGGACAGGTCGCTGCCCGGGATGCCGGCGCCGGCGCGCTCGGGGGCGGGTGTGGGAGTTATGGCCACCGGTTCAGCATAGGGGCCGCTGGTGATGGGACTCTCGGGGGCGGGCATGCGAGGCGATGGTGTGGCGCTAGGATCGGCGTCCATGCCGCGGCGCATCGATCACCGGCCTGGCGCCTAGCGCGATGGCAAATCGCGGCAAGAGTCGTGGTCACGGGCGCGGTCGCGGGCGTTCGCGCAAGCGCCGCCCCGCGCCCGGTGTGCCAGGCGCGGCGGTCGTGGACGCGGCGCGCGAGGGCGATCGCGGGGAGACCACCAATCAGACGACGGTCGTGAACGCGGGCGCCCAACGCGCGCGCGCCCGCACGCGCGTTAACAACGATTTTCGAGATCCACTGTCGGTCGGCGAGCGCCCGTCTGCGCTGTGGCATCCGTGGCCGCTGTCGGAGATGCTGATCCTGATCGGCGCCGTCGGCACGGTCGTCGGGCTGGCGCGGCTGGGCCACGGCGGCATCTCCAACGGCGGGCCGGTCCTGTTCGCCGGGCTCGGCGCCGTGGTGCTGGGTACGATCGAGATCACCTGGCGCGAGCACCACGCCGGCTACCGCTCGCACACGCTGATCCTGGCGCTGCTGCCCGTCGTGGTGTTCCACTCCGCAGTGGTACTCGGCCTGGCCGCGTTCACGACCGTGCCGCGCCTGTTGAACGTCGGGCTGCTCGCGATCGATATGGCGATCTTTGCGGTCCTGTTCAAACTGCTGCGCGCCCGGCACCTGGACGCCCGCGCCCGCGTGGTCAGCCGGCGTTGAGGTCTGGCGCAGGCCGGCGCGGCGCCTGCCCGCGTGGTCAGCCGGCGCTGACGTGGGCGTTGAGTGAGGGCATCGGGCGCTCGCCCGTGTCCGCCGCCTCGCCACGGGTCTCGCCTTCCAGGCCCAGACGCTGCAGACGGGCGATCTCGCGCTCGCCTTCCAGGCGCGCCGGGTGCTCGGGGGGAAGGTCGGCGATCAGGCGTGCGATGCGGTTGCGCAGCTGCAGGGCGAAGTGGGGAGTGGAGGCCCCCATCAGTCGGCGCACGTCCTCGACGGTGACTTCGTGCGTCTGCTCCTTGCGCAGCAGGGCCGGGTCCTCGGCCTGGCTCATACCGGCTCGGGCTCGTGGGGGGGTCGACGATGGGGGGAGGGGAACGCGGTCATTCGACGGGCAGGCTGGAGGATTCCCCGGAGGGGGTCGACTGCGGCACGATCTGCAGCATCGCGTCGAGTTCGGCTTGCGTGGTTGCCGAGATCGCGCGTTCGTCGCCGATCAGCCAGCCGTGATTGTAGACGCCCCTGACCGGCTGTGAGTGGGGCGCGGCGGGCTGGATGTCGCTCAAGTAGTGGCTCAGTGGCGATGGTACACCCGTCGCATCTTCGAGCAGCAGCAGCGGCGCGTAGTCGCCGGTGGCCGACAGGATCGCGGCGGCGGGCGCGTCGAACGGGCGCGTCGCGTTGGCGAACGCGAGGCCGTGACCGGCTTCGCGCACACCCCAGCCGAACGAGCCGTCGGCGAAGCGCGAGACCGCGATCGCGTTGCCGGCGGGGGTCGCGTCTTCGCCCGGGCTCGCCTCGGCGCGCTTGACCGTTCCATACCGCGCGAGCTCGCTGAGCACGCTTTCGCCGATCGCGGTCGATCCGACCGTGTAGATCGTGGGTCTGCCCAGGCTTTCGAGCTCGCCGGCGGTGGCCGCGGGCACTTCGGCGGAGGTGACGAACAGGATCGGCGCGCCGCTCTGCGCCGCCAGACCGGCGGCGGGCATCGCCAACGCGGGCGGGCCGTCGATGTCGACGACGATCACCTGACGCGGACTCATACCGCGCGCGATGGCCAGGAGCTTCGCCACCGATACGGCCAGCGAGTAGGGTTCGTCCGCGGCGCTCGCTCGCGCGCGGTAGCCGGAGGGAGCTTGCGCGGAAGATCCGAGCAGGAGCAGCTGCACGCCCCCGAGCGTGCTCGAGCCGGTGGGCGCCAGCGCGTGCAGCGCCTGCGCGCTTGCCTGCGGCAGGCTCGAGCCTTCGGAGTACAGCAGCGGGGCGCCCAGGGGAGCGCTCGCCAGCGCGCTGGACGCGAGCGCGGCAGGCCAGTCGTGCGCGTCGGCGATCACGACCGCCTGCGGGCGCGTGCTCGCCGTCAGGCCGGGGTACGCGGCGCGGGCCACCGCGGCGGCGTCGGCCACGGCATCGGCACCGCCCAGGCGCGTGGTGTTGCGTGTCGCGGTGGCGGCCGTGCCCGCGGCGCCGGTGTGGATGACGACCGTTTCGATGCCCCCGGCAGCGGTGCTCTGCTGTTCGGAGGCGCTCTTGCCACAGCCGGCGCCGGCCAGCGCGACGAGGATCGTGGCGGCGGAGCCGAGCGCTGGCGCGGTCAGCCGGAGAAAGCGGCGTGCGAGCACCGCTGGGACACTAGCGAGCGCGCCGGAGGCCGGGTCGGGGCGAGCGCTCTCGCGCCCGTATACTCGCGCGCCGTGGCCGTCGACACGGACCCCGAGCCTGTCTACGAGCAGGGTGACCAGCCTCCGGGGGTGCCGCCGCTGGCGCTGACGGGTGAGCGCACGCTGCCGGACGTGCCCGAGGAGAACTACTGGTTTCGCCGCCACCAGGCGGTGTATGAATGGATCGCCGCGCGGGTTGCCGGGGAGCGCGTGATCGACATGGCCTGCGGTGAGGGCTACGGCTCGGACGTGCTCGCGGACCTCGCCGCCGAGGTCGTGGGCGTGGACGCCAACCCCGAGGCGCACGAGCACGCGCGGCTGCGCTACCGCCGCGGAAACCTGCGCTTTGAGCGCGACGTGGTGGAGAGCTTTGCCGAGCGGGCCGACGCGGTCGTGTTCCTGCAGACGATCGAGCACCTGCAGGATCCCGGGGCTGTGCTGGAGCACTTGCGCTCGTTGGTGGGGGAGAGAGGGACCGTGTATGTGTCCACGCCGAACGTGCTCACGCTCGCGCCGAAGGGGGCGGAGCGCTCGGACAATCCCTGGCACGTGCACGAGTACCGAGCCCAGGAGTTCGAGCGGCTGTGCCGGGAGCACTTCGGCTCGGTCGCCCTCTACGGCCTATTCCACGCACGCAAGCTGCGGGTGCACGAGCTCGCGTTGCGCGCGGGCTGGGACTCGGTGCATCCCCGCTTGCGGTTGACCAAGCCGTTCTACGACCGTTTCACCCCCGCGATCGCCGCCTCGGACTTCATGTTGCGTCTCGCCGGTGAGGCGGACATCGACGGGGCACTGGACTTCGTCGCGGTCTGCCGTCCGTGACGCGTTCGCGTGATGGCGGCGCGCTGGCGATCGTGCTGCACACGCACATGCCCTACGTGGAGGGCTTCGGGACGTGGCCGTTCGGCGAGGAGTGGCTGTGGGAGGCGATGGCCGGCTGCTACCTGCCGCTGCTCGATCTGCTCGACTCGCGCGACCCTCCGATCACGCTGTCGGTGACCCCGGTGCTCGCCGACCAGCTGGGCGCGCCCGGGCTCGCCGAGCGCTTCGAGAGCTTCATCGACGACACGCGCCGGTTCACCCACGCCGAGGACGCCTCCGGGCTGCGCGCGGGCGGCCATCCCGGCCTGGCCGCGGAGCTGGAGCGGGCGTGGCGGTCCGACTACGAGCAGGCCCACGAGCGCCTGGCGGCGCGTGACGGGGATCTCCTGGGGGCGTTCGCACGGCACGCGACGTGGACGTCTTCGGCGACGCACGCCGTGCTGCCGCTGCTCGCGACCGACGCCTGCGCGCGACTGCAGGTCCAGACCGGGATCGTCGCGCACGTCGATCGCTGCGGCGACTGGCGCGGCGGGTTCTGGCTGCCGGAGTGCGCGTATGCGCCGTATCTGGAGCCGATCCTCGCGGCGGCCGGCGTGCGCGGCACGTGCGTGGAGATGACCCGTCGCTACGGCCTCGGCGCGCGTGAGCACCTGCGGCCGCTGCGTAGCGAGTCCGGCGTGGTGCTGTTCGGAATCGATCGCGCGACGATCTCGCTCGTGTGGAGCGACGCCGGTTATCCCGCGGACGGCGTCTACCGCGACTATCACCGGCATACGATCCACCACCACAACCCGTGGCGCAACGACGGCGGGCCGTACGACCACGAGCTGGCGCTGATACGCGCGCGCGAGCACGCGGCAGACTTTGTTACACGTACGCGCACGCGAATACGCCGCGACGGGGACGGTATGCCCGGGGGTGGGCTGGCGGTGTGCGCGCTGGACACCGAGCTGCTCGGACACTGGTGGTATGAGGGCGTCGCCTGGCTGGAGGCGGTGATCGAGGAGTGCGTGAGGCAGGAGCTGGAGCTCGTGCGCCTGGGCGGCGACGCTCCCGAGCGCTTTGAGCCGGCGCTGGTCGGGGATGATGCGGACTGGGGAGTGAGCAGCTGGGGAGAGAACGGCGATCTGTCGACGTGGTCGGGGCCGGCGGTCGCCGAGCTCGCGTTTGCGACCCGTGCGGCCGAGCTGCAGACCCTTGCCGCCGCCATCGCTGGGCGCGCCGGGCCGGCGGCCGTGCGCGAGCTGCTGGCGTTGCAGGCGAGCGACTGGGCGTTCATGATCTCCCGCGGCCTGGCCGTCCCGTACGCCCACGAGCGCTTCGACGGCCACCGCGCCGCGCTTGCTCGCGCGCTCGGTGACGGCGCCGAGGCGAGCGTGGAGGGTCTGCGCGAGCTGGCTGTATATGCCGACCCGTCGGTTCTGCTCGCGCCGTGAACCTGCGCCGATCGTCCTGTATCGATCCAGCTTTTCGAACCAGGAGCCTGGGCTGGAGCTCAACGGCCGGAGAGTCTGGTAGGGTCCCCGCGCTGTGACGCTCGCATCGAAGAGCGCCACGCTCCGCGAGACTCCGTCTACCCACAGGGGGGATTGCAATGAGAAGGCTTCTGTCCTCGTCGCGCCGCGACGCTACCGACCAGACTGGTGCGGACGCCGCGGGGTCCGGGGCTGGACGGCAAAAGGGAGCCCGCGTGAGCGCGCTCGCCTGCGCCGTCGCCATCGCTGGCGTGCTCGGCCTCTGCGCGATGCTGCTGCCGGCCGTCGCAGCAGCGGCAACCGGAGGAATCAAGGGCACCGTGACGAGCGCGGAAACGACCAAACCGATCGAAAACGCCGAAGCCTGCGCGTACGAATCGGCATCCGAAATACAGGTCAAATGCGCAAAAACGATAGCCAACGGCGAATATGAAATCCTGGGTCTGGCGGACAGCTCCTACAAGGTCCACTTCACCGCCACCGGGTACACGGCTCAGTGGTACAAAGACCAGACGAGCTGGTCCTCGGCCGGCACTGTCGAAGTGACCGGCAACACCACGACTCCGGCGATCAACGCCGAATTGGAAGAAACAGGCGTTGGCACCGTCAAGGGTCAGGTCACCAACGCGTCCAACGGCGAGGGCGCGGGCGGCGTCGAAGCATGCGCTTCGGGGCCTGAATCGTATCGCTGCACCGAAACCAACGGCAACGGTGAATACACCATCTCAAGCCTGTCCGCCGGCTCCTACGAAATCTCCTTCTACCCGGCGGAAACGTGCGAAGAAGAACAGGGCGAGAAGCTCCGCTGTCAGCCGAAGTCAAACTACATCGGCAAAACCGTCTCGACAAAAGTAAAGGTAAACAAGACCGAAACCGTCAACGTGGCGCTGCAGCCAGGCGGCCAGATCAGCGGAACGGTAACGAACGCGTCGATCACGCACCCGGTGATCGCCAAGATTGA
>CAWCYP010000046.1:0-36931 GCA_963799735.1 uncultured Solirubrobacterales bacterium | reverse complement strand
GTCGGGGGATCGGACGTCGGGAGATCGGACGTCGGGAGATCGCGCATCGTGTGGCTGTTTGGAGGGAGTCGCATCTGCTGGGCGATGCATCCGCCCAGCACGGTTATCGACACTGCTGGAGCGCCCCTGAAGTCGCCAAGCGTCTGCTATTCGGGCGCTTGCGCTAGCTTTCCGAGGGGGATGATCGACCGGTGAGCGCTACGGAGACGGTGTCGGTCCTGATGACCGATCTGGTCGGGTCGACGGCGATGGCCGATCGCGTTGGTCCCGAGGCTGCTGAGGAGCTGAGGACAGAGCACTTCGGTCTGCTGCGCGGCGCGTTGGAGCGGGCGGGTGGCCGAGAGGTGAAGAACCTCGGCGATGGGCTGATGGTGGTCTTCTCGAGCGCCTCCCAGGCGTTGTCGTGCGCGGCCCAGATGCAGCAGGCCATCGAGGCGCGCAACCGCCGCGCAGAGGAGCAGCTCGGCGTGCGGATCGGTCTGAGCCTCGGTGAGGCCACGGTGCAGGACAGCGACTACTTCGGCGAGCCGGTCGTTGAGTCCGCACGGTTGTGCGCTCACGCGGCGGGCGGGCAGATCGTGGTGAACGCCTTGGTGCGCCAGCTCGCGGGCTCTCGCGACGGCCATCGCTTCCGCTCTCTGGGAGCGCTCGAGCTGAAGGGCATCTCCGAGCCCGTGCCGGCGTTCGAGCTTGCCTGGGCGCCGGCCGCGGGGGAAAGGATCGCGCTGCCGGAGCGGCTGCGTGAGCTGCCGCCGACCGGTTATGTCGGGCGGGTGGCCGAGCGCGAGCGGCTGGAAGAGCTGTGGGGGCAGGCGCGAGAGGGGTCGCTGCGGCTGGCTTTGATCGGCGGGGAGGCGGGTGTCGGCAAGACGCGGCTGGCCACGCACCTGGCGCTGGACACGCACGGGAAGGGCGCGACCGTGCTGTACGGGCGTTGCGATGAGGATCTCGGCGTGCCCTACCAGCCGTGGGCTCAGGCGCTCGGATATCTCGTCAAGGAGGCGCCGCAGCCGGTCGTTGACGCTCATGTCGAGCGTTTCGGCGGCGACCTGGCGCGCCTGGTGCCCGGCCTCGGGGATCGTCTGTCTGAGCTGCCCGCTCCTCGCCAGAGCGACCCGGAGACCGAGCGCTACCTGCTGTACGCCGCGGCGGCGGGCCTGCTGGAGGGCGCGGCAGCGCAGGAGCCGATCGTGCTGGTCCTGGATGACCTGCATTGGGCCGACGGACCGACGCTCTCGCTGCTGCGCCATGTGGTGAGCACCGGTTCTTCGATGCGGATGCTGATCGTCGGGACATACCGCGACTCCGATCTCGCGCGCGAGCATCCGCTGACGGCGCTGCTCGCCGACCTGCACCGCGAGCAGGGAGTGCAGCGCCTGAAGCTGACCGGCCTGGAGGCCGAGGATGTGCTGGCGCTGATGGAGGCCGTCGCCGGGCAGGACATGGAGGAGGAGGGTCGTGAGCTGGCGCGAGAGATCACGCGCGAGACCGCCGGCAACCCGTTCTTCGCCGGTGAGCTGCTGCGTCATCTGACGGAGTCAGGCGCGATCGTGCATGAGGACGGCGGGCGGTGGCGGCTGGTGGGCGAGGCCAGCGATCTGGGTCTGCCCCAGAGCGTGCGGGAGGTGATCGGGCGGCGGGTGGAGCGCCTGGGCGCGGACGCACGTACGGCGCTCAGCGCGGCGGCGGTCATCGGCCGCGACTTCGATCTCGACCTGCTCGTCGCGGTGGCCGATCTCCCTGAGGCGCGTCTGCTCGATCTGCTCGATGAGGCCGTGGGCGCGTCCCTGTTGCAGGAGAGCTCAGAGCGCGCCGGGCGGTTCACGTTCACCCACGCGCTGGTCCAGCACACCCTGTATGAGGATCTCGGGCGCACCCGACGCGCACGTCTGCACCAGCGTGTGGCCGAAGTCCTGGAGGAGCAGTGCGGGGATGAGCCTGGCGAGCGCTTGGGTGAGCTGGCGACCCACTGGGCGGCCGCGACCGTCAGCGCCAATCCCGTCAAGGCGCTGCGCTACGCCCGGCAGGCCGCCGAGCGCGCGCTCGAGGCGCTCGCTCCCGATGAGGCGGTGCGCTGGTATCGCCAGGCGCTGGAGCTCTACGACCAAACGCCCGGCGGCGATCGCCGCGAGCGCTGCGAGCTCATGATCGGCCTGGGAGAGGCACAGCGCCAAACCGGGAATCGATCCTCGCGACGGACGCTCCTGGACGCGGCCGGGCTCGCCGCGGAGCTGGACGACGTCGACCGGCTCGCCCGCGCCGTGCTGGCCAACACGCGGGGATTCACCAGCCGCTTCGGCGCGGTGGACACGGAGCGGGTGCGGACGCTGGAGGCCGCCGCGCGGGCGCTTCCCGATGACGACCCACGGCGAGCACAGGTTCTTGCGCTGCTGGCCTCAGAGCTGCACTACGGCGGGGATCCCGCGCGCTGCCGGGAGCTGGCCGCCGAGGCGATCGAGATCGCCCGAGCCGCCGGCGACGAGGCCGCGCTGGCCCGGACGCTCTCCGATGCCATCTGGGCGATCACCGCGTCGGACACGCTTGCACAGCGCCAGCGGCTGATCGATGAGCTGTCAGACGTCACCCAGCACCTGGATGACCCGCGGCTCAGCTTCTTGGGGGGCGGCGCGGGCTTTACCTCCAGCATGGAGGCCGGGGATCGAGCGGGGATCGAATCCGCGCTGGCGGCGGGGCGCGCAATGCTTGCCGCCTTTCCCCTGCCAAGCTCCGACTGGGCCTGGCGGGTGTCAGAAGCGACCTGGAGCCTCGTGCGGGGCGACATCGGTGAGTCCGAGCGGCTGGCGATCGAGGCGGCTGAGATCGGCACGGGGGCCGGCGAGCCCGACGCGCAGAGAACGCTCGGCGTCCAGGTGTACGCTGTGCGCCTTCTCCAGGGTCGCCTCGACGAGGTTGTGGAGCAAGCTGTGGAGCTCACCCGGCGAGCTGACAGCCTAAATGGGCACCGCCCGGGCGCTGCGCTCGCGCTCCTGAAGAGCGGCCGCGAGGATGAGGCGCGCGAGCTGCTGCTCGCCGAGGATCTGCGCGGCATCCCGTGGGAGCAGGGATGGTCCGCGGCGCTGACCCTGTGGACGATGGTGTGCTCTGGCCTGCACATGGTCGACCGGGCGGGCGAGCTGTATGAGCTGCTCACCCCCTTTTCCGGTCAGCTCGCCGGCAACGCCGCCACCGTGTTCGGCTCGTTCTCCTGGGCGCTCGGCACGCTCGCCACGACCATGGAGCGCTACGAGGAGGCCGAGGGCCACTTCGCCGCCGCCGCCGAAATCGAGGAGCGCGTCGGCGCGCCGCTGCTGCTAGCGCGCACCCGCGCCGACTGGGCCCGCGTGCTCATCGCCCGCGGCAGGCCCCAAGACGTCGACCGCGCGCGATCCATGCTCGATCAGGCCCATGAGGTCGCGGAGCGTCTCGGCGCGGCAGGCATCGCACACGAGGCCGCCGAGTGCCGCGCCGTCCTCGCCGGCCAGTCGTGAGGAGCTCATGTGCGGCAGGCCGTCGTAAACCGGCCCCGCGCTCGAGGAGTAGCCTTGGCCTGCATGGGTGCGGGTGGATCGAGGGTGAGGCTGCGTCAGGCGGTGCTTGTCGCGGACGAGCTGGAGCCTGTGGCGTCGGCGTTGAGAGCCGCGCTTGACCTCGACGAGCCGTTTCGCGACCCCGGGGTCGGCGAGTTCGGGCTCGCCAACGTGGTGTTCGCGCTGGGCGACTGCTTCCTGGAGGTGGTCTCTCCGATAGCGCCGGACACGGCGGCCGGCCGCCACCTCGCGCGCCACGGCGGCGACGGCGGCTACATGGTGATCTTCGACCTCGAGGATCTGGAGGGCGCGCGCTCGCGCGCGCTTGGCCTGGGCGTGCGCGTGGTCTGGCAGATCGACCTGCCCGACATCTCGGGCACGCACCTGCACCCGGCGGACATGCGCGGGGCGATCGTCTCGCTCGACCGCTCAAAGCCATATGGCAGCTGGCGCTGGGGCGGGCCGGGTTGGACCGGGCGGACGGGCTCAGGGGCGCCGGGACACCTGGCGGGGATCACGGTTGCGGTCGCCGACCCACCGGCGGTGGCGGCGCGGTGGGGTGAGGTGCTGGGCGTGCCGGTGAGCGGCGGGAACGGATCGGCTCTCGCAAGCGGCGGGGACGGGCCGCTGCTGCGCCTGGATGGCGGCGAGGTCTGCTTCGAGACGGCCGCGAGCGAGCGAGCGGAAGGGCTGGTCGAGATTGCGGTCGAGCTTCCGCACGAACTGCCCGGTGGGGGGGAGGCGTTCGAGCTGGGCGGGGTGCGGGTGCGGCGGATCGCCTCCGGCTGAGCTGACGATGACGAAGGAGCAGCACGCGGCGTCGTCTCGCGAGCGTGGAGCGATCGGAGCATGTGCTGCGGGTGGATGGCAAGATCGGGATGTGGCAGTGTCAGTTCAAGGGGTGGGTGGTCTGAGTCCTTGCAGGAGGGTGGTTAGGACATCGCCGGCGTCTGCTCGCGCCTGGATTGGGTCGTCGCTGTCGGCGATCGCCATGCATCCTTCGAGGATCGCGCCCGTGAGCATCAGTGCGAGAGTTTTGAGGGGGAGGGGTTGGATGACGCCGGCTCGGATCGAGCGCCTGAGCGCTCCGCGTAGCACGACTGCGCCGTAGCGGTTTTCGACGCGACGGATCGTGTCTGCGTCGAGTACCGCTTGCGCGTCTTGGAGCACGATGCGTTGCACGGGAGGGTCGAGGTGGGCGTCGAGCATCGCGTAGCATCCGGTGCACAGGTCCTCCCATGGGTCGGGCTCCAAGAACGCTGTCGCGGCTCGTTCGGAGGCCTCGCGCTTGACCTGTTCGTAGACGGCGGCAAACAGCTCTTGCTTGCCACTGTAGTGGTGGTAGAGCGCTCCCTTCGTGACTTTCGCGGCGTTCGTGATCTCCTCGAGGGAGGTCGCGGCGTAGCCGTGTTCGCCGAACAGCGCGCGCGCGGCGCGCAGGAGCGCCTTGCGGGTCACCTCGCCTTGCTGGACCTTCTTGTTCTTGACATTCGTACTGAAAGTATGCATGATGGATACCGTCAGTATGTTAGCGCAGGTCAACGACAGGAGGAGACAATGCCCAAGTACGTGATCGAGCGCGAGCTTCCCGGAGCCGGGAACCTCAGCGCGGAGGAGCTGCAGGGAATCTCAGCGACGTCCAACAAGGTGATCGGCGAGCTCGGCCCGGAGATCCGCTGGCTCACAAGCTATGTCACGGACGACAAGATTCTATTGCGTCTATGTAGCCCCCGATGAGGACATCCTGCTCGAGCACGCCCGTTGTGGCGGCTTCCCCGCGGACCGGATATCCAAGGTCTCGACCGTCATGGACCCATCCACCGGCGACTGATGGAACGCTACGATTGTGTGATTATGCGAAGTAGAACCGGTGGCTATAAAGGGGGGGGAGTCGTCTTGTCGTCGAGTGTGTCGGATTCTGAGCTGAAGGCGCGTCATCGCGCGATGTGGGCGTCGGGTGATTACCCGGATATGGTCGAGACGTTCTTGCTCCCGCTGGGGCCACGGCTCGTGGAGGCATGCGGCATCGGCCCCGGCAACGTGGTCCTGGACGTCGCAGCCGGAACCGGCAACGCGTCGATACCCGCGGCGAAGGCCGGCGCTCTCCTCACCGCCAGCGACCTGACACCTGAGCTGCTTCAGGCGGGCCGTCATCGTGCGGAGGCCGAAGGGCATTCCCTGGATTGGGTCGAGGCTGACGCCGAGCACCTGCCCTTCGAGGACGCGTCGTTTGACGTTGTGATGTC
Source organism: uncultured Solirubrobacterales bacterium (assembly GCA_963799735.1). Taxonomy (GTDB): domain Bacteria; phylum Actinomycetota; class Thermoleophilia; order Solirubrobacterales; family Solirubrobacteraceae; genus Palsa-744. The sequence goes on along the minus strand of CAWCYP010000046.1, from coordinate 31,158 downwards.
CTCGATCGGCGCGATGTTCGCACCCCACCACCAGGATGTCGCCGATGAGCTCGTTCGCGTGTGCCGTCCTGCGGGCACGATCGGACTTCTCAGCTGGACCCCGGAGGGCATGATCGGAGCGCTGTTCCGCACGATGGGGCCGTTCGCCCCGGCACCCCCGCCCGGCGCACAACCTCCACCGCTGTGGGGCAGTGAGGCGCACCTGAGTGAGCTGTTCGACGATCGTGTCGACTTTGGCACGCTCCAGCGGGGGGTGCTGGAGGTCACGGTGTTCGAGAAGCCGCGGGACTTCGGCGAGCACTTCAAGGCTCGTTACGGACCGACGATCGCCGCCCAAGCCAACGCACGTCAGAACGGCCGCGACACAGAGCTCGACGAGGCGCTGGACAGATTCTGCGAGGAGTGGAACCTCGGCGCGCCCGATGACGCGCGCTTTGAGATGGAGTACCTGCTCGCGGTGGGCACGCGGGCGTAACACACTCGCCGGCCCGGCGCGTGGGCGGTTGACAGCTGCCTGTCCAGCTGCTTAGATACGTGACTTAGTCATATGACTAAGTCACTTGCACTCGCAGATGTGGAGGACGGGAACGGCCGCACGATCAGGGAGGCCAATGTCGAGGCCTTCCTCGACGCGGCCGAGCGTCTGTTGATCAGAGAGGGCGCGGCGGGGATCTCGACGCGGCAGCTTGCCCGTGAGGCTGGGCAGAACCACGGCCTCGTCCACTATTACTTCGGCTCGGTCGACGAGCTGTTGCTGCAGACGCTGGAGCGGTTCACCGCACGCATCCTCGAGCGCCAGCGCGCGATGTACGAAACGGATAAGCCCTTCATCGAGAAGTGGCGCACCGCGATGGCCTTCATCGACGAGGATCTCGCTTCGGGCTACCCCAAGATCTGGGCGGAGCTGCAAGCGCTTGCCTGGAACAAGCCCGAGCTGCGCGAGCGCCTGCAAGGTGTCACCAACAGCTGGCGCACCGTGCTTCGTGACGCGCTCGCCGAGGCAATCGAGGAGTACGACCTCCACGACAGCCCGTTCTCGGCCGAGAGCTGGGCGGCGCTGGTCTCGCAGTTCAACGAGGGACTCCTGCTCGAGCGGCTGCTCGGCTTCGACCGCGGTCACGCCGATCTGCTCGCGGCAATCGACGGCTGGCTCACCTCACTGGAGGAGGGAAAGACATGAACACGATCACAGGCATGAACGCGACCACGGACATCAATACGGCCACGCGGACCGCGGCCGCCCCCGGAGTCGCCGAGGCATCGATCGGTGCGCCGGCGAGCAGAGCCGCGCGCGCTATCCCGACAGCGAAGGTTTCGTCGAGCGCGACGGTCAGCGCATCTTCTATGAGGTCTACGGCGAGGGCGAGCACACCCTGTTCCTGCTCCCGACGTGGCTGATTCACGCCCGGCACTGGAAGATGCAGATCCCGTACCTCGCGCGCCACTTCCGGGTGCTTACGATGGACGGCCTCGGCTACGGGCGCTCCGATCGCTGCCGTGACCCCAAGCGCTACGCACCCACGGAAATCGCCCGCGACTGCCTGGCGTTGATGGACGCAACCGGCACCGAGCGGGCGGTGATGGTGAGCCTCTCCACCGGCGCGCAGTACCAGTTCGAGCTCGCACGGCTCGCGCCCGAGCGGGTCGCTGGTGCCGTGTTCATCGGCCCGCTGTTCCCCTACACACTGTCGCAACACGGTCCTAACTCACCCGCTGTCCCTATGCTCTCTCCGCGCCCGGTTCACCACCCGCGCCCGCTGGTGGGCTCACATGAACCCTGTTCACTGGCGTCAGAATCTCCACGGTTCGCCAACTGGTTCACCGCGCGGTGCTTCCCCGAGCCCCACTCGACCAAGGCCATCGAGGACGGCGTCGGATGGATGCTCGGCAGCGATCCGGAGACGCTCACCGCAACGGTGGGACATGGTGAGTTCATCCGTGGCCGACGCACCCTGCGCGAGCTGGCACAGAACCTCCAGTGCCCAGTCCTGGTCGATCCATGGCAGCGTGACAAGATCTCGGCGACCCGTGACGGCCGGGCGCTCGCGCGGCTGAGCGGCGGAGAGCTCAAGGTGGTGGAGAGCTCAGGCCACATTCTTGCATGCCCGCAAGCCGGTCGCGGTTCAATCTGGCGCTGCGCGACTTCGCCGAGGACGCCTTCGGGCGGCCTCGCACGCCGCGCGACCCCACCGTCTACCGACCTGACGGCCATCCCCGTGCCCTGTTCGTCTCCTCGCCGATCGGGCTCGGCCACGCACAGCGCGATGTGGCGATCGCCCGCGAGCTGCGCCGCCTGCACCCCGACCTGCAGATCGACTGGCTCGCCCAGGACCCAGTAACACGAGTGCTGGAGGCCGAGGGCGAGCGCATCCACCCCGCGAGCGCTCACCTGGCGAATGAGTCCCGCCACATCGAGTCGGAGTCCGCCGAGCACGACCTGCACGTCTTCTACGCGATCCGCCGCATGGACGAGATCCTGGCCGCCAACTTCATGGTCTTCCACGATGTCGTGCGTGAGCAGCGCTATGACCTGTGGATCGGCGACGAGGCATGGGAGCTCGACTACTACCTGCACGAGAACCCCAAGGAGAAGCGGGTGCCGTACGTGTGGTTGAGCGATTTCGTGGGCTTCCTGCCGATGGACGATGGGGACGCGCGGGAAAGCTTCCTGACCGCCGACTTCAACGCCCAGAGGATCGAGCACATCGCCGAGCATCCCGAGGTCCGCGACCTCTCGCTGTTCGTGGGCAACCCCGATGACATCGTCCCCGAGCGCTTCGGGCCCGGGCTGCCGATTATCCGCGACTGGGCCGAACGCAACTATGACTTCACCGGCTACATCACCGGCTTTGACCCTGCAGACCTGAGCGATCGCGCCAAGCTGCGTACAGAGCTGGGTTATGGAGACGACGAGCAGGTTTGCATCGTGACCGTCGGCGGGTCGGGCGTCGGCGCAAGCCTGCTGCGGCGGGTCATGGCTGCCTTCCCCCAGGCCAAGGAGCGTGTCCCGGAGCTGCGCATGATCGTCGTCGCCGGCCCCCGCATCGACCCAGCCTCGCTCCCCGCACACAGCGACCTGGAGGTGGTCCCCTATGTGCACAACCTCTACCGAAACCTGGCCGTCTGCGACCTCGCGGTCGTGCAGGGTGGCCTGACCACCTCGATGGAGCTGACCGCGAACAAGTGCCCGTTCCTCTATTTCCCGCTGCGTCACCACTTCGAGCAGAACTTCCACGTCCGCCACCGCCTCGAACGCTACCGGGCCGGTCGCCGCATGGACTACGACGACTCCCCACCCAAACAGATCGCAGAAGCGATTGCCCAAGAGATCGGCCGCGACGTCACCTACCGCGACGTCGAGACCGACGGCGCCGCCAACGCGGCCCGGCGCATCGCCGAGCTGCTCTAGCAGCGGACGGTCTTGCGAGACCGCAGAGGCGTTCGGGCCTATCGAGCGCCGGCGGCGGTCAGCCGGGCGCGCCACTGCTCGGTGTCCCAGTGCGCCGGCTCGGTCTCCGCGAGGAATCGCTCGATCACCGCGACGAAGCGCCCGGGCGACTCGAGCTGCGGCAGATGACCGACCCCGTCGAAGATCTCCAGACGGCTGTCCGGGATGGCCTGGTTGGCGTGTTCGCCGTGGCTCGAGGGAATTATCGGATCGTGCTCGCCCCAGATGATGAGAACGGGTATGCCGTCGGCGAGATACAGCCTGTCGGCGGCGCCGACGCGCTGACCTTCGGTGCCGACGACCGCACGCAACGTGGCCAGGAACGCGGCGCGACGGTGTGAATCGGCGAGCGACGCGTATCCGCGCGCGACCTCGGCGACGTCCGTGCTCGGCCGCAGCCCAACGGCTGCCAGGCCACGTGCCAGCGCCGATCCCGCCACTCGCCCCGGTCCGGCCGTCGCGGCGATGAACAGGTCGGCGCCCGGGAGCGCCGCGGCGCGCAGGACGGGGCTGACCTCAGGGCCGAGTCCGCCGCTGGAGACCAGTATCAGGCGCTCGGTCATCTCGGGGAACTGGTAGGCGAACTGCATCGCGATCCCGCCGCCGAGCGAGTGCCCGACGAGCGTCGCGCGGTCATGGCCCCGCGCTATCAGCAGGTCGCGCAGGCCGGCGGCGAGCGACCCGAGCGAGTAGTCGCCGCCGCCGGGCGCCGACGTGCCGTGCCCGGGGAGGTCGGGCGCGAGGACCGTGTGGTCTCGTGCGAGCGGCTCGATCACCGCGTGCCAGTTCTCGTAGGTGCCCGCCATCCCGTGGATCAGGAGCAGCACGGGACCGCTGCCCGCCTCGGCGTAGGTCACCGCGCGGCCGTGGAGCATCATCGTCTTGGGCTCCATCACGTTCATGCCGACCGAACGGTTATAGCCTCGCCGTCTTCCCGGGTGCCTGGTTTTCCCCAGTTTCCGAGGAAAACGCGCCGCGAGAGCCTCGTCTCACGCCATGGCACTCGGCCCCGACGGCCAGCCTCCGGGGCGGTGCGCGGATTTCAGCACCGGCATCAGCGAGGCCCGCCGGTCCTCTGAGCATCGTGAATGGGCGTAGAGTGACTGCTCCACGAGTAGGAGGCCGCATGGATCAACAACAACAGCAACAGCGCAGGGACCACATTGCTCACGCCGCCAAGTCACGCAGCATCGCCCAGGCACGTGCCGCCGAGCGCACCGCCGAGATAGCAGGAAAGCAAGCCCAGCTCAAGCTCGAGGCGCAAGAGCGACGGGAGAAGGGGAAGAGGAAGAAGAAGCTCAAACCTCGGTGAGGAACCGTGACGGGAAGGATGGCAATCCCGCAATCCCGTGAACGAGGCGCGAGTCCCGTGCAACTCGATCAAATGGGGCTAATGATGGTGCTTGTGCCCGCGCACAGTGCGCCAGCTCTCGCGGGTGATGCGCAGGATCACGAAGGTCATGCCCAGGCCGATGAGTGGATCGAGGATCGGGGCGCCCGCGGCGATCGCCAGGGCGCTGGCGATGACGGCGAGCGAGACGTATGCGTCGACGCGGGCGTGATCGCCGTCGGCGATCAGCGCGGGACTCTCCAGCCGGTGTCCGGCGCGTGTGCGCACGAGCGCGGCGAGCCGGTTGCCGGCGAACCCGACCATGCCGGCGAGTGCGAGGGCGAGCAGATGACCGGGCGTGGACGGGTGGATGAGCCGCAGGATCGACTCATACGCGGCGACGCACGCGGAGATGAAGATCGCCGCCACGACGGCCAGGCCGGCGAGGCGCTCGGCGCGCGGGGAGCGCAACGCGAACGCAATGCCGAGCGGGATCGCGGTCAGCGCGTCCCCGCCGTTGTGGATCAGGTCGGCCAGCAGCGCCAGGCTGTGAGTGAGCGCGAACACGAGCGCCTGCACCGCCGCGGTGCTGGCAAGGATGGCGAGCGCGAGCATGACGGCGCGGACGCCCTCGCGCGAGCGCTTGACGCTCTCGTCCACGAGGCCGTGAGAGTGCGCGTGCGCGTGCTCGCCATGATCCTCGTGCGGGTGCTCATGGCGGTGGTGGGAGTGGTGAACGTGCGGCCCGGTGTGTGGGTGAGCGTGACGTAGGGCGCCGTGACGGTGCAGGTCGCCTTCGAGGAGCTCATAGGTGGCGGAGGGCATGGTCCTTCAGGGTAGGCGAGTGTGCTGCGCCTTCGTCTTAGCTTCTTTCTGGCTTGATTGTCTTTTTGAGAGGAGAGAGAAGGGATGTCCCCTTTCTGCGTGCCCGCCCGAGCCGATGAACGATTCCTTGCAGAAGTCGTAAGCCGAGCGAGAAGAAGCCGATGTTCCTGCTGTCTAAATCCTCCGCAAACGGGGGCAGACCTCGGGACGGCAGCATGTGGCTTTGGCCCGCGGGCCGGGGTTGTAGCAGCACAATAATAAACAACAAGGAGCCGTGATTTCCATGAGCCGGTTGGGCATAAGAAGGGTGGTGCTGATCCCGATCGGCATTGTCGTTCTGGCCGCGGCGGGAATCGCGGTGGCGTACTTCACAAGCCTGGGCAGTGGCACGGGTACGGCCGCGGTGGGCAGCAGCTCGAACGTCACGCTTCACGGCACGGTGGCGAGCGCGCTCTATCCGGGCACTTCCTCGACCGTGACTTTCACGGTCGACAACCCTTCGGCCGGCGCGGAGCTCGTCAACACGATCCACCTGGAAAGCATCACGCCCGACGCCGGCCACAGCGGCTGCAGCACGGTGATCACCGGGGCCAACCCGGACTTCACGATGCCCGATGTGGTCGCCAATCAGAGCTTCCCGAATGGCAATGGCCAGGCCGTCACCGCGACGGGGACGCTCACCATGCACGAAACGGGTGTCAACCAGAACGCCTGCCAGGGCGCCACGCTGACGCTGAACCTCACGAGCGACTAGCACGGGTCGCCCGCCGAGCGGTGCCGTGCGCACGACGATGCTCAACCGCCGGACCGGGACAAAGAGGAGAGCCAAGCGCAACGCGTGCTTGGTGCTGCTCGGCCTTCTCTGCCTGCTCGGTGGCTGCGCCTATACGTTCGACGCGGTGAACACGCCGCCGGGCAAGCCGCAGGCGCCGGCGCGGTCGATTGCGGCGAAGCGCGCCAAGCGGACGTGGCGGGTCTCGGCGAGGCCGGCCCACACGCATCGCGGGCCGGGCGAGAGCTTCCAATGCTCGCCGGACGGATCGCAGTCTGAGTCCTGCGAAGGCGCGACGCGCCACCCGGTCTCGTTCGCCGGGGGCGGGCATACCTTCCAGGCGAGCACGCCGGACTCACCTGGCCGGCACGCGCACAGCCACCCCGGGCCGTCCGGCCCGCGGGTGGTCCCGCAGCCAAGTGGCGAGCGCTTCTCGATCGGCGACGGCGGCATCGCCGGCGGGTTGCTGTATCCGGGCGCCGCTCCCCAGGCGATTCGCCTTACTCTCAGCAATCCCAACGGCATCTCGATCTTCGTGACGAGCCTGACCGTGACCGTGCCGAGCGGACCCGCCGGCTGCGACAGCGCCACAAATCTCACTCTCGCCCAGTCGAACGTGTCGAGCGCCGCTCCGGTCGAGATCCAGGCCCACGGCTCGGTCACGCTGCCGGCGCAGGGCCGCTCGGCGCCGACGATCGGGCTCATGGACCTGCCCGTCAACCAGGACTCCTGCCAGAACGCCCGGTTCCCGCTCAGCTTCACCGGGAGCGCGCACTCATGAGACGCCTGCCGGGCAGGGCGGTCACTCGATCCGGCGTGTCAGTCCTCGTGGCGCTCGCTGGGGCTTCCGGTGCTCTGGCGTACTTCACGACCGCGGGCGCGGGGGCCGCGTCCGGAGGCGTCACCGTGCTGGCGGCGCCCACGATCTCCTCCGCGACGCCGGGCGCGGGCACGGTCGCGCTCAGCTGGAGCGCCGTCAGCGCACCGGGCTCGGGGGCGGTCACCTACTACGTCAGCCGCGACGGCGGCGCGCCGGAAGGCAACTGTCCGAGCCCCACGTCGACCTCGACGGTGACGAGCTGCACCGACGCGGGCGTCTCCGTCGGCACCCACGAATACACGGTCACGGCCGTGTGGCGCTCGTGGACGGCGACCAGCACGACCGCCTCAGCAACGGTCAAATTCGGCCCGGCCACCCACTTTCTGGTTACCGCGGCAACCACGACGCCGACCGCGGGTGTGGGCGACAACCTGACGATCACCGCCAAGGACGAAAGCAACAACACGGTCGCGACCTACACCGGCTTGCACAACCTCACCTTTGAAGACGCGAGCTCGATCGGCTCGTTCAACCCGACGGTGTCGAGCAGTACGGGTGTGGCGACGAATTTTGAAGTGGCCACGGCGATCTCATTCGTTAATGGTGTCGCGTCGGTGGCTGGCGGGAAAAATGGGGTGATGAAGCTCTATCGGGCCGAAACCGCGCTGGTCACTGTCACTGATGGATCGATTGAAAATGGCGCCGGGCTGTCAGTCACCGTTGCTCCTGCCGCGGCGGCGAGCTTCTCGCTAACAGCCACGAGCACGACGGTGACGGCAGGTGAAGCGGACAGCCTCACGGTGACTGCGCTCGATGCGTATGGCAACATCGCTACGAGCTACACCGCCTCGCACAATCTCATTTTTGCTGGCGCGAGTGTTATCGGTGCGTTCAATCCGACGGTGTCTAACAGTTCGGGTACGGCGACGAAATTTGGTGCGGCTACGGCGATCACTTTCGCGAGTGGTGTTGCGTCGGTCGCGGGTGCGAATAATGGTGTGATGGTTCTTTATAAGGCGGAAACGGCGAGCGTTACCGCTACTGAAGCGGCGATTCATACCACTATCCCGCTGTCGGTCACGGTGAGTCCTGGTGCTTCTGCGAGTCTGGGGTTGGCTGCCGCGAGTGTCACTCCGGCTGCCGGCGCCACCGACAACCTGACGATCACGGCCAAGGACACCTACGGCAACACCACTCCCAGCTACACCGGCTCTCACAACCTCACGTTCGGGGGGGCGAACACTATCGGCTCGTTCACCCCGACCGTGACAAACAGCTCGGGCATCGCCACGAACCTCGGCGCCTCTACGTCAATCACGTTCACGAACGGCGTCGCGACGGTATCCGGCGCGAACAACGGCGTGATGACCCTCTACAAGGTGGAAGCGGCAAAAATCACCGTCACCGACGGGACGCTCTCAACGGCGCCGGACTGACGGTCACCGTCAGTCCGCTCGCGGCGGCGAGCCTATCGTTGACGGCCGCGTCCATCACCCCGACCGTTGGTGTGGCCGACAACCTCACGACCACCGCGAAGGACACCTACGGGAACACCGCTACAACCTACACCGGTTCGCACACGCTGACGTTCGAAGGCGCGAGCAATGGTCCGAACGGGAACCCCCCGACCGTGACGAGCAGTACGGGCACCGTCACGAGCTTTGGCACGGCTACCGCGATCACGTTCACGAACGGTGTCGCGACGGTGGCCGGCGCAAACAACGGTGTGATGAAGCTCTACAAGGCTGAAACGGCTTTGGTGACTGTCACCGATGGGACTCTTACCAATGGTGCTGGCCTATCGGTCACGGTTGCCGCTGCCGCGGCGGCGAGCTTTTCGCTTGAAGCCGCGAGCGTCACCCCGACTGCGGGTGAAGCGGATAACCTCACGGTCACCGCACTGGACGCTTTCGGCAACACCGCTGTGAGCTACACGGGCTCCAAGAACCTCACGTTCGGCGGCGCTGCCAACAGCCCGAACGCGACCAAACCGACCGTGAGCAACAACGCGGGCGGCGCGACGAACTTCGGGACGGCGGAGGCGATCACGTTCACCAACGGCGTTGCGACAGTCGCCGGCTCAAACAACGGCGTGATGAAGCTCTACAGCGCCGAAACAGCGAAAGTCACCGTTGCGGCTGGCGCGGTCAACAACGGCACCGGGCTGACAGTGACCGTCAGCTTCGCGGCGGCGTCGAGCCTCGGGCTCACCGCAGCGAGTGTCACGCCGACCGCGGGTGAAACGGACAACCTCACCGTCACCGCGAAGGACGCTTACGGCAATACTGTCACCAGCTACACCGGGTCGCACAATGTGACCTTCGGTGGCGCGAACGCGATCGGGGCGTTCAATCCGACTGTGACCAGCAGCTCGGGTACCGCAACGAACTTTGGCGCCTCGACGGCGATCACGTTCACGAACGGCGTCGCGACGGTGTCTGGCTCCAACAACGGCGTGATGACTCTATACAAGGCCGAAGCGGCAAAAGTCACCGTCACCGACGGGTCGATCGGCAACGGCGCCGGACTGACGGTCACCGTCAGTCCGCTCGCGGCGGCGAGCCTATCGTTGACGGCCGCGTCCATCACCCCGACCGTTGGTGTGGCCGACAACCTCACGACCACCGCGAAGGACACCTACGGGAACACCGCTACAACCTACACCGGTTCGCACACGCTGACGTTCGAAGGCGCGAGCAATGGTCCGAACGGGAACCCCCCGACCGTGACGAGCAGTACGGGCACCGTCACGAGCTTTGGCACGGCTACCGCGATCACGTTCACTAACGGTGTCGCGACGGTGGCTGCTGGGAATAACGGTGTGATGAAGCTTTATAAAGCGGAAGCCGCGCTGATCACCGTCTCGGATGGGTCGATCAACAATGGGAGTGGCTTGTCGGTTACCGCTGCTGCCGGGGCGGCGGCGAGCTTCTCGCTCACGGCCGCGAGTACGACCGTGAATGCGGGTGAAGCGGATAGTCTGACGACTACGGCGCTCGACGCCTACGGCAATACCGCCACCACTTACACGGGCTCGCACAGCCTGACTTTTGGGGGTGCGAGCAACAGTCCGAACGGGAACCATCCGACCGTCACGAGCAGCGCGGGCACAGCGACGAACTTTGCCAGCGGGACAGCGATCACTTTCACCAACGGCGTCGCCACAACGTCGGGCGCAACCAACGGCGTGATGACTCTATACAATGCGGAAGCAGCGAAAGTCACGGTTGCTGCTGGCGCGGTCACCAACGGCGCCGGCCTGTCGATCACGGTCAGCCCGCTCGCCTCTGCAGCTCTCGGGCTCACGGCTGCGAGCGTCACCCCCGCGGCTGGTGCCACCGACAATCTCACGATCACCGCCAAGGACACGTACGGCAACACCACTCCCAGCTACACCGGCTCTCACAACCTCACGTTCGGGGGCGCGAACGCGATCGGCTCGTTCACCCCGACGGTGACAAACAGCTCGGGCATCGCCACGAACCTCGGCGCCTCTACGTCAATCACGTTCACGAACGGCGTCGCGACGGTATCCGGCGCGAACAACGGCGTGATGACCCTCTACAAGGCCGAAGCGGCGAAAGTCACTGTGACTGATGGGTCGATCAGCAACGGTGCTGGTCTGACCGTCACCGTCAGTCCTGCCGCGGCGACGAGTCTCGCGCTTACGGCCGTGACGGTCGCTCCGGTTGTTGGTGTGGCCGATAATCTCACGATCACCGCAAAGGACGCCTTCGGCAACACCGCCACCAGCTACACCGGCTCGCACAACCTGACGTTCGAAGGCGCGAGCAACGGTCCGACCGGAAACCACCCGACGGTGGTGAGTGGCGCGGGAACGGTGACGAACTTTGGCACGGCTACTGCGATCACGTTCACGAACGGTGTCGCGACGGTGGCTGCTGGGAATAATGGTGTGATGAAGCTTTATAAGGCGGAAGCCGCGTTGATTACCGTCTCGGATGGGTCGATCAGCAATGGCAGTGGTCTGTCGGTCACCGCTGTCGCTGCGGCGGCGGCGAGCTTCTCGCTCACGGCCGCGAGCACCACCCCGACCGCGGGTGAAGCGGACAACCTCACGGTCACGGCACTCGACGCGTATGGCAACACCGCCACCACCTACACCGGCTCGCACAAACTCACCTTCGCCGGCGCGAGCAACAGCCCGAACGCAAACCACCCGACCGTGACAAGCAGCGCCGGTCTCGCGACGAACTTCGGTACGGCAACGGCGGTCACGTTCACAAACGGCATCGCGTCAACATCAGGCGCGAGCAACGGCGTGATGACTCTATACAAGGCCGAATCAACAAACATCACCGTCACCGAAGGCGCGCTCAACAACGGCGCCGGCCTACCGGTAACCGTCAGCCCGGGCGCGCCGGCACGCCTCGCATGGACGCACGTGACCGTGAGCGCCGGCACCCTGAGCTCGCCCTGCCTGTTCACCTGCACGGTCACAACCCTCGGAGCCTCCGGCACCCTCACCGCGAACGTGAGTGTCACAGACAGCTATGGCAACACGGTGAGCGGGCTGGAAGCCGGCTATACGATCGCGGTCTCGACCCCTGCCAGCGGCGCCGGCAGCGGTGGCAGCTTCACGGCGCCCACGGCGGGCACATCTGTCAGCCTGGCTATCGCCAGCACGGGCGCGGCGGAATCCACGGCTCAGTTCACGTTCAAGGCCCAGACCGGCGTTTGGGTCTCTGACACGATGACCGCCCAGACGCTCACGGGCACCAGCTACACGAGCGCCACCGCGACCCTGAACAAATAAATAATCTTGGGGGCGATGCGGCCCGCGTGGGGCTCTACGGCTCAAGGCGCACGGGCAGCGTCTTGAGCTGGTTGACGAACATCGCCTCCGCCGCCACCGGCCGCCCGTCGATCTGCATCTGCGGGTAGCGTTTCAGCGTCTCCTCGAAGAGGATCTTCAACTCGAGTCGCGCGAGCGCGGTGCCAAGGCAGAAATGCCGCCCACCCGCTCCGAACGCCTGGTGCTCGGCTTTGCGGCGAACGTCGAAGCGGTCCGGATCCTCGTAGCGTGACTCACGTCCCGGTTCGAGGACACGTACCACATCACAACCTTCTCGCCCTTCTTGATCTTCTGCCCGTGCAGCTCCGTGTCGCAGGTCGCGGTGCGGCGGAAGTGGGCGAACGCTGGAAACATCCGCAGCGACTCCTCGACAGCATCCGGGATCAGCGACGGGTCATCCAGCAACAACTCGCGCTGCTCGGGGTCTTCCATCAGCGCGCGCATACCCGCTGCAATAGGTCGCCTTCGTCGAGTCATTGCCCGCGGCCATCAGCAGGAAGAAACCCATCACGATCTCGATCTCCTCCAGTTTCTCCCCCTCGACCTCCGCGTGCACGAGCACGCTCAGTAAATCGTCCGTCGGGTTCTCACGCCGCTGCGCGATCAGCACGCTGCAACGCTCGAACGTCTCGGGGATCTCCTTTGCGAGCACACCCTCAATCCCTTCAGGGGCGAGCTCCGGATCGTCGGGAGCGAGCGTCGCGTTCATGATCCTCGCCCAGATCGCATCTTCCTCCTCGGCGATCCCCATGAAGCTGCCGATCACACGCGACACTACAGGCTGGGCGACGTCGCTTACCAGGTCGCACGTCTCGCGGGCGGGCGGGCCCTTCAACCGATCGAGCACACCGACGACGATCTCCCGGATCCTCTCCTCGTGGTCGGCGATCCGCTTCGGCGTGAAGCCCCTCTGGAACAGCGCCTTCAAGCGATCGTGCTTGGGCGGGTCCATGCCAATGAACATCGCCCTCGCGAGCTCCATCGGGAAGATCTCCGCGAACGCCGTGATGCCGCCGAGCTCCGAGGAGTACGTCTTGAAATCCCGACTGACCGTGTGCACGTCCTCCGCGGTCGTCACCGACCAGAAGCCGGCCTCCTCGGGGAACTCATCGAAGCGCTCCGTCCAGTGGATCGGGCACTCGCTGCGCATCTCCTTGAAGACCTCGTACGGCGGCCCGTCAGCCCACAGCTCTTTGTCCGCCACTTCCACCGTCCCGATGTCACGCCCAACCGTGGCCATCCCCCGACCTCCCAAATTGCGTTGCGGTGATGCTACATGGACCAGCCGGACGGCGCTAGCAGCCGCGGCCTAGCGACGGCCGAACGGGGAGACAAACGCCGGTCAGCGGCGTCGCTGCAGACGATGCCAGCGCCGGGGCTGGCCACCGCGCTCACAGCTCGTGCGTACCGGATCCCGCTGATCATCAGTGAAGTCGTGAAAGCAGCCACGATCGAGCATCAAGTCGAAGGCGTCGCCGATGCCGAGCTCCTCGAGCCGGCAGACATCTCCCTGCACCCAGTTGACCTCTACTCCTCTCGACCCAGCACGCACTCGCGCCTTGCTCAAAGCTTGCTCCACACCATCGACCGCGGTGACCGTCCAGCCCTGCTCTGCCAGATACACGGCGTCGCTGCCGGTGCCACAGCCGATATCGAGTGCTCGCCCCACGATGAGGGCTGGTGCGCCTACCTCGCCACTGCAAAGTGGTTGGTTGGGTAGCGGATGCGCGCCCCGCGCGAGCGCGGAGGCCGCGCTAGCGGGAAAGAAAGGAGACAATCTCAGCGAGCGCCCGCGGATCCTGCAGCACGAACAGGTGGCCGCCCTCGTAGCGTTGCAGCTCGCTGCCGGGGATCCGCGACGCGATTGCCTCGGAGTTGGCCGCTGGCGCCAGGCCGTCATAGCGCCCGCAGGCCACGAGTGTTGGGCAGCGGATCCTCTGAAGACGCGACCAGACGTCGTGGCTGCTGCGGGCCTGCAGCTGCAGTCGAGCACCCTGCCTCTGATCCGGCGTCATGGGGCTCGTCTCTCGTGCGGCCGCCTGCTCTACCAGCGCCTCATCGCCCGGATGGGAGCTCAGCCACTGCGGCGAGAACCGCGTGTCGAGGTTCCGAAGCCAGACGCGCGCCCGCTCATCAGGCGTCAGGCTGTCGAGCTCGTGCAGCGGGTAGCTGCTCCCGCCCTCGCCTCCGGGGGAGGTGCACAGCAGCGCCAGTCGCTCGACGCGCTCGGGCCAGGTGACGGCGAACTCCTGCGCCACCATGCCACCAAAGCTGATGCCGAAGACCCGCGCCGTCGGCCAGCCGGTGTAGTCGAGCAGCGCCGCGCCGTCGGCTGCGTAGGACGCCATCGTGAAGCTGTCGAGCGATGAGGGCAGGCCGGTCAGACCGAGACCGCGCTGGTCGTGCACCAGCACCTCGAAGCTCTGGGCCAGGAAATCGATCAGAGGGCGCGAGGACGCGATCGTGGCTCCCGAGCCGTTGAACACGAGCAGACGTGGACCAACGCCTCGCACCTCGTAGTGAATGTCAAGATCGCCCACGGCGAGCGTAGCCACCCGTCCAGTCAATCATGTGATCGCTCAGAACGCGCCGTCGCGGCTCGGGCGTCAGGCACCCGCTTTCGGTTGAAGGTAGAACTCTGGCTTGGCGGTCTTCGTCGAACACGGGGCCAGTGCCCGTCTTGGATTACCTCGCGTGTGGAGTCGCCGCGATGGAGGGTCAGGAGTCATGCCCGCTGCCCGATGATTCGTTAGGATCCGCGGGTGCGGCTGGCTACGTACCGCGGCGGGGATGGTGAGGCGCGGCTAGGGGTCCTCGTGGACGAGCGGGTGCTGGACGTTCGCGCCACGGCGGAGAACATGTTGGGGGAGCCCCCGTCGTGGACAGCGAGCATGCTGGAGTTCCTGCGCGCCGGTCCGGCTGGTCGGCGAGAGGCTGAGGAGGGCGCGCAGGGCACGGGTTGCGGCCTGGAGCAGGGACGGTTCCTCTCGCCCGGCGATGTGGTCGAGTTGGAGGTGCAGGGGATCGGTGTGCTGCGCAATCGCGTGGCGGGGGGTTGAGCGGGTGGCGAGCGGCGGCGGCCAAGGCTCCTACACGCGCGGTCTGCACGAGCTCGGTGACGGGCTGTTCGCGTTCCTGCAACCGGACGGTGGCTGGGGCTTGAGCAACGCCGGTCTGATCGTCGCCGAGGGCAGCTCGCTTTTGATCGACACGCTGTTCGATCTGCGGCTGACGCGCGAGATGCTCGATGCGATGCGGCCTTTGACCGACCCGCGCCCGATCCGCCAGGTGCTCAACACGCATGGCAACGGAGACCACTGCTACGGCAACCAGCTCGTGCCCGAGCAGGCTGAGATCGTGGCCTCGCAGGCCGCGGTGCAGGACATGCAGGAGGTGCCTCCAGCGCTCATGCATGCACTTACCGAAGCGGACTTCGATGAGGACCTGAGCGCCTTCGTGCGCCACGCGTTCGGATCTTTTCAGTTCGACGGCATCGAGATGCGCCTGCCGAGCAGAACGTTCACGGGGTCGCTGACGCTGGACGTCGCCGGCCGGCGAGTCGAGCTGCTCGAGCTCGGGCCCGCCCACACGCGTGGCGATGTGATCGCCCACGTGCCGGACGCCCGCGCGGTGTTCACGGGCGACATCCTGTTCGTGGGGGGCACGCCGATCATGTGGGCGGGACCGGTCTCCAATTGGCTGGCCGCCTGCGAGCACATCGAGCGACTGGACGTGGACACGATCGTGCCGGGCCACGGTCCCCTCACCGACAAGGATGGGCCGCGTCAGGTGCGCCGCTACCTGGAATACGTGCGCGACCAAGCCGCGGAGCGCCAGCGCGCGGGCATGAACGCCGCCGAGGCGGCCCTGGACATCGATCTCGGGGAGTTTGCTGACTGGGGCGATCCCGAGCGGATTGTCGTCAACGTGGAGTCGATCTACGCCGAGCTTGACCCGGCGCACGAACGGGCGCCACCGCCGGTGCTACTGACGCGTATGGGCGCGTATCTGCGCGGGCGGCGTGCCTGAATACCAAGAGCAGCATGGTGGGACGTCGTTGCGCCATCTCCCCTGAAAGTCGGATGATTGGCGGGTGAGCTCCACTGCCACGGAGATGGTCGCGGTCCTGATGACCGATCTGGTGGGTTCGACCGCGATGGCCGACCGGGTCGGTCCGGAGGCGGCGGAGGAGCTGCGCACCGAGCACTTCGGGCTGCTGCGCGGTGCGCTCGAGCGCAGCGCCGGCCGGGAGGTCAAGAACCTCGGCGATGGGCTGATGGTGGTGTTCGACAGCGCCGCCCAGTCGCTTGGCGTGCGCGGTCCAGATGCAGCAGGCCGTCGAGGCGCGCAACCGCCGCTCAGAGGAGCAGCTCGGCGTGCGGATCGGCGTGAGCGTCGGTGACACGACGGTCGAGGACGGCGACTACTTCGGTGAGCCGGTGGTCGAGTCCGCGCGGCTGTGCGCTCACGCGGAGGGCGGGCAGATCGTGGTGAACGCCCTGGTGCGCCAGCTCGCGGGCTCACGCGACGGTCACAGCTTCCAGTCCCTCGGCGGCCTCGAGCTGAAGGGCATCTCAGAGCCGGTGCAGGCGTTCGAGCTTGCACTGGGAGCCGGCCGCGGGGGGCAGGATCGCGCTGCCGGAGCGGCTGCGTGAGCTGCCGGCGACCGCGCTATGTGGGTCGGGTGGCCGAGCGCGAGCGGATGGGGGAGCTGTGGGGCCAGGCGCGTGAGGGCTCGCTGCGCCTCGCGCTGATCGGCGGCGAGGCGGGTGTCGGCAAGACGCGGCTGTCCACGCATCTGGCGCTGGCAGGCACACGGGGAGGGCGCGACGGTGCTGTATGGGCGCTGTGATGAGGATCTCGGTGTGCCCTACCAGCCGTGGGTGCAGGCGCTCGCGATACCTCGTCAAGGAGGCGCCGCAGCCGGTCTTGAGCGCGCATGTCGAGCGTTTCGGCGGCGACCTCGCGCGCCTCGTGCCTGCCCTGCGCGATCGCGTGCCCGAGCTGCCCGCTGCGCGCGAGAGCGACCCCGAGACCGAGCGCTATCTGCTGTATGCGGCCGTCGCGGGCCTGCTCGAGGGTGCGGGCGAGCACGAGCCGCTGCTGTTGATCCTCGATGACCTGCACTGGGCCGATTCACCGACGCTGTCGCTGCTTCGCCACGTCGTGGCGGCGGGCTCCTCGATTCCGGTGATGGTGGTGGGGACCTACCGTGACTCTGATCTCTCGCGCGAGCATCCGCTGACGGCGCTGCTTGCCGATCTGCACCGCGAGCAGGGCGTCGAGCGAATCAAGCTCACCGGCCTTGACTCGGAGGACGTGCTCGCGCTGATGGAAGCGGCGGCTGGGCATGAGCTCGACGAGGACGGGCGTGCGCTCGCCGCGGAGATCACGCGTGAGACGGCGGGCAACCCGTTCTTTGCCGGTGAGGTGTTGCGCCACCTGACGGAGTCCGGCGCGATCGTGCAAGCAGGACGGCGGGCGCTGGCGCCTGGTGGGGGACCTGGCCGAGCTGGGCCTGCCCCAGAGCGTGCGCGAGGTGATCGGGCGGCGCGTGGAGCGCCTTGGCTCGGACGCCCGCACGGCGCTGAGCGCGGCCGCGGTCATCGGCCGCGAGTTCGACCTCGATCTGCTGCTCGCGGTGCTCGAGCTCTCCGAGGCGCGGCTGCTCGACCTGCTCGAGGAGGCGGTCGCGGCGTCGCTTCTGCAGGAGAGCGCGGAGCGGAGCGGCGCTTCACGTTCACCCATGGGCTCGTCGAGCACACGCTGTATGAGGATCTCGGCGTACCCGCCGCGCGCGGCTGCACAAGCGTGTGGCCGAAGCGCTCGAGGAGCAGTGCGGGGATGAGCCCGGCGAGCGGCTGGGTGAGCTCGCCGGCCACTGGGCCGCGGCGGTCGTCAGCGCCGACACCGCCAAGGCCATGCACTACGCTCGGCGGGCAGCCGAGCGCGCGCTCCAGCAGCTCGCCCCCGACGAGGCGGCGCGCTGGTATCGCCAGGCGCTCGAGCTCTACGACCAGGCGCCCGGCGGCGATCGCTCCGAGCGCTGCGAGCTCCTGATCGGCCTGGGAGAGGCCCAGCGCCAGGTCGGGAACCCCGAGTATCGCCAGACGCTGCTCGACGCCGCCGAGCTTGCCCAGGAGCTCGGCGACGCAGACCGCCTCGCTCGCGCCGTGCTCGCAAACAACCGGGGATGGATCAGCCAACTCGGGGCGGTGGACTCCGAGCGCGTGCAGGCGCTCGAGGCCGCCGCGGAAGCCCTCCCGGACGACGATTCGCGGCGGGCGCGGGTGCTCGCGCTACTGGCCCTCGAGCTTCACTACGCCGGCGAGCCGGAGCGCTGCCGGGCGCTGGCCGCGGAGGCGATCGAGATAGCCCGAGCCGCCGGCGATCCGCGCCGCGCTCGCGCACACGCTCACAACGCCAGTATGGCCATCTGGGCGCCCGACACGCTGCAGGAGCGCGAACGGCTGAGCGACGAGCTGGTCGAGCTCGCGCGGCGTCTGGATGACCCGCGGTTGAGCTTCTGGGCGGCAGGCAGACGTATGAGCATCGGCCTGGAGGCCGGGGACCGCTCGCGGGTCGAGTCCGGCCTTGCAGCCGATGAGAACGCTGGCTGCCTCCGTGCCGGAGCCGTCATTAGCATTCGCGCGGCTGGTGCTGTGAGTCCGGCTGGGCCTTTGCTCAGGGCGAACTTCAGGCAGCTGAGCAGTGGGCGATCCAGGCGTTCGAGGTCGGCACGGCATCCGGCCAGCCCGACGCTGTGCATGACGTTTGGCACGATGCTGTTCGCATGTTCGCTACCCCAGGGTCGCTCTGGGGAGCTTGTCGAGCAGACGCTGCGCGCTCGCCGACGAACAGGACAACCGCTCGGCGTGGCGGGCGGCCGCGGCGCTCGCCCTGATCGAGAGCGGCCGGGCGGATGAGGCGCGCGAGCTGGCGCTCGCCGAGGACTTCCAGAACGTGCCATTGGATCTGGTGTGGTCGGTAGCCATGTTCCTCTGGGCCGACGCCTGCTCCCGTCTGGGCCTCGGAGATCGCGCGGGCGAGCTCTACGAGCTCTTGGCGCCCTTCTCCGGCCAGCTCGCGGTCAGCGGCCCCGGTGTTTACGGGTCGATCGATCTGGGCGCTCGGCACGCTCGCCAGCGACCCTGGAGCGCTACGAGCAGGCCGAGGGCCACTTCGCCGCCGCCGCCGAGATCGAGCAGCGCCTCGGCGCGCCGCTGCTCCTCGCCCGCACCCGCGCTGACTGGGCCCGCACGCTGATCGCCCGCGGCCGGCCCGAGGACCTCGACCGCGCACAGCACATGCTCGAGCAGGCCGAGGACACCGCCGAGCGCCTGGGCGCCGAGGGCATCGCCCGGGAAGTCGCGGAGTGCCGTGCCGCCCTGGCCGGGGTCGGCGGTTGATCGGGTTGCGGATGCTCTCTGAGCCGGTTGGGATGATGGCTTTGTGTGGGCGTGGTTATGATCCGGGTCGGCTGGTCGCGAGGGCTCGCCTCCAATCTGGCAAGGGGGATCGTGTTCAGCTCGATCGTGGTCTGGAACCGATGGCTCTGACACTGCTCGTATGATCGCTTCGCGCAACGGACATCCATCGAGGTCGCCCTCCGTCGTCATCATCGGCGCGGGGATGTCCGGCATCGGTATGGCGGCCAAGCTGAAAGCGGCTGGCATCGAGTCCTTCCACCTTTACGAGAAGGCTGATGACCTGGGGGGCACGTGGCGGGCCAACAGGTACCCCGGGCTCAGCTGTGACGTCCCGTCGCGTTACTACTCCTACACCTTCGCGCCGAACCCGACGTGGACGAGGGTGTATTCGCCGGGCGGGGAGATCTGGTCCTACCTGGATCGCGTTGCCACCGACCTCGACCTGCGCCCGCGGATTCTCCTTCAGCAGCGAGGTCGATGAGGCCGAGTGGATCGACGGTCATTGGCGGTTGCGCACGAAGGACGGGCAACGGGCCGACTGCGACTTCATCATCTCCGCCGCTGGGGCCCTCGTGCATCCCGTCAAACCCGATATTCCCGGCCTTCAGAGCTTCGCGGGCGCGTGCTTTCACTCCGCGGAGTGGGATCACTCGGTGGCGCTGGAGGGCCGCCGGATCGCTGTCATCGGCACCGGCTCCACCGGCGTGCAGATCACCCGCGCGCTGGCTCCACTTGCCGGCAGGTTCGAGCTCTATCAGCGCACACCGCAGTGGATCTTCCCGCTGCCCAACCGGCGCTATTCGCGGGCGACCCGTTGGCTCATGCGCCGCTTCCCGCAGCTCAACCGGTACGCCTACCGCTTCTGGCAGGCCTTCTTTGAGAGGACGTTCGCACGCGCGGTGATCCAGCCGGGCTTCTGGCGTTGGGCCATCAGCGCGGCGTGCCGGCTGCACCTGCGCCGGGTGCGCGACCCCGAGCTGCGTCGCCGGCTGACGCCGCCGGACCTGCCGATGTGCAAGCGGATGGTCATGGCCACGAACTTCTATCCCCAGTTCGAGCGAGCCACGGTCGAGCTCGTCGATGAGGGTATCGACCGCGTCGAGGCGCGCGGGATCCTCACCAAGGACGGGAAGCTGCACGAGCTCGACGTCATCGTCCTGGCCACCGGTTTTGACGCGCACGCCTTTCTGCGACCGGTCGAGCTCATCGGACGGAACGGCGTGCGCCTCTCGGAGGTCTGGCGGGACGAGCCCCGCGCATACAGGACCGTCGCCCTGCCCGGGTTCCCGAACTTCTTCATGTTGATCGGCCCGCACTCGCCGTTCGGCAACCAGTCGCTGTTCACCATCTCTGAGACTCAGGCCGACTTCGCGATGCAGTGCATCGAGCTGTGGCGCGAGGGCCGCGTCGCCGCCATGGCCCCGAACCAGGAGGCCACCGACCGCTACAACGAGGAGATGCGGATGGCGATGCCGAACACGATCTGGACCAGCGGCTGCGACAGCTGGTACATCGGCAAGGACGGGCTGCCCCACGCCTGGCCATGGACGCCCGAGCGCCACCGCGAGATGCTCGCCGCGCCGCAGCTGCAGGAGTGGGATGTGCAGCCCGGCCCCGCCGAGCGCACGGTCGCCGCCCAGCGCCGGTAGGAGCCGCGTGAGCGCGTCTACCCGGCGGTGGCGGCGCTTTCGCGTCGCGCCGGAATGGCCGGTGCCGGCCGGCTCCCGGCGAGCAGTACCTCAGCGACCAACCGTGGGTCGTCGTAGGTCGGGACGTGGCCGCAGCCGCGGAGCGTCACCAGCCGAGCTCCCGGGATCGCTCGAACCGCGCGGCGGCCCTGGCGTGGGATCAGCAGGAAGTCGCGCTGGCCCCAGGCGATCGTGACAGGCACGTCGATCGCCTCGCCGCCCCGGAAGCGTTCGCGGCTGATCGCGTCAAGCGTCGCGTCGAAGCCCGGCGCGGCCGCGAATGCTCGCAGGTCCTCGACGGCGTCCTGGACCGGCACCTTCCACGGGCGCCCAATCAACTGGCCCAACAGCGCCGTGCGACCGATGGCACTGGCGAGTACCAGCTCGGCGTTCGATGCGAGCAGGCGTGCGATCCGTACCGACAGCCGTAGCGAGGTTCGCGCAAACGCCCCCTCGCGATCGTTGTAGAAACCGGCAGGCGAGAACGCGGTGGCGCTGCGGGCTCGGTCGCGTTTGGCGAGCTCGAGCGCGGCCGAGCCGCCGAGCGAGTTCCCACCGACGTGCGCAGTATCGATTCCGAGGTCATCGAGGAAGCTCTCGAGGGCATCGGTCAGCGACCCGATGCCGGGCGGCGTGCCCGGCGGGGAGGGCGGTGAGGTGCCGAAGCCGGGGAGGTCGACGGCGATCACGTCGCGCTCGGCCGCGAGGCGCTCGAGCACCGGCAGCCACACCTGCCAGCGGCTGCCGATGCCGTGCGCGAGCAGCAGCGGCTCGCCGGTGCCCTGACGGTGGTAGTTCAGCGTTGCCACGCGACAATCCTAGAACGGCCAGCCGCGATCTGACCGACACGGCACTTCGACGTGAGCGATACCGAGCGCTTGCACATCGCGCGCCGGCCTGCTTCGCCGGGCAGCTCCGTGACGACACCCGGCCGGTTCTCAGGCACGGACGCGCTTGAAGACCCGGCGCGTCAGGTGCGGGTTGCGCCTGAGTGTCGCCAGCAGCGCCCTGTCCATCATCGTCGTCTTGCGTTCGTCCTCGACGGGCATCCTCGCGGCACTGTCGGTCTCGTCGTCGCCGAGCACGCGATACACGGTCCACCGTTCGGGCATACCCTTCAGCTCGTGCTCGCCGTTGCTGGCGAAGCGCAGGCCAGACCCCGCCACCAGATCCTTGACGGTGCTCGAGACCAGCAGCTCGCCGGGCCCGCCGAGCGCGGCGACACGGGCACCGATGTGCACCGCGATGCCCGCCAGATCTTCCCCGATGACCTCGCACTCCCCGGTGTGGATGCCGGCGCGAATCGGAACGCCCGAGCGCGCCAGCCGCCTGATCAGCGCCTGGCCACAGCGAATCGCTCGTGCCGGGCCATCGAACGTTGCCAGCAGACCGTCCCCCGTGGTGTTCACCTCGCGTCCGCGGAAGCGCTCCAGCAGCTCCCGGACCAGGCTGTAGTGCTCTTCGAGCAGCTCGCGCCAGCGCTGGTCGCCGAGCTCTGAGGCCTGCTCGGTCGAGGAGACGATGTCGGTGAACAGCACGGTCGAGAGCACGCGCCCGGGCGCCTGCTCGGCGAATGCGCCGGTCAGGAACTCCTGAAGCTCATCCAGGTAAGCCTCGTTGTCGCCTACCCACGGGACGTGGTCTGCGCCCGGCAGGATCGCGAGCTTTGCCCCCGGTATGTGCGAGGCCATGTAACGAGCCCCCTCGACGGGAATGATCTCGTGCTCGCGATGGACTACGAGCGTCGGCACGCCGATCGTCGGAAGGATGTCGCGAACGTCGATTTCGGCGATCATGTCGTATATCGCGTTGACCATCCGCGGGCTTACGGCCGAGCGCTCGAAGGCCGCTGCGCTCAGGCTTGCCATGAGTCCCTCGTAACTGGGCGCGAACAGGCGCAGCGTCTTGCCGGAGCCCCATTCGTTGAGCATGGTCTGTCCGAGGAGCTCTGCATCGCGTGTCCAGCGAGCGTCGGCGGGATTGTCCTCCAGGTCCGGGTTCACGCAGGCGAACGTTCCACACAGCGCCAGCGAGGAGACGCGCTCAGGGTAAGTCGCCGCGAACAGGATCGCCAGCGGGCCGCCTTCGGACACCCCGACGATCGCCGCGCGCTCCGATCCCGCCGCGTCCATCACCGCCCGCAGGTCGTCCATGCGCTCCTCCAGCGGCGCGGGTCCCGCGACCGGATCGGACAGGCCGGTCCCGCGCTTGTCGAACAGGATCAGGCGACTGAAGGACGCGAGCCTCTGGAAGAACTCATGGAACTGCGGCACTCCCCACTGCAGGTCCAGATGCGAGATGAAACCCGGAACGAACACGAGATCGAACGGCCCCTCGCCCAGAACCTGATAGGCGATGTTCAACTCGCCGCTGCGGGCGTATCGCGTCTCAGGCAGACTCATGCGCTCCCCTTGGCCGATCTCAGTACATGCGGCACCGTGTCACCGTGCAGCCGTTGCGAGCGAGGATACGGTAAGGCGACGAGCAACGGCATCATGTTCGATCGCGGTGGCGCTCTCACCGCCGCCGATGTCCGTTGCTCGATCAGCTGGATGAAGACCATCGCTGCCGCGTGGGGAGCGGTAGCGTTCCCGTTATTGGGCGTAAGCTTCCGGCGTGATGGTCTGCCCGTCATGTGGTCATGAGAATCCCTCGGGAGCCAGCTTCTGTGGCGGGTGCGCTGCGTCGCTGGCCGGGACGCTTTCGTGTCCAGGCTGCGGCGTCGAGAATCCAGAGGGGCAGACGTTTTGCAATGCGTGCGGCCATGCGCTGGACGGCGCCGGTTTGGGGGCTGGTGGGGGAGAGGGGACGCGCTCGGCGCGTGGGTCGGCGACCCGGCGTGATCCGCGCACGTATACCCCGGAGCACCTCGCTGAGCGGATTCGTGGCACCAGGGCCGACCTGGATGGGGAGCGCAAGCAGGTCACGGTGCTGTTCGCCGATGTCATGGGCTCGATGGACCTGTCCGAGCGGACCGACCCGGAGGTCTGGCGGTCGATCATGGATCGCTTCTTTACGATCCTCTGCGATGGTGTTCATCGCTTCGAGGGCACCGTGGACAAGTTCACCGGCGATGGGATCATGGCCCTCTTCGGCGCCCCGCTCGCGCATGAGGACCACGCGCAGCGCGCCTGCTGGGCGGCGCTCACTTTGCACCGTGAGCTTGCGGTCTATGCCGGCGAGGTGCGCCGCAGCGAGGGCCTGAGCTTCTCGGTGCGGATGGGGATCAACTCGGGCGAGGTCGTCGTCGGCGCGATCGGCGAGGACCTCCGCGTCGAATACACGGCAGTCGGCCATACGGTGGGCTTGGCGCAGCGGATGGAGTCCCTGGCGGAGCCGGGTAGGGCTTATCTCACCGAGCAGACCGCCAAGTTGGTGTCCGGCTATCTCGATCTCGACGACCTCGGCGAGTTCGACATCAAGGGGGTTGGTGAGCCCGTCAGGGTGCATGCGCTGGCTGGCGCCGGTGGCGCCCGTTCGCGTCTTGACATCTCCCAGGCGCGGGGTTTCACACGGTTCGTGGGGCGTGAGGACGAGCTGGCGACGCTACAGGCGGCGCTGGAGCAGTCTCGGGACGGAAGCGGGGTGGTGGTGGGCGTGGTCGGGGAGGCGGGTGTCGGCAAGAGCCGGTTGTGCCACGAGTTCGTGGAGCGTTGCCGGCGGCAGGGCATTCCGGTGTATGAGGCTCAGGGGCAGGCGCACGGCAGCGCGATCCCTTTTTTGCCGGTTCTGCAAATGATGCGCTCCTATTTCGGAGTCTCAGAGCACGATCCTGACCAGCAGGCGCGTGAGAAGATCGCCGGGCGGCTGTTGCTGCTCGATGAGACGTTCGCCGAGAGTCTGCCGTTGGTGTTCGATTTCCTGGCCGTGCCCGACCCGCTTCGCCCGGCTCCGCGCATGGATCCTGACGCCCGTCAGCGGGCACTGCTGGAGATGGTCAAGCGCCTGGTTCATACGAGCAGCCTGCGCGAGCCCGGGATCAACCTGCTGGAGGATGTGCACTGGATCGATCCCGGCAGCGAGATCTTCCTCACGCAGCTTGTCGAGGTGATACCGGGGACGCGCAACCTGACGATCGTCAACTTCCGGCCCGAGTACAGCGCCGAGTGGATGCGAAAGTCCTACTACCGGCAGGTCTCATTGCTGCCGCTGGGAGCGGACGCGGTCAGGGCCCTGCTCGGTGACCTGCTCGGTGAGCATCCCTCGCTGAACGGCCTTCCGGACTTGATCCAGGAGCGGACCGCGGGCAACCCGTTCTTCATCGAGGAGGTTGTACGCGCGCTGGCGGAATCCGGCAACTTGGAGGGCAAGCGGGGTGACTACCGGCTCATACGCCCGGTCGACGATGCAACGGTCCCACCGACGGTCAACACGATCCTTGCTGCGCGGATCGACCGGCTCTCAGAGCGCGAGAAGAGCCTCCTACAGAGCGCCGCGGTGATAGGCAGGGAGTTCTCCGAGCCGGTTCTGGCGCGAGCGGCCGCGCTTGGCGACGGGGAGCTCGAGCCTGCGTTGCGGGCGCTGATCGCGGCGGAGTTCCTGTATGAGCAGGAGCTCTACCCCGAAGCGGTCTACGCGTTCAAGCACCCGCTGACCCAGGAGGTCGCCTACCGCTCGCAGCTCGGCGAGCGGCGCGCGGCGGTGCACCGCCGCGTCGCCGAAGCGCTGCAGGAGCTCTATCCCGACAAGCTCGACGAGCGCGCCGCGCTGCTCGCCCAGCACTGGGAGGCGGCCGGGGATCCCCTCGCCGCAGCGCGGTGGAGCGCACGCGCCGCCACCTGGGTCGGCCTCAGCGACATCTCCGAGGCCGTCCGTCACTGGCGCAAGGTCTCAGAGCTAACCCAGGCTCTGCCCGACTCGGCCGAGGCGAGCGGGCTGGCGCTCGGCGCCCGCGTCTGGCGGCTGGGCTACGGCTGGCGGCTGGGGATCTCAGAGCAGGAGGCGAGCGCGCACTATGAGGCCGGCAGGGAGCTGGCCCAGCGAACCGGCAACCGCGTGAGCCTGCTGCTGATCACCTCGGCGTACGCGAACGTGCGGGGTATGGCCGGACATGTCGAGGAGTACGGCGAGCTCGCGGAGGAGGTCGATCGTCTGAGCGGCGAGCTCGGCGACCCCGCCATGCGCATCTTGTCGCTGCTCGTTCCGATCTACTCGCATTGGGTCCGCGGGCGGTTGGGCGAGGCGCTCGCGCTCGCGGATGAGGCGATCGCGCTGGGCGCCAAGGACCCAGCGCTCGGCGTGGAGATCACCGGGATCTGCCCCTACGCATGGTGCCTATGGGCAAGAAGCCTAATCCTGACCTCCATGGGATACCTCGAGGAGTCGGCGTCTGAGCTCGACCGCGCGTTGCGGGTCGCTCAGGAGCAGAGAGACCTCGAGACCCAGGGCTGGGCGCACGGAGGCTACGTCTGGTTGGCCCGTTACACCGGGGAGCTCAAGACTGTGCTTTCCCATGCGACCCAGGGATATGAGATCGCCGAGCGGATCGGCGACGTCATCTCGCGGGTGGTGGCTCTCTACTCCCTTGGGTTCGCCCGCTTCATGGTCGGCGAAGCGGACGAGGCGATCGCCGCGATCGAGCGCTCGATCGAGCTCGGCCGCGAGGCGCGCACCGGCCTAGAATTCGAGTCGCTGCGGATCGCGGGGTTGTCCGAGGTGCTGCTGAGCGCGGGCGATCACCAACGGGCCCTGGACGCCGGGCAGGAGTCGGTGACGCTCGCGCGCGAGCGTGGCAACGAGGCTGTTCTCCCTATTTCCTACCGGGTGCTAGCCGAGGCGCTCCTGGCAGGCGACGGGCCCGACAGGGTCGCAGCCACGAGGCAGGCGCTGGATCAGGCGGCCGCGGCGGCCGAGGCGACCGGCGCCCGCGCCGAGCTCCCCTTCATCGAGCGCGCCCGCTCGCGACTGATACCGGTGAGCTGAACCTGCGGCACCCACTCGGAACCCGCACCCGACATGGACGCCGACTGCGAGTCCGGCTGGCAATCGACGCGTCGCCTGATGGTGCCTTAGCATCGTTCCAACTTATGGCAACCACGTCGGCATTGGAGGGTGAGGCTCCTCGTCAGCGCGTCCCAGCAACCGAGCGCCGGGACGCGCTGATCGAGGCGGCGGTACACGAGTTCGCGCACGGAGGCCTGCATGGCACTCCGGTCGACCGGATCGCGCGGCGCGTGGGTGTCGCGCAGCCGTACGTGTTCAGCTTGTTTGCCAACAAGCGTGAGTTGTTCCTCGCTGCGGTCGCGCGCGACTTCGAGCTCATGGAAGATGCTTTCACCCGGGCAGCGGCCGAGTTCGACCCACAGGTTGCCCTACCTGACACCGACGTTCTCCATGCGATGGGGAAAGCCTACGTCGAGTTGCTGGGCTCGCACCGCGACTACCTGATGCTCCAGCACCAGACATATGCAGCCTGCGACGACGAGGCAATCCGAGAAAGGGTTCGCGCCTGCCACGTGCGACTGCTCGCGCAAATCGAGCGACTGTCCGGCGCCGATCCCGAGCGCATCGACGAGTTCTCCCGCTACGGGATGTGGCTCAACGTCGCGGCCGCGATGGGAGTCGAGGAGCTGTCGGCGGGATGCGCGTGGGTCCGAGCGGAACTAGACGGCTCGTAGAACGTTGAGCTGGCTTCGCCGCATAGTAGTTATCTGTTTCGTAATCGTGGTTTATGCGGTCTTCTTCTACTGTTTCTACGCCATCTTCGCGCAGGGCTTTCCACTAGCCGACTAGCCGAAGGCCCGCACGGGACATCGTCAGTTCACGACGCGGGGCGGACCGCCCGGATATGATCCTGCTCGGCTGGCCGCGAGGACTCGCCTACAGGCAAGGGGGATCATGTTCACCTCGATCGTGGTCGGGACCGATGGCTCTGACACTGCCACCCAGGCGTGAGCCGTCGATCGGGTAACGTAGGACCGTGGTTCAACGATGCGCTGCGCGTGCGCGGGTGGCGCGCGGCGCTACGCGGTCGTGGGCTGGTTCTCGCCCGCTCGCGCGTCGATCTCCCGCAGGGCGCTCTGGGCTTTCTCGTCTCGCTCGAACTGCGCGTCGCTCAGCGGATTGAGGATGCCGCGAAGGACAGAGAACACGCTCCAGCGCCGCGGCCGGATGATCCGCGGCTGACGACGCTCGATGCCACGCACGATCGCCTCTGCGGCGACGCTCGGCGCCAGGCGCTTGCGCAATGGCTTGGGCAGGCTCTTCATCATCTTGTTGGCGAGCGGGTCGCGGTCGAGACCTTGATGCACCATCTCGGTGTCGATGAAGCCGAAGTACGCCACGCTCGCGCTGGCGCCGTGCTGGACGAGCTCCACCCGCAGGGCTCGGCCGAACTGCTCGACCGCGGCCTTGCTCATCGCATATGGAATCTCACCGACGCCGTTGAGAAAGGCGTACACCGAGGAGATCACCACGACATGCCCTCGCCGGCGGATGATCTCCGGCAGCGCCGCGTCGACAGTTCGACAAACGCCCATCAGGTTGACGTCTAGGACGCGCTCAAACGTCTCGGTGGACGATGCGCGGAACGTCGCGACGCGCGAGGCGATACCCGCGTTGGCGACGATGACGTCTAGACCGCCAAACCGCTCCACGGTGGCGGCAACCGCGCGCTGCATGGCGCTGCGGTCGGTGACGTCCCCGGCCAGGCCCAGTGCCCTTTCGTCGTGCACTTGCGCCGCGGCCCGCGCCGACGCCTCGGCCTCGAGGTCGACGATCACCACCGAAGCACCGCGCGCGACAAGCGCCCGCGCGGTCGCAAAGCCGATTCCCCGAGCGCCACCCGTCACGAGCGCTACCTTGCCGGTAAGGTCATACAGCGACATTTACGGGACTCTGTCAGATCACACCACTGCGCGCACTGCACCGCCGAGCGGTGGGCCGGGCGCTTCGTCTACAAACCGAAAGCTCAATCCAGGGACACAAGCGATGGGGGAGGGGTCGGATGACGGACACAAGCGCGATTGATGGGCTGCTCGAGGGCGCGGTAGCCGACGGGGCGCTTCCGGGGGTTGTCGCGGTGGCGGGCGACCGCGACGGGGTGTCCTACGAAGGGGCGTTTGGAGGACTGAGCGTCGAGGGCGAGGCGCCCGCGCGGGTGGACACGATGCTCGCGATCATGTCGATGACCAAGGCCATCACCAGCGTGGCGGCGCTGCAGCTGATCGAGCGGGGCAGCCTTCAGCTCGAGCAGCCGGTCGCCGACGTGCTGCCGGCCTTCGGGAAGCTGCAGGTGCTGGAGGGCTTTGACGGTGACACGCCGCGGTTGCGTCCGCCCGCCCGCCAGGCGACGATTCGTCAGCTGCTCACCCACACCTCGGGGCTCGGATACCGGTTCAACAACGCCGACTTGCTGCGCTACCACGAGCTCTTCGGCCTGCCGGACCTGATCAGCTTCAAGCGCGCGGCGCTCGACGACGTGCCGTTGGTCGCCGACCCCGGCATACGTTGGGGATACGGGGCGAGCGCCGACTGGCTCGGACAGGTCGTCGAGGCCGTCAGCGGCCAGGACCTCGCCGCCTACTGCGAGCAGCACATCTTCGCCCCCCTGGGGATGATCGACGCGACGTTCAGTCCCAGCGAGGAGCAGCGCGCGCGGATGATGGCGCTCCACGCGCGAACCCCCGACGGTGGTCTCGCTCTGTCGTCGATCGAGCTGCCGAGGGAGCCCGAGTTCTTCTCGGGTGGAGCCGGCGCCTACACGACCGCCGGCGACTACCTGCGCTTCATGCGCGCGCTGCTGAGAGGCGGTGAGCTCGACGGCGAGCGAATCCTTGCCCCCGAGACCGTCGAGCTGGCCTTCAGGGACCATCTCGACGGCGCGCCGCTGCCCGCCATCATGCGCTCGGTAATTCCCGAGCTCAGCAACGATATTCCATCATTGCAGCTGCGTCAGGGATTTGGCTTGGGATTTCACCTCTTGCTCGAGGACATCCCTGGGATGCGCCGTGCCGGGACCGGCGACTGGGCCGGCCTGTTCAACTGCTACTACTGGATCGACCGTGCCACCGGCGTGGCCGGGGCGTTGCTCACCCAGGTACTGCCGTTCTTCGACCTCAGCGTTCTCCAGACGACGATCGGCTTCGAGGCCGCCGTCTACTTAGGGGCCGTCGATAATTAACTTAGTGGTTTGATGGTGTAATTCCACTCCGGGTGGAACTTGTGGCCGTGGAGATTAACGGCCTCGACCTCGGCGTTTGAGACCTGGATCTTGTCGGGGTATGTGCCCTCATCAAGGCGGGTGTAGACCTCCAGCCCTGTGCGAGTGGTGGTACCGGCGATGAGATTGACGATCGTCTCCAGTGAGACCAGCGGCTTGCCACGCCAGTTCATGGTGATGAAGCTGAACAGACGGTGCTCGATCTTGTTCCACTTGCTTGTGCCGGGCGGGAAGTGACAGACCTCGATATCGAGGCCGGTATCGTTGGCGAGCTTCTGCAGTTCCACCTTCCACAAACGCACGCGAGGGTTGTTAGAGCCGCCACAGTCGGCGGTGATCGTCAGGCGTGAGGCGTCCGGGTAGCGCTCTGAGCCGAGATGCTCCCACCAGCTGCGGATGGAGGCGACAGCGAACTGCGCGGTGTCGTGGTCGATGCCGACGTTGACCCAGCCCTGATCACAGGCGAGGTCGTAGACCCCGTAGGGGATCGCTTTGCCAAGCTGCTCGTCGGGGAAGTCATGAGTACGCACCAGCTCCGGTTGCCCCTTGGGACGCAACTCGGAGCCCACGGCCTTGAAATCCCCAACGTTCTCCTTCTTCTTGGTGTCCACGCTGATCACCGGCTCCCCCGCCTTGACGAGCCGCCTTCGCCGTGGCGTTGATGTGATGAAACTGCGCGTCACGGTCGGGGTGCTGGGCGCCCTCCCTGGCCTTCGCGTTCGCTTGCAGGCTGTACCCCAACATTCGCAGCAGCTTCGCCACCGTGGCGAAGTGAACCTCGTGGCCCATTTCCTGAAGTGCCTCGGCGAGATTACGCACGCTCTTGGAGGTCCAGCGCAAAAGCGACTCCGGGTCACCCCGCGAACTCT
>CAWCYP010000045.1:0-12806 GCA_963799735.1 uncultured Solirubrobacterales bacterium | reverse complement strand
AGCTAGGTCTGTCCGAGTAGCTGTCGGTACATGACCCGTGTCTCGCGCGTGGGTTGAAGTCCGAGTTGTTCATCGAGTGCGTGGGCGGTGAGCATCAGCACCGGTGTGCGATCGCCGGTGGCGCGCATCCGCCGGCAGACCTCCAGGCCATTGAGGCCGGGCATCAGCACGTCGAGGATCACCGCGTCCGGGGAGTCGAGGGCAAGCGTGCGGATCGCCTCGCGCCGTCAACTGCCGTTGCCACCTCGAACCCGCTCAGGTCGAGCACAAGCGCGAGCGCCTCCCGCACGGACGCCTCATCGTCAACGACCAGAAGCCGCATCGACCCGATGCTGACAGGCAAACGTGAAAGAAAGCTGAAGGGGCTGTTACAGGGTGCTCAGCCAGCGCCTCGAGCTCGCGCCTGCTGACACATCTCCGCCACTCCGATCGCCTCGATCGAGGAGCGGATTCGATAGCGCTCCTCCCCGGGGTAGACGACGAGCGCTCGCTCTGGCTCCAGGTCGGCGAGGGCGGAGTGAAAGCCCCGCTCCACCGTGGGTGTCAAGCTGCGCTTGATCTCCACCGCCCACTCTCCTGCACCGGGCCAGCTCAGGATGAGGTCGATCTCCGCCCCGTGGCTGGTCCGGTAGAAGCTTGCCTGCACACTGGACCCGGCTGCCGCGAGGATGTTCTCGATCGCCATGCCCTCCCAGCTCGGCCCGGCGATGGGGTGACCCAGCACCGCCTCCTTGCTGGCGAGGCCGAGCAGCGCGTGCAGCAGGCCGCTGTCGCGGACGTACACCTTCGGAGAGCGGACCAGTCGCTTGCCGGCGTTGGGTAGGTGAGGAGGCAGGCGCCGCACGAGCAGCAGGTCGACCATCAGGTCGAGGTAGTGGGCGATGGTCTTCCCGCTGACGCCGAGGCCGCGAGCGAGTTGCGCGGCGTTGAACAGGCCGCCCTGGTTGTGAGCGAACATCGTCCACAGCCGCCGCAGCGTCTCGGCCGGGATGCGCGGGCCCAGTTGCGGGATGTCGCGCTCCAGGTAGGTGCGGATGAAGTCCTCGCGCCAGCGCAGGCTGATTTTCTCGCCAGCCGCGAGAAAGCTGTCGGGGAAGCCGCCGCGGACCCACAGGCGGTCGAGTCGCTCCGCGCCCACCTCGATCACGTCGAAGGGCGTGAGCTCGACGAAGGCGATCCTCCCCGCCAGAGTCTCGCCAGACTGGGCCATCAGGTCGATCGCGGCGGAGCCCAGCAGCAGGAACCGCCCGACGCCCCGGCCCTCGCGCCTGCCCTCGTCGATCACGCCCCGCAGCGCTTCGAACAGGCCCGGCGCGCGGTGGATCTCGTCGAGGATCACGAGCTCGTCGGCGTGGTCGGCGAAGTAGAGCTCCGGCTCGGCCAGGCGAGCACGATCCGCCGCGGACTCGAGATCCAGATAGGTTGATGGCCGGCCTTCGGCGAGCGCGAGCGCGAGCGTGGTCTTGCCGGCCTGCCGCGGACCGACCAGGGCAACGGCGGGCAGGTGCTCCAGCAGCCCAGCGACTTCAGCGGTCACCCGTCTCTCGATCATCCGTGCAATTATAAACCTGCGTTCCAGATTTGCACGGTTAAGGAGATTACGGCTCGAGCACCGTGCCCTCGGCGGCCACGCTCACCGCCGGCGCGTCTCCCGGCCCGCCGTCGGAGCCGAGCCTCCGCGCGAGCCCGTCGAGCGCGTCGTCGGTGCGGTTGTGGCGGTGATGAAACAACACGACCGTGCGCGTCCCCGCGCGCCTGCCCAGCTCGACGGCGTAGTCCGGGAGCGCGTGGCCGTAGCTCGCCTCGCTGGCCAGCTCCTCGAAGAACAGCGCCGAGTCGTGCACGAGCACGTCCGCGTCCCGCGCCAGCTCGATCGCCACGGGGTGGTACGCACCCCAGCCGTCCTCGCCGGGGCCAAGCATCGTCGGGCAGTGGTCGGGCATGTAGGCGAGCGTCGAGCGGCCGTCGCTGATCCGGTACCCGAACGTGCGCCCGCCCTTGTGCGGGATTTCGCGCGCGAGCACGTCGAACCCCTCGATCTCGAGCTTGCCCGGCGCGATCGTCGCGAACGTCCAGTCCCCGCGCAGCTGGCCCGGTTCGATCGGGAAGTACGGCGGGGACATCAACCCCGCCAGCACGCCCTCGGCTGACGCTCTGCTCTCCTGCTCGGGCACCAGCACGCTGACGCGCGCGTTCAGGTTGTCCCCGGCGCTGAAGAACGGCAGGCCGAGCGTGTGATCCCAGTGCAGGTGGCTCAACAGGATCGTCCCGTCGAACGGCTCGCCTCCCAGCAGACCGGACGCGATCTGCAGCCCGCCCCCCGCGTCGAGGATCAGCGTCGGGGACTTCGCGTCCTCGCGCGTGAGCGCCACGCACGAGGTGTGCCCCCCGTAGCGCACGAACTCGGCGCCGGGCGCGGGCGTCGATCCCCGCACGCCGCATATATCGATCCTCAACTCGTTTCAGCTCCGGCCGGAGTGGTGGCGCATCGTGGCATTATGCTCTCTCAGGCAGTCCTCTCTTCACATGAGCAGTCCCGTCGACACCGTCCCCCGCGTCTCGCTGCGCCCGAACGTCGCGATCCCCCAGCTCGGCTTCGGCGTCTTTCAGATCCCGCCGCGCGAGACCGAGGAGGTGGTTGCCCGTGCGCTTGCAGCCGGCTACCGCCACATCGACACGGCCGCCGCGTATCGCAACGAGGGCCCCGTCGGACTCGCGATCCGGGCCTCGGGCATCCCCCGAGGCGAGGTGTTCGTCACGACCAAGTGCTGGAACGACGACCAGGGCTACGAGGCGGCCAAGGCGGCGTGCAAGCGGAGCCTGCAGCGGCTCGAGCTCGAGCACATCGACCTCTACCTGATCCACTGGCCGGCGCCCAGCCACGACCTGTACGTGGAGACGTGGCAGGCGTTCATCGAGCTGCAGTCCGAAGGGCTCGTCCGGGCGATCGGAGTCTCCAACTTCCAGCCCGCCCATCTCGAACGCCTCCTCGCGGAGACCGGCGTGACGCCCGCGATCAACCAGGTCGAGCTGCACCCCTACTTCCAGCAGGCAGGCCTGCGCCGCGAGCACGACGAGCTGGACATCGTCACCGAGGCGTGGAGCCCGCTGGGGCAGGGACTGGAGCTGGAGGATCCGACCATCGCCGAGATCGCCGAGGCCCACTCCAAGACCCCCGCTCAGACGATCATCCGCTGGCACATCGAGCTCGGCAACGTCGTGATCCCGAAGTCAGTCACGCCCGAGCGCATCGTCGAGAACTTCGACGTCTTCGACTTCCAGCTCTCAGACGCCGAGATGGACGCGATCAAGGCGCTCGACGCGGGCAGGCGGATAGGTCCGGACCCGGACACGTTCGTGAGCCCCTGAGCTGGCGCTCGTAGGGGCCGTGGCCGGTGAGGCAGGCCGCGCCGCAGCGGGCGGCCAGATTCAGCGCGTCCGCCGCCGGCATGCCCGCGCCCAGCCCGTAGGTCAGCCCCGCGGCGAACGAGTCCCCGCAGCCGTAGCTGTCCACAACGGGCCCCGGCGGCGGGGCGGCATCCCAGGAGCCCTTGCCGCCACCGCCGCCGCGCTCCCGGTAGACACCCCCGTGGGCGCCCTCGGTCCAGACGATCAGCTTGGCCTCGTCCTCCCGCGCGTGCGCCGCCTCGTGGCGCTCGATCGCGTCGTCTGCGCTGAGCACCAGCGCGTCCAGGGAAACACCGCGCCCGAGCGCGTCGAGGGCGCGCGGGCTGGCCACCAGCACCCGTGCCGCGCGCGCGGCGCGCAGCGCGGCGAGATCGCCGGCGGTGAAGTAGACGGCGTCCATGTCCGCCAGCTCGTCCCACGGCAGCCCGGTGTCCGCGCCGGTCGGCTGAAGGCGCGGGCCGAAGGTTGTGATCGTGCGCTGGCCGGCGTCGTCGACGAGGGTGACCGCGGTCCGGGTGGGTGCGGCGCGGGGGGTCGCGTGGGTTTGGACGCCGAGCTCGCCCAGACGCGCTGTCATCCGGCCGGCGAGCTCGGGATCGTCCCCCAGGGCGGTCAGGAGCGTGGAGGAGCCCGCCAGCCGGGCCAGCTGCACGGCCGCGACGGCCCCGCCCCCGGCGGGCTCCTCGAACGGGTCGCGCGCGTGCACGATCTCGCCGGCCCGGGGAACATGCGGCACGCGCGCGAACCGCACCCACTCGACGTGCCCTACCACCGCGACCCTCGGCCGGCTCACATGCCTATCCTTCCGCCCGTATCTGGGCGTTTATATGGTACTATACTCCACATATGAGCACTAAGGATCATCGCAAACCTTCCAGTCGTTCAGCTCGGATAGTCCCGCCGCAAGTCCGGCGCGCCCTTCGCGAGGTCGCTGACGATGTGGTCGTATGGCGCAAGCTGCGAGGGCTGACGCAGGCACAGGTTGCCGATCGAGCAGACGTGTCCGTCAACACGGTACGCCGGCTGGAGGACGCCGACGGCGGCGTCACGCTCGAGAACGGTCTCCGCATCTTCCGCGCGCTCGGGGTGCTCGAAGAGCGTCCCGCGCGCGCTGGACCCGTATGAGACGGATGTCGGGCGGCTGCGCTCTGAGGAGAAACTGCCGCAGCGCGTGCGGCCCAAGAACCTGACCGTGTCCGATGGCTGAACCCGCAGTCGAAGTCGTCGCGCAGATTGGAGGCGAAGACGTACCGGCGGGACGGCTCTGGTCGCACCGTCAACGGGGGACAGAGTCGACCACGTTCGCCTATGACAGCGACTACCTGGCCCGCCCGGATGCCTACGAGCTGGATCCTGCGCTGAGCTTGGTCGCAGGGCAGCAGCAGACCCCCGCCGGCAGGGCGATGTTCGGAGCGTTCTCCGACTGCGCTCCGGACAGGTGGGGGCGCCGGCTGATCGCTCGGGCTGAGCGACAGCGTGTGCGTCGTGAGGGTGGCGCGGAGCGCAGCTTTGGGGAGATCGACTACCTGCTCGGTGTCCGCGACGACCTGCGCCAGGGTGCGCTGCGCTTCCGCGATCCCAAAACCGGCACCTACCTGGCCGACGAGACGGCCGGAGCTCCGCTGCTGATCGACCTGCCAAAGCTACTGGACGCAGCCGACCGGCTCGAACGCGACGAGGCCGGCGAGGAGGAGCTGAGAACGCTGCTGCGCGGCGGAAGCTCGCTGGGCGGCGCGCGCCCGAAGGCCCATGTGCTCGACGCCGATGGCAATGTGGCGATCGCGAAGCTCCCCAGCCCCGCCAGAGACGAGTGGGACGTGATGCGCTGGGAGGCCGTCGCGCTGGCGCTGGCCCGCATGGCCGGGATCGGCGTGCCGGATTCGGCGCTGCACCTGATCGACGAAAGGCCCGTGTTGATCGTCGACCGATTCGACCGAGCCGGAGACCTGCGTATCGGCTACGTCAGCGCGATGACAATGCTCGAAGCCGAGGCCGGCGATCAGGGAAGCTATCTGGAGATCGCTGATGTCATCGAGCGTCACTCCCCCAACGCCGGCGAGGATCTGCGGCAGCTGTGGCGGCGAATCGCCTTCTCCATCCTCATCTCCAACACGGACGACCATCTGCGCAACCACGGGTTCCTGCGTACCAACAGCGCCGGCTGGACTTTGTCGCCCGCCTTCGATCTGAACCCGGATCCGAGCCCCGGACCGAAGCATCTGAGCACCGCCGTCGACCTTGACGACACGACGGCGTCCGTGGACACGCTGATGAGCGTCGCCGAGCAGTTCCGGCTCGACGAGAATGACGCCCGTCGAGTGCTTGGTGACGTCAGCGATGCCACCGGCCAATGGCGGACTGCCGCTGAGGAAGTCGGCCTCGATCGCGCGGAGATAGAACGGATGGCCCCGGCCTTCGAGCACGACCAGGCCGCGCGTGCGGGCCAGATCGAATGAGGGACCAGCCGCCCAAGGCGCCCGAGCACCAACATCGCCCCGTGTCCTAACCTGACCTCAGTATGCGCGTTGAGCTTCTGTTCTGGGACGGTTGCCCCTCGCATCCGCGGGCGCTTGCCGAGCTGCGTGCGGCGATGGCGGACATCGGGCTGGACCCGAGCACGATCGTCGTGCGCGAGGTGCAGACCGAGGCCGGGGCGGCGCGTGAGCGGTTCGCCGGCTCGCCGACGATCCGTATCGACGGCGTGGACGTGCAGCAGCCGCCTGGCGAGGAGCCGTTCGGACTCACGTGCCGCGTCTACCATCGCCGGGACGGCCGGATCTCGCCGACGCCCGACCCCGCCGACGTGCGCGACGCGCTGGCAGCCGCCCAGACCGCCACCGCCGACCCAGACCACGACCGACAGGAGATGAGATGACAGCGATCGGCGATCCCGCCCCGACGTTCGCTCTGCCGGACACCGAGGGGGTCGCGCGCGAGCCGGGCGGCGCCTCCGCGACCGTCGTCGTGTTCACCTGCAACCACTGTCCCTACGCCCTGGCCTGGCACGACCGCATCGTCGCCCTCGCGCGCGACTACGCCGACCGCGGAGTGAAGGTCCTGGCCATCAACCCCAACGACGCCGATCGCTACCCGCGCGACTCGCTGCAGGCGATGCGCGAGCGGGTGCAGCGCGGGGACTTCGACGGCGTCCCCTACCTGTGCGACGAGACCCAACAGGTCGCCCGCGCCTACGACGCGAAGACCACACCGGACGTCTTCGTGCTCGACGCCCGCGGGCTGCTGCGCTACCGCGGCGCCCCCGACGCCGACCACGACGACCCCGCGCAGAACGCCGCCTACGTGCGCGCCGCTCTCGACGCCGTCCTCGACCACCGCTCCCCCGACCGGCCGCTGACGCCGCCCGTGGGCTGCTCGATCAAGTGGCGGGAGTGAGGGGGGATGTGTATGGGGGGATGTGTATGGGGGGATGTGTATGGGGGGATGTGTATAGAAAGGCCTGTTATGACATCACCCGGAACCGGACATCTGTTTGGTGGGTCGCCTTCGCCTCGTCGTGACCGCCCCATGCGTGTGCGTTGCCGCGACATGGTGCAGGCGGCCGAGCACGTCGGTGGTGGGAGCGACCTTCGCGTTCTCGTAATCGGAGAGCCGGGATGCGGAGGTGCCGGCCGCCCGGGCGAACTGGCGGAGCGTCATCCCGGTCTGGGCGCGCCAGGAGCGAATCTGCGCGGCGTACTGCGCCCGTCCTTCAGTGGCGAGCGCCTCGCGGGCACGGCGGATCACGCTGGACATCAGTGCGTCCACGCCGTAGTGCTCGCCCCACGCGGCCACACTCTCGGCCGTGCGCGCCGCGGGACCCCAGGGGTTACGCTGGATCGCCTCGGCGAGACGGCGCCAATCCGACAGCGAGCCGCGATCCATGATCGTCTCGATCGCCTCGGCCGGCCACTGGTCCATGGGTGCGGCCCGATCGAAGTCGAGGTTGCGAAATTGCATCGTCATCGCACCATTCTCGCCGCCAGGTTGCGGCTCGTAACCCTCCAAGTTAGCGGGCAGCCGGAACCCGCGTCGCGGGCGCCGCGACCTCTTCCGTTGGATTAGGGGCCGTCGATAAATAACTTAGAGGGAATCGCCTCACCTGTGTAGAACTGTGGGGTGTGATTGACGAGTTTGCGATTGGTGAGCGGTTTCGGGCGATGGCGGGCGAGCTGGATGAGCGTCAGCGTCGGTTGTTTGCGGGTGCGGAGGCGCGTTCGGCGGGACGGGGCGGGGTCGCGGCTGTCGCGCGGGCGACGGGGATGGCGGTGGACACGATCCGTAGTGGGATTTCCGAGCTTGAGTCCGGGCAGACGCTCGATCCGGGACGGGTGCGTCGGCCGGGTGGGGGTCGCAAGCCGCTTGTGCAGATCGACGCGACGCTTTTGGCGGATACCGAGAGACTGGTAGATGAGAGTTCGCGGGGTGACCCGGAGTCGCTTTTGCGCTGGACCTCCAAGAGCGTGCGTAATCTCGCCGAGGCACTTCAGGAAATGGGCCACGAGGTTCACTTCGCCACGGTGGCGAAGCTGCTGCGAATGTTGGGGTACAGCCTGCAAGCGAACGCGAAGGCCAGGGAGGGCGCCCAGCACCCCGACCGTGACGCGCAGTTTCATCACATCAACGCCACGGCGAAGGCGGCTGTCAAGGCGGGGGAGCCGGTGATCAGCGTGGACACCAAGAAGAAGGAGAACGTTGGGGATTTCAAGGCCGTGGGCTCCGAGTTGCGTCCCAAGGGGCAACCGGAGCTGGTGCGTACTCATGACTTCCCCGACGAGCAGCTTGGCAAAGCGATCCCCTACGGGGTCTACGACCTCGCCTGTGATCAGGGCTGGGTCAACGTCGGCATCGACCACGACACCGCGCAGTTCGCTGTCGCCTCCATCCGCAGCTGGTGGGAGCATCTCGGCTCAGAGCGCTACCCGGACGCCTCACGCCTGACGATCACCGCCGACTGTGGCGGCTCTAACAACCCTCGCGTGCGTTTGTGGAAGGTGGAACTGCAGAAGCTCGCCAACGATACCGGCCTCGATATCGAGGTCTGTCACTTCCCGCCCGGCACAAGCAAGTGGAACAAGATCGAGCACCGTCTGTTCAGCTTCATCACCATGAACTGGCGTGGCAAGCCGCTGGTCTCACTGGAGACGATCGTCAATCTCATCGCCGGTACCACCACTCGCACAGGGCTGGAGGTCTACACCCGCCTTGATGAGGGCACATACCCCGACAAGATCCAGGTCTCAAACGCCGAGGTCGAGGCCGTTAATCTCCACGGCCACAAGTTCCACCCGGAGTGGAATTACACCATCAAACCACTAAGTTAATTATCGACGGCCCCTTAGCTGGTGGTGTAACAAGGGCCGGCCTGCTCGGTTATGGAAGGAGCAGCGTATATATCTTGTACTATGGTTATACGCAGTTGAAAGTTTTGGGTCTGCCGCTCCAACGCGCCGGTGTACTCGCGCGTGATCTCCTCCAGGTCTGTCACTCGTCGAGGACCCAACGGGGAGAATGCAGGGTTTTCAGCGGGGATAATGCAAAAGGGAGTGAGAGGAGCTCAGCTGAGGTTCAACTGCAGCTGTTGACTTGCGAGGTCGAACGGATCGGCTGTGATGCGGGCGGGCCGGTCGCGGCGGATCTTCCGGCGAAGCTCGATAACGGGATCGGTGGCGACGTAGTGGCGAGCGCGACGCTCTCCCACCGGGTCAAGCAGTCGCGCATCGACCAGCGCTTTGAGGTCACGGCTGGCGGTCAGCTCGGAGATCCGCTCCTCGAGCGTCTCCTGGACGAGCTTGCGGTAGTAGGAGTTGCGTAGCCGCAGGCCGTGGGCGGCGTCATACAGGCCGCCAGCGGTGCGTTCGGGAAGACCCTGCTCTTCGGCGAGCTCGGCGCATGCGGCCCACAACCGCTCAGCCTCCTCGACGCGGCGCAGGTGGGTCATGGCCTGGCGGTAGTGCGCGGTCAGGCAGAAGCGAACCCAGGGGAGAGCGTCGCGGTCGGGGCTCCAGGAGCCTCGGCCAACATCGGCGAGGATGTCGTAATAGGCCCGGGTGTTGCGGCCGAGATACTCCTCGATGCTCGAGAAGACCGGCGCGATGATCTGCTCGCGTGCAAGCACGAGCGTCTGGAGCGCGCGGGCCATGCGCCCGTTGCCGTCGCTGTAGGGGTGCACCATCACGAGGTTCAGATGAGCCATGGCCGCACGCACGAGCACCGGAGCGTCGCTGTCTTCGAGCTCGCGGATCGTTGCATCGATCAGAGCGGGAATCTGCTCGCGTTGTAACCCTCGATGCTGTTCGAGCCCTGCACCGCCCGAGCGAAGGTCATCCGCCGGAGGCTGCCCGCCCAGCGACGGGGCCCGTGCACGCGGAAGCGAAGCTGGCGGCCGGCATCATCAATCATCTCGAGCACACGCCGCTCGAGATCGCCGCACTTGGGAGTGCGGAATACCATCGGTCTCATGATAGATTGAATCTATCATTCAATCATGGGGCTCGAGGCCGAAATCCCCGCCCCATGAGCGTTCAGCGTCCGAGCGTGCGCACCAGCTCGCGGGCTCGCCCGCGCAACTCGCCGATGAGCTCGCGCACCTCCCGCAGGTCCGCGCGCAGCTCGGCGTCGCCGACCTCGACCGGCAGCATCGAATCCTGCAGCGTCCCCAGCTCGCCGTCCGCTCTGCCGGCCGCGTCCAGCGCGCCGTCGATAAAACCCTTTACGCCCGTCGACGGAGCGCCCCGAGATCCCGGCTCGAACGTGTGGCTTGGCAAGTCGTGACGGCCGGCGAACCCGGCGTAGGCGCGCTGCGCCCGGCCGTACGCCACCTGCACCGGGCGAAACAGCTCGCGCTCGAGCCTGTCCGCCGTCTGCTCGTCGAGCAGCTCATACGCCTCACCCAACGCCGCGAGCGCCACCCCGATCTCATCGATCGCGCGCGCGAGCGCGTCGAGCACCTGCTGGCGTCCGTCGGCGGTGGTGTAGGTCATGGGGTCCAGGGTATTCGGTGTAACGTCACACCCGTATGAACGGCATTCACCGCACGATCTGCCTCGCGCTGGTGGACGCGGGGCGTCGAACGCGAGCGATGACCTATCCGACCCTCTTCTCGATTCCAATGGGGTTCTCGGACTCCCCTGTATCGCTGATTCAGCGGTGAGGGGCGTGTCAGCTGTTGTCGCTCAGTAACGTCGCGGGGCATGTAGGCTGCTCAGCCTA
This sequence comes from uncultured Solirubrobacterales bacterium, assembly GCA_963799735.1. Taxonomy (GTDB): domain Bacteria; phylum Actinomycetota; class Thermoleophilia; order Solirubrobacterales; family Solirubrobacteraceae; genus Palsa-744. The sequence continues at coordinate 2,189 of CAWCYP010000045.1, read as the reverse complement.
TGTCCGACTCCAGCACCTCTGCGGGGTGCCGCCCGCTTCGCGGCGTGATCGTCGGTCTCGGGGTCATGGGCTCGCACCACCTACGCATCCTCACCTCGCTGTCCGAGGTCGAGGTCGTCGCGGCGGTCGAGCAGGACGGAACGCGACGAGAGGCGGTGTTGCGTGCGCATCCCGGCGTACGCGGCCACGAGTCGCTCGAGCAGGCTCTCGACGAGCATGAGCTCGACTTCGCCTGCCTAGCGGTGCCCGTCGGAGCGCTGCCCGTATGCACCGCCCCGGCGCTCGATGCCGGGCTGCATGTGTTCGTGGAGAAGCCGATGGCGTCGAGCGAGGAGCACGCCCGCGCGATGATCGCCGCCGCCGCCGAGCGCGAGCTGGTGCTGGGTGTCGGCTACGTCGAGCGCTTCAATCCGGCGGTACTCGCCCTCAAGCAGAAGCTCGACGCCGGCACGATCGGGCGGATCGTCCAGATGCACGCTCGCCGTCTCAGCCCCTTCCCCAATCGCAACCACACGGCGGGTGTGGTGCTCGATCTCGCCACGCACGACATCGACATCATGCGCTACCTATCGGGCTCGGAGGTCGAACATGTCTATGCCGAGTCCGTCGTGGGAGTCGGTGAGCAGTCGGAGGACCTGATCTGCGCGGTCATGCGCTTCGACTCGGCCACCACCGGCCTGCTCGAGGCCAACTGGATCGCGCCGACAAAGGTGCGCGAGCTGAGCGTTCTGGGAGAGGGCGGCATGTTCGTGGTCAACTATCTGACCCAGGACCTCACCTTCTACGAGCATCCAACGAAGGCGACGGAATGGAACCAGCTCGCCGACATGTATGGAGGCGGCGAGGGCGACATGATCCGCTACGCGCTCGAGCGCCGCGAGCCTCTGCGCGTGCAGTGGGAGGCCTTCATCGACGCGGTTCGCCGTGGCGGCCCCGCGCCGGTGGACGGTCATGATGGGCTGGTGACGCTCTCGACGGCGCGCGCGATTCGCACGGCGGGCATCGAACACCGGGTCGTGGTGCCCAGCTACCGTGAGGCGACGCGTGTCTGAGGCCGGGCGTGGATCGCCGCAATTCGTGGGTGCCGCGCTCAACGGGTCGAGCGCTCTGGTCACGGGCGGCGCGGGCTTCATCGGCAGCCATCTCGTCGAGGGGTTGCTCGCCGCCGGCGCCAGCCGCGTGCACATCCTCGACGATCTTTCGCTTGGCAGCCGGGCGAATCTCAACGGCGCGCTCGCACGTCCCGAGGTCGAGCTGACGGTGGGGGATGCCGCCGACGCCGAGGAGCTCGAGCGGATCCACGCCGAACGAGGGTCGTTCGATCGCTGCTACAACCTGGCCGTCATTCCGCTGCCCCACTCGCTCGAGCACCCGCGCGAGAACGTCGATCGCAACGTGGCGATGACGACGGCGGTGTGCGAGCTGGGGCGCTCGGGCGCCTACCGGCGACTCGTGCAGTTCTCTTCCTCGGAGGTGTACGGCACGGCGCTGACCGTGCCGATGGACGAGCAGCATCCGCTCCACCCGCACACCCCCTATGCGGCGGCAAAGGCGGCCACCGATCTGATCGCGCTCAGCTATGCGACGACTTTTGGTCTGGATGTGGTGGTCGTCCGTCCGTTCAACACCTACGGCGAGCGCCAGAACGACGGCGCCTACGCGGGTCTCATTCCCGCCGTCGTGCGGGCCGTGCTCGCGGATGAGCCGGTCACGATCCACGGTGACGGCGAACAGACTCGCGACATGGCCTATGTCCTCGACACGGTGCAGGGCACGCTGCTGGCGGCCGCCGCCGCTGAGGTGGGCGGGGAGACCTTCAACTTGGGCGCCGGCGCGGAGGTCTCCGTCAACGAGCTCGTCCGGTTGCTCCTGAAGGCACTCGGTGACCCCGACCACCCCGTCGTCCATGACCCTCCCCGCCCCGGTGACGTGCGCCGCCTGCTGGCCGACACCCGCCGCGCGCGCGAGGGGCTCGGTTACACGCCCTCGACGACGCTGGATGTCGGGCTCAAGCGAACGGTCGAGTGGTATCTCGATTACGCGGGGGAACGTCGTTAGACTCGGCCTCTCCGCGTGGTGGACGATCCTCAGCCGACAAGTTTGCGTTGAGACCGTTCTAAGCAACGCTGCGCGCGAGGCCTCCGAGCGTTATCGTGTGCAAGCTGCGCGGAGGGATGAACGCCCAGCCT
>CAWCYP010000044.1:0-79366 GCA_963799735.1 uncultured Solirubrobacterales bacterium | reverse complement strand
GCGAACTCAAAAAAATGAGGGTGCCTCGCATACGCAGGGCACCCTCAAATCTCAAAGCCTGGATCAACTAATGACCGGCTTACCTGTCATCTAGTGATTACGAAATTTCGCCATGGTCTCCATCTCCGGTCTCGGGGGCCAGCTTGTAAGGGCGGCCCTGTCTGTCTCCATCCACAGGACCTGCCGCTAACTTTGAGTAGGTTTACGAAGGATAGTAGCGCGATTAGCCGAAATGTCCAGTTTGCGGAGGTTTGTGCACGATCGGTTGCACGGGAAGGACAGCCCCGCCGCAGGCTCGACGCAGGTTCGCCAGTCCAAACGTCCACAAACATGCATCTCGCTCATCGTTCCGGGCCATTCGGGCGATACATGGCCCATGCGAACCATGCCCTTCCCCCCGGCCGGCGATGAGCGCCAGCTCGTGTTCACGAGCTCGCAGGCCGCCCGCTACCTGGGCGTCTCACTGGCGACGATCCGCCGCTGGACGGACGCCGGCCACATCTCCTGCTACCGCACGCCCGGCGGTCAACGGCGGTTCTCCAAGGACCAGCTCGACGGGTTCACCGCCTCGCTTCAGAGCGACGCGATCGACACGGCGCCCCAAGCGGCATAAGCAGCGCAGGATCCGGAGCTGCGGCCGGCCGTATCCGGCCGGCCCGAAGCCCTCCAGACCTGCTTGGCCGAGAAGATAGATTTGATTTGGTCCGCCTCGCGGGGCCGGCAGTCGCGGACTGCTGGCCGAGGCGATTGCGCCGCGGCCGAGCCATGGTCCTGCTATCCTGATGTTTACGTTCACGTCAGGTTGACCCAGCCAGCCAGGAGCGACCGTTTGACCCCCACCTCCCTCGCACCCCAGCCGAGCGGCACACGGAGTCGCGGATCGGCGTCAGCGAAGGCCACGCGCACTACAAGTGGTGGGCGCTGTCGTGCACGAGCCTCGGCATGTTGCTCGCGGCCACCAACTCGGGCACGCTGATCATCGCCCTCCCAGACCTGGAGCGCTCGTTGCACGCGAGCCTGCTGGCGCTCGTGTGGGTGATCCTCGCCTACCTGATCGCCGCCACCGTGCTCGTGCTGATGGCCGGGCGCCTGTCGGACCTGTTCGGGCGTAAGCGCGCGTACGTGGGCGGCTTCGTCGTGTTCGCGCTCGCCTCGCTCGGGGCGGGGTTCTCGCCCGACGCGACCGTCCTGATCCTGTGGCGCATCCTGCAGGGCATCGGCTCGGCCTTCCTGTTCGCCAACGCCGCCGCGCTCGTCACCGACGCGTTCCCGCACGAGCAGCTCGGGCTTGCGATGGGCGCCAACACGATGGTCGCCGCGATCGGGCTCGTGCTCGGCCCCGTGCTCGGCGGCGCGCTGGTCGCGATCTCCTGGCACTGGGTGTTCTGGTTCAACGTGCCGCTCGCGCTCGCCGGCGCCGCCTGGGGCGCGCTGATCCTGCGCGAGCTGGCCAAGCGCGACCCCGTGCGCCACTACGACGTGCTGGGCACGAGCACGTTCGTCCTCGGCCTCACCGGCCTGGTGCTGGGCGTCTCCCGGGGCGGGCTGCAGCGGCTGGAACGACACGATCGTGATCGCCGGCCTGGCCGCGGCGGCCGTGCTGCTGCCCGCGTGGGTCCTGATCGAGCGCCGCTCGCGCGCGCCGATGCTCGACCTGAGCCTGTTCAACAACCGCCTGTTCGCCGCGGCGACAGCGTCGGCGTTCATCAACGGGCTCGCGCGGTTCGCGCTGATGTTCCTGTTCGTCTTCTACTTCCAGGGCGCCCAGTCGAACTCGCCGATCGAAGCCGGCATCAAGCTGATACCGCTCGCGCTCGGGATGCTCGTCGCCTCGCCGCTGGCGGGCATCTACGCCGACCGTCACGGCTCGCGCACGCTGGCCGCCCTGGGCATGCTCGTCAGCGCCGCCGGCCTGGCCGGGATGACGACGCTCGGCGTGCACACCCCCTACTGGCAGAGCGCGGTGTGGCTCGCGCTCGTGGGCGTCGGCTCGGGCATGTTCAACAGCCCCAACACCGCGGCGATGATGGGCGCGGTCCCCGCCCAGCGGCGCGGGATCGCCGCGGGCGCGCGCACGCTCGTGCAGAACACCGGCGCGGTCCTGTCGATCGCGTTCGTCCTGGCGATCGTCACCTCCTCGGTGCCCAAAGCCGACGCTGTTCGCCGTCTTCTCGGGCCTGGCTCACGGACTGTCGGCGCAGAAGCTTCAGCCGTTCATCGACAACATGCACGTCGCCCTGTGGGTTCTCGCGGCGACCTCGCTCGTCGGTGCGGTCGTATGCCTGCTGCGCCCCAGCCACGTGCAGGCCACCGAGCGGCTGGCCGCCGTCGGAGCGCGATCGTGAGCGCCGCGCTGCGGATCGGCGACGTCGCCAAGCTCGCCGGCACGACGCCGCGGACGATCCGCTACTACGAGGAGATCGGCCTGCTCGCCGCAGGCGCCCTCGCGCCCGTCCGGCGGGCATCGCGCTCTACACCGACGCCGAGGTCGAGCGACTGCGCGAGGTGATGCGCCTGAAGGACCTGCTCGGTGTCTCGCTCGAGGAGCTCAAGACGCTGCTCGCCGCCGAGGAGTCCCGGGCGATCGTGCGCGCGAAGCTGCGCCGCGAGGACATCGCCCCCGCGCGCCGGCGCGAGCTGCTGGACGAGGCTCTCGGGCACATCGACCGCCAGCTGCAGCTCGTCGAGCACCGCGCGGGCGAGCTGGCCAAGCTCAAATCCGAGCTGTGCGAGACCCGCAAACGCGTGCGTCGCAAGATCCGCGAGCTCGACGTGGCCCCCACGATGAGCATCACCGCCTGAACCCTGACGAGAGGACCAGCGAGATGTCCCCAGCAGTCCAGGTCACACCAAGCCCGGATAGCGTGCCCGGCGCGGTCACCGACCCGTTGCGCGTGCGCGGGAAGACCTCACGTACCCCGGCGCCTCGGCGATCCGATCAACGGCTACCTCGTCGTCCCCGCCGAGCCGGCGGGTGAGCACGGCCGCCCGGGGATCGTCGTCATCCACGAGGCCGGCGGCCTGGGCGAGCACATCCGCGACGTCACCAACCGCTTCGCCAACCTCGGCTATGTGGCGCTCGGCGTCGACCTCTACACGCGCGAAGGCGGCCCGCCGCCGGCGGGCGACATCCAGGCGCTCATGGCGCGCCTGTTCGCGATGCCCGACGCACGAGTCCTCGGCGACCTGCAGGGCGCCGCCGATCTGCTGCGTGCGCGCGAGGACAGCAACGGCAAGGTCGGCTGCATCGGGTTCTGCATGGGCGGGCGCTACGCCCTGCTGTTCGCCTGCGCCTCAGACCGCCTGGACGCGGCCGTGGACTGCTGGGGCGGGTTCATCCACGCGGCCACGCCCGAGGAGCGCTCCACCCCGCTGCGCCCCACGCCGCCGCTGGAGCTGGCCGAGCGGCTGTCGTGCCCGCTGATGGCGGCGATCGGCGCCGAGGACCAGAACCCCTCGCCCGAGATCGGCGAGCAGCTACGCGAGCGGGCCGCGGCCAGCGGGCAGGAGGTCACCGTCGATGTGTACGAGGGCGCCGGGCATGCGTTCCTCGCCGACTACCGCCCCTCCTACCGGCCCGCCCCCGCGGCGCTGCTGTGGGAGCGGATCGTCCCGTTCTTCGCCAAACACCTGCAGAGCTGAGCCACATGGCAGCGGTGGGCAGCGGTGGGGGAACCGGTTTGTATGGTGAGTTGGACCTGATCTATCAACAGAGGAGCTTCAGTGGAGCGCAAGTGGTGGACCCTGATCGCGGTCTCGGTGGCGATCTTCATGCTGCTGCTCGACATAACGGTCGTCAACGTCGCGCTGCCCGACATCCAGCGCTCGCTGCATTCGAGCTTCCCGGACCTGCAATGGGTGGTCAACGCTTACTCGCTGACGCTCGCGGCCTTCCTGCTGACAGCCGGCGCTATGGCCGATCTGGTGGGACGCAGGCGCGTGTTCGTGACCGGGCTGATCGTCTTCACGGCCTCCTCGGCCGCCTGCGGCCTGTCCGGAAGCCCGCTAGTGCTCAACCTCGCGCGCGCCGTGCAGGGCACGGGCGGAGCGATGATGTTCGCGACCTCGCTGGCGCTGATCGCGCATGCGTTCCATGGCAGGGAGCGCGGCCTCGCCTTCGGCGTGTACGGCGGAGTGATCGGCGCTGCCGTGGCCGTCGGCCCGGTCATCGGCGGGGTGATCACCTCGGGCATCGGCTGGGAATGGATCTTCTTCGTGAACGTGCCGATCGGCGTGGCTGCCGTGTTCCTGACCCTCAGCCAGGTCAGCGAGTCGCGCGACCCGAACGCCAGGGGCGTGGACTGGATCGGCCTGGTGACGTTCTCCAGCGCGCTGTTCCTGCTCGTGTTCGCGCTCATCCAGGGCAACGAAAAGGGCTGGGGCTCCACGCGCATCCTCGGCTGCCTCATCGCGGCAGCTGTCCTGTTCTCGGCGTTCCTGATCGCCGAGCACCGCCAGCAGCGTCCGATGCTCGACCTGACGCTGTTCCGCCGCCCGGCGTTCGCCGGCGCGAGCATCGTCGCGTTTGCCGTCTCGGCGTCGATGTTCTCGATGTTCCTCTACCTGACGCTCTACATCCAGGACGTGCTCCGCTACGACCCGCTGCAGGCCGGCCTGCGCTTCCTGCCGATAACGCTGCTGACGTTCGTGGTCGCTCCGATCTCGGGCAGGCTCAGCGTACGCGTCCCCATGCGCCTGCTGCTCGGCGTTGGGCTGCTGCTGGTGAGCGCGGGGCTGCTGACGATGACCGCCGTGGACGCCAGCTCGGGCTGGACCACGCTGATCCCCGGCTTCCTGCTCGCGGGCGCCGGTGTGGGCCTGATCAACCCACCGCTCGCCTCGACCGCGGTCGGCGTAGTGCACCACTCGCGCAGCGGTATGGCCTCGGGGATCAACAACACTTTCCGCCAGGTCGGCATCGCCACCGGCATCGCCGGGCTGGGAGCGGTTTTCCAGCATGAGATCACCCGCAAGACCGAAGCGGCATTGGTCGCCAGCTCCCCCGGCCATCAGGTGCTGAGCGCTGCCCACGGCCGGCTGAGTGGCGCCTTGGTCTCCGGGGAAGTCGCACAGCTCGCACGCCACCTCTCTCCCGGCGCCCAGGCCGCCCTGAGCCACTCCTACCGAGTTGGTTTCACAAGCGCGTTCACGACCATCCTGATCATTGCCGCCGCCATCGCGCTGACCGGCGCGATATTCGCGTTCGCGCTCGTGCGCAGCCGCGACTTCGTTTCCACCGGAGACGTGTCGCCCGCCGCGCAGGAGTCCGAACCGGCGATCAGGGCCGCCGCTTGAGCTCATATCCGTCGCAGGCCAGGACCGGCAGCCGTGGATAGCGCGGATAGGCTGGATCCGTGCGCGAGCGCGCGCACAGCGAGAACGCCGACCCGCGCGTGTTGCGGCACCTCGCACCTGATGCTCGCAGGTGTCGCACAGCCCCGCTCCCGACTCGGGCGCGGCGGGTCCGGCGGCGAGAGGACATGAGCGCAGCGTAGTGCTCGAGGATCCAGTCGACCTTCCGCCAGATCCGCCGTTCGCCAACCCCTGCAATAATCGTTGACTAAGCAACTATGACGACCTTCTACCGACTACTTGGATTTCTGCGCCCCTACAAGCGCGGCATGATCATCTCCTGGACGCTGGCCAGCCTCGCGATGGTGATGACCGTCGCGCTGCCCTGCCCTGACCGGGCGCGCGGTGCAGATCATCAGCACAGCCCCCCAGCATCACCACGGCGCGGCGCAGGCGAGCGCACCGCCACGAACTGACGCTTGATCGCCGGCGCGATCGCGCTCCTCGTGCTGCTGCGCTGGGGGTTCATGTACTGGCGGCGGATGGTCGCCGGGCGGCTCTCGCTCGGCGTCGAATACGACCTGCGCAAGCTGCTCTACGGCCACCTGCAGCAGCTCGAGCTCGGCTTCTTCGACCGCCAGCAGACCGGCCAGCTGATGTCGCGCGCGACCGTAGACCTGCAGGCCGTGCGCTTCTTCCTCGGCTACGGGCTCGTGTTCATCCTGCAGTCGATCCTCACGATCGTGCTCGCGGGAGCCGTGATGATCGCGACCGAACCGCGCCTCGGCCTGATCTCGCTCGCGCCCGTGCCGTTCGTGGTGCTGATCTCCTACCGCTACGGTCGCCGCGCGCGCCCGGCGATCCAGCAGACACAGCAGCGCATCGCCGAGCTGACCGCGGACGCCGAGGAGAACATCTCCGGGGTGCGCGTCGTCAAGGCCTTCGCCCGCGAGCCGCGCCAGCTGCAGCGCTTTCAGAGCAGCGTCGGGCGCGTGTTCGGCCAGGCGATGGTCGCGACCCGTCTGGAAGCGAAGTTCAACCCGATGATCGGCTTCCTCCCCCAGCTCGGCCTCGCCGCGGTGCTGCTGATCGGAGGCAACGCCGTGATCCACGCGCACCTGACGCTCGGCCAGTTCACCGCGTTCTACCTGTACCTGAACATGCTGATCGCCCCGATGCGCACGCTCGGCGTGATCCTCAACCTCGCCCAGCGCGCGACCGCCTCGGGCGCGCGTCTGTTCCAGGTCCTCGACCGCCCCCCGCGGCTGACCTCGCCGCCCGGCGCCCCGCCGCTGCCGGCCGGCAACGGGCACGTGCAGCTGCAGAGCGTCACGCTGCGCTATGACGAGTCCGACGAGTTCGGCGCGGCGTACTCGGCGACGGGCGACAACGAACGGAGCCTCCCCGGCGGCGACCCAGCCCGCCGGCGCGCGGTGCTGAGCGACGTCGACCTGGACGTTCCCGCCGGGCGCACGGTCGCGCTCGTCGGCGCCACCGGCTCCGGCAAGACCAGCCTCGTCTCGTTGATCTCACGGTTGTACGACGTGAGCTGCCGGGCGCGTGCTGCTCGACGGCGCCGACGTGCGCGAGGTGGATCTGCGCTCGCTGCGCCAGGCCGTCGCGGTCGTCAGCGACGATCCGTTCCTGTTCTCGGAGACCGTCGCCGAGAACATCGCCTACGCGCGGGTGGGCGGGCCTCCGGTCCCGCGCGAGGCGATCGAGCAGGCCGCCCGTCGCGCCCAGGCCCACGAGTTCGTCGAGCGCCTGCCCGACGGCTACGACACGCGCGTCGGCGAGCGCGGCCTGACCCTGTCCGGCGGCCAGCGCCAGCGCCTGGCGATCGCACGGGCGCTGCTTGCCAACCCGCGCGTGCTGATCCTCGACGACGCGACCTCCTCGGTCGACGCCTCGACCGAGCGTCAGATCAAGCTCGCGCTCGACGAGGCGATGGCCGGGCGGACCACGTTCATCGTCGCCCACCGCCTCTCCACGATCGCGCTGGCGGATGAGATCGTCGTGCTCGACCACGGCCGGATCACCGCGCACGGCAACCACGAGGAACTGCTGGAGGCCTCGGAGCTGTATCGCGAGATCGTCGAAAAGGGGCTCCCCGACCAGGTCTTCCTCACCCGCGAGCTCCCCCGCGAACGCGAGGTGAGCGGGATATGAGCGCGCACGGCGGCCGGGGAATGGGTGGTGGCGGCGGCGGGCGCGGGCTCGGCCCGGGGTCTCGCGCGCGGCGGAGCGCAATGGGACGGCGAGCGTGCCGAGAAGGGCACGCGCGGGCGCAACCTGCGCGGCCTGCTGCGGCTGTTGGGGCCCTATCGCCTGCGCGTGAGCGCGATGTTGACGGCGCTCGTGCTCGGCACGGCCGCCTCGCTGGCGCCGCCGCTGCTGGCGAAGGTCGCGATCGACGAAGGCATCGAACGCCACGACACCCGCACGCTCGTGCTGGTCGTGATCGCGTTCCTCGCCTCGGCGCTGCTCGTGTGGGCGATGACCTACGCGCAGACCTATCTCGTCGGCTGGGTCGGCCAGCGCGCGCTCGCGGACCTGCGCATCCGCATCTTCACCCACCTGCAGAGCCAGCCGATCGGCTTCTACGAGAGCCGCCCGGCGGGGGTGCTGATCTCGCGCATGACCAACGACGTCGAGGCGCTGGAAAGCCTCGTGACGGACTCGGTCGTGACGCTGTTCCAGGCCGGCCTCACGCTCGTCGGGGCGGTCGCGGTGCTGCTGTTCCTCGACGTGCAAGCTGGCGCTGCTGACGTTCTGCGTCGTCCCGTTCGTGGCCGCCGGCTCGATCTGGTTTCGGCTCGTCTCGACCGGCGCCTTCCGGCGCACGCGGGAGACGATCGGCGCGATCACCGCCTACCTGCAGGAGACCCTGTCCGGCATCCGCGTCGTGCGCAGCTTCGGCCAGGAGCCCCACCACGAGGCGCGGTTCGCGGAGCTCAACACCGACAACTGCGACGCGAACATGGTCACGGTGCGACTCAACGCCGCCTACTTCCCGACGGTGGAAATGCTCTCCGGCGTCGCGCTCGCGCTGATCGTCCTGTACGGCGGCTACCAGGCGCTGGAAGGCCACATCACCGCGGGCACCGTCGTCGCGTTCGTCGGAACCCTGTCGTTCCTGTTCGAACCGATCCAGCAGCTCTCCCAGCTCTACACCACCTACCAGTCGGGCATGGCGGCGCTGGAGAAGATCTTCCAGTTGCTGGACGTCACGCCGGACCTGACCGACCGAGAGGGGGCGATCGCGCTCGATCGCATCCGCGGCGAAGTCCGGTTCGAGGACGTCTCGTTCGCGTACAACCCGCGCCGGCGCACCCGCAGCGTCGACGGCGATCGCGCGAGCGCGACAACCGATGGATCGTCCGATGAGACCCAGGACGAAGTGAAGGCGCTCGAGCACATCGACCTGACGATCCCGCCCGGGCAGACGGTCGCGCTCGTGGGCGCCACCGGAGCGGGCAAGTCGACGATCGCCAAGCTCGTCGCGCGCTTCTACGACCCGAGCAGCCGGTCAGATCCTGGTCGACGGGCACGACCTGCGCGAGGTCTCGAGCGACTCGCTGCGCTCGCAGATGGGGATCGTGCCGCAGGAGGCGTTCCTGTTCTCCGGCACGTCGGCGAGAACATCGCCTTCGGCCGCCCCGACGCCGACGAGAGCCAGGTCCGCGAGGCCGCGGCGGCGGTCGGCGCGGAGGAGTTCATCGCAGAGCTCCCCCACGGCTACGACACCGAGGTCGGCGAGCGCGGCGCGCAGCTGTCCTCCGGCCAGCGCCAGCTGATCGCGTTCGCCCGCGCCCTGATCGCCGACCCGCGCATCCTGATCCTCGACGAGGCGACCTCCAACGTGGACCTGCACACCGAGGGCCGCATCGAGGCCGGCCTGCGCCGCCTGCTCGCCGGGCGCACCGCGATCGTGATCGCCCATCGCCTCTCCACGATCCGCCGGGCCGGGCGCATAGTCGTGCTCGAGCACGGTCGCATCGTCGAGCAGGGCACCCACGACGAGCTCGTCGCCGCGGGCGGGCGCTACCACAAGCTGTATCGGGACTGGGTCACGCAGGCGGCGGCGTAGGTCGTCTCAACAAAGCTCCGGGACGGGGATTCAAGCTCCGGGACAGGGATTCGAACCCCAAATTCCTGCTCCAGAGGCAGGCGTGTTGCCGGTTACACCATCCCGGACCGGACACCCAAGAATAGCGACCGACCCTGCGCCATTTGAGCCTACGCCTGCGGAGCGTTGCCGTTCGGCGCGAAATAGGTCGTGATCGCCTCCTCCAAGCCCGGGTCCAGGACGAGCAGGACCTCGTCGCCGTCCTCGATCACGGTGTCGGGCTTGGGTACGAACCCGGACCCATCGCGCAGCACCGAGATGATCAGGCTGCCTTCGGGCAGCGCGATGTCAGCGATGCGTTCGCCCACGACGGGCGCGCCGGCGCTGACCTCGAGCTCGATGATCTCCAGGTGCTCCTCTTCCAGGGCGAGCAGATGCACGAGGCCGTAACGGGGCACCTCGTGCTCGATCAGGCGCAGGATCAGGTCCGTCGCCGACACGGCGGGCTGGATCCCCAAGAGGCGGAAGTGGTCGTGGTTGCGGGGGTTGTTGACGCGCGCGATGATGCGCTCACACAGGTACTTCTCCTTGGCGACCTGGCACACGAGCATGTTGTCCTCGTCGTCGCCGGTGACCGCGATCACCAGGTCGGCGCGCTGAATGCCGGCGCGCTCGAGCACCCACAGCTCGCTCGCGTCGCCGTACTGGGCGGCGTGCTCGAACTCCTCCTCAATCGCCAGGTAGCACGAGCGCGAGGACTCGATCAGCGTGACCTCGTGACCCTTGACGATCAGCTCGCGGGCCAGGTTGCGCCCGACCTTGCCGGCTCCAACGACGATCGCGTACACAGCCTGGCCTCAGGCGGCTCTCTGATTCGAGAGCGCTCTCGAACATCTCGATTGCGTGCCTGGCCGGAGAGATCGTGTCCAGGCCCTGTTCGCCGTACCAGTTGGCGCGCGCCGGGTCCATCACCCGCACGATCACCTTCCGCACACCGAACCGCTTCTGGGCGATCTGAGCGATGATCAGGTTGGTGTTGTCGCCGTCGGTCGAGGCGATGAACACGTCCGCGCGTTCGATTCCGGCCTGAATCAACGCGTCGGTCTCCAGCGCCGTGCCGACGGTGAACTGGCCTTCGGCGTCCTCCCAGTTGCGGCCCTGACCGGCGTCCAGGCGCTCATGCGAGAGCGGGTCCTCGTCGAGCACCGACACTTCGTGTCCGGCGGCCAGAGCGGACTTGGCGACAGCCGAGCCGACACGACCGGCGCCCACGATCAAGACGAACATGGCCCGGAGATTAGACGATGGAAGCCGCGTGCTCGAGGACATCGTCACCGGCCGCCGGCGCGGTGAGGATCACGCGACAGCCGGCCTTGGCCACGACGTACTTGGTCACGTCTCCGACGAAGTCCTCCAGCGGTCCGCCCCGCCCTCCCAGGCGCGCGCCGCCGCGGATGCGCGAGGGCTCCTCGGCGGCGAGCACGATCGCCTCCACCCCGCGGCGGCGGGCCTCGTCGACGATCGCGTACCCGGCGCGCCTGGTTCGCACCGTGGCCGTGGCCACCTGCACGCCGGTGTACTCCTCCCCCACCGCCTTGGCCCGCGCCAGCGCCTGGCGGGCGTGCTTGACCTGCGCCTCGGGCAGGCGCGCATCGAGCGGCAGCGACATCGGGATCACGAACATCCACACGGCCTCGATCGTCGCGGTGTCGATCGCGGCGTCGTCCGTCGGCTCGCCGGAGACGAGCAGGGCGGCGGTCTGCACGATGTCATCGTCCAGGCTGGTGCCGAGCAGCGGCACCAGGATCGAGCCGTAGTCGCGTTTGGCGTCAGGCTCGGAGCGCAGGATCTGAGGCGATACGGTGACTCGTCGCAGCAGCGAGGTCTCGTCCGCCCGGCGGTAGACGACATACAGCGCGATCCCCACCGCCATCCACCCCAGGCCCACGTAGCGCGCGGGCTCGTGCACGACCATCACGGCCAGCCATCCCGCCCCTGAGGCGAGCGCACCGAATACCGCGGGCAGGGGCAGCTCGGCGCCTTTGCACCTGATCGACAGCGGCACCTTGTATGGGCGGTCGCGGTCGGGCTCGGAGTAGCGCAGCTTGCAGATCGACAGATGCGCGATCGTGAACGCGAGCATCGCTCCGAACGCGTACAGACCCACGAGGAAGTCGAGGTTCTCCGACGCGGCCAGACCGGCCGCGATCACACCCGCGAGCATGATCAGGACGTACGGCGTCGAGCGCTGTGGGTGCAGCCGCCCGAGGCCGCTGGGTATCTGACGATTGGTCGACAGCGAGTACGCCAGCCGTGAGAGCCCGAGCATCGCCGAGCTCGCCGCCGCTATCAGCGTCAGCGTGGCGAGCGCCCCGATGACATACCGCAGGCTCTGCGCCAGCCAGTGTGGATGCATTTGCGTGACGATGCCGATCACCGGGTCGTTCAGGTAGCGCGTGGCCAGCTCGGTGTGACCGTCATGCACCGGCAGCGCCGTGACCGCCACGACCGCGATGCCCACATATCCGAGCACGACCGTCGCCGTCCCACTGCCGACCAACCGGCGAAGGCCGGCACGACTGATCCGCACCTCTCCGGCCAGACCCGCGGCGGACTCAAGGCTCGTGAATGCGATGGCGGCGATCGTCAGCGCGAACACGAACCCCGACCACGTCGGCGCGCTGCCCAGATGGATCGGCGCGAGCAGCGTGTGCGGATCGAAGAACAGCACCAGCCCGAGCACGACGATCAGCAGCTGCAGCGCCAGATCGCCGATCACGAGCATCCCCACTCGCCGCGCGCGACGGCCGCCGAAGCCGCGGATGTTGGCGAGCACGACCCAGGCGATGAACGCGAGCGACAGCAGCAGCGCCTCCGTGCTGTTGCCCAGCGGATGCCAGAACACGCGCAGGTACTGGGTCGCCGAGTAGGTGGTGACGGCGATCAGGATCGTGTAGTCCAGCAGCACCGCCCAGCCGGCGATGAAGCTGACGAGCTCGTTGAACGCGTACCGCGCGAACACCGTCGCCCCGCCGCGGTCCTGGTGCAGGGACGCTCCCTCGACGTACGTCAGCGCGGCCAGCGCGAAGAACAGCGCCGCGAGCAGGAACACGACCGGTGTCAGGCCGAGCGCGTGCCCTGCGATCACCCCCAGCGAGAAGTAGATCGCGCTGGCCAGCGAGGTGTAGACGATCGCGAACAGCCGCGGCGAGCCGATGCTCCTCTTGACGATCACGCGCGAGCGCGCCGCTGGACGATCGGAGGTGGCGCTCTCCCGCTCGAGCTCAGCCGCTCCTTGCTCGACCTGCGGACCGGCATGCTCGGAGCCGGCGCCATCCGCCGGGTCCGGGAGGGCGGGGTCTTTATCGACTGGCGTGCTCACGAGCCTCTAGCCCTCCGTGCCTCCACATACAGCCGGCCCACTCCCGCCGCGATGAACAGCACGCCGAGCAGCAGCCGTGGCGAGACGATGCTCCCGTGCCCGCTCACCGCCTGCACGATCAGCGCCACGCCGATCGCCCCCATCAGCAGGGAGAGCACGAACGTGCCCGCGCGATGAGCCTGCCGGCCGGTCATCTCTTCGCTGAGCTTACGCCGCGCTTCGCTGAACCCCGCCGCCGTCAGGTTATGAGCGGAATGATCAGGATCGCGACGATGTTGGCGACCTTGATCATCGGGTTGATCGCCGGCCCGGCGGTGTCCTTGAACGGGTCGCCGACCGTGTCGCCCGTGACCGAGGCGGCATGGGCTTCGGAGCCCTTGCCCCCGAACGCTCCATCCTCGATCAGCTTCTTGGCGTTGTCCCACGCGCCACCGCCGGCCGTCATCAACACGGCGAAGAAGAAGCCGACCACGATCACGCCGATCAGCATTCCACCCAGCGCCTGCTGGTCGATCAGCCCGACGATCAGCGTCAGCCCGATCGGCAGCATCGATGGCAGGATCATCTCGCGCTGAGCGGTCTTCGTGACGATGTCAACGCAGGTCGCGTAGTCGGGGTCTTCGGTGCCCTCCATGATCCCCGGGTGCTCGCGGAACTGGCGCCTGACCTCCTCGACCACGGCGCCGCCGGCGCGACCCACGGCCTCGATCGAGAGCGAGGCGAACAGGCACACCATCAGCCCGCCCACGAGCAGCCCGATGAGCACCGGCGGTTCGTTGATGCCGAAGGAGACCAGATGCCCGACCTTGGCCTCGAGTTCTTTCTGGAAGCCCGGCGAACAGCACCACCGCGGCGAGTACCGCCGAGCCGATCGCGTAGCCCTTCGTGACGGCCTTCGTCGTGTTCCCGACCGCGTCGAGTCGATCGGTGACCTTGCGCACGTCCTCGGGCAGGTCGGCCATCTCGGCGATGCCGCCCGCATTGTCGGTGATCGGGCCGAACGCGTCGAGCGCGACGATCAGCCCGGTCAGCGACAGCAGCCCCACCACGGCGACGCCGATCCCATAGATGCCCGTGACCCCGCCGCCCGCGAGCTTCCACGCGCCAAGGATGCCGAGCACGATCACGATCGCCGGCAGCGCCGTGGCCTGCAGCCCCGAACCGAACCCCTGGATTATGTTCGTCGCGTGCCCGGTGATCGACGCTTTGGCCGTCTTCTTGACCGGCGAGAACCGTGTCGAGGTGTAGTAGTCGGTGATCACGAACAGCAGCGCGGTCACGGCGATCCCGATCAGCGAGCACAGATACAGATGCGTCCAGCTCGGCGCGTTGACGATGTTGCCCACGGCCCTGAACGTGAGGTTGCGCATCAGCCAGTAGGTGATCGGCGCGAACGCGGCGGCGGCGATCGCCCCGGACACGACGAGTCCCTGGTAAAGCGCCCGCTCGACGTTGCCGGACCTCGAGCGGACGGCGAACGTGCCGATGATCGACGCGATGATCGCCACGCCCCCGAGCACGAGCGGATAGAGCGCGACGCGCGTTGACTCGTGGAAGGTGAGCACTCCGAGCAGGATCACCGCCACGGCGGTGACCGCGTAGGTCTCGAACAGGTCGGCCGCCATGCCGGCGCAGTCCCCGACGTTGTCGCCCACGTTGTCGGCGATCGTGGCCGGGTTGCGCGGATCGTCCTCGGGAATCCCCGCCTCGACCTTGCCGACGAGGTCGGCGCCGACGTCCGCCGCCTTCGTGAAGATGCCGCCTCCGAGCCTGGCGAACACGGAGATCAGCGAGCCGCCGAAACCGAGCCCGATCAGCGCGTCGACCGCCGTCTTCGGGCTGTCGTTGAACACGGCCGTCAGCGCCCCGTAATACCCGGCGACGCCGAGCAGCGCCAGCCCGACAACCAACAGTCCGGTGATCGCTCCGCCGCGGAACGCGACTCGCAGCGCCGGGGTGACCCCGCCGCGCGCGGCCTCGGCGACGCGCGCGTTGGAGCGCACCGAGACGTTCATGCCGATGTAGCCGGCCGATCCGGACAGCACACCGCCGATCGCGAACCCGCACGCCACGGCGATGTTCTGGACGAAGATCAGCGCGACGAACAGCACCACGCCGACGGCGGCGATCGTCGTGTACTGGCGGTTCAGATACGCGCGCGCGCCCTGCTGGACGGCCAGCGAGATGCTCTGCATCTTCTCGTTGCCCGGCGACAGCGCGAGCAGGGATCGCGCGGTCAGGAGGCCATAGACCACAGCGCAGGCGGCGCAAACAAGGGCGACGACGACCCCGTGGTTCGTCAGAAAGCTGCTCAACAGTTAATCCTCCGCGGTCTGATTGGCGTGCCGCGCGAGGATGTTCGCGCGTCCATATGTCCCCCGGCTCGCTCCTGCAGAGCGCTTACCCGGCGGAAAGGCGCGCGCAGTCTATCGTGCTCGGCGACGGAAGGGCGGCTGGCCGATCTCGGGCTTGTGTTTGCAAATCACCGCAGCGTGTACCATCGTATGTCGCGATATACATAAGCGCACGTATGCGCGGGATATTGTTTTACGATTTCACTCTCTGTGCTCCATCGTATCTACGCTGTGGATACATAAGTACACGCTACGCAAAAACTTGAAACATATACTCAGCGCCCGGGCACCCACAGCCTGCCGCTGGACTCCGCCGGTCCCGGCCCGCTCGGCTTCTCCTCCACCGCGGGCGCGTCCGGCTTGGCCGCTGCAGGAGCCTGTGCGCCCTGCGCGCCGGCCTGATCGGCGGGCGTGGTGCTCGTGCGGACCTCGCGCGCGTAGGCCATCTGCAGTTGGGAGAGCGCGTCGCGCAGCGGGCGCAACTCGTTGGAATGTCTGCGCTCGAGTATCGGCAGCAGCGCGCGCGCGCCGTCGATCGCGTCGCGCACCTGCTCCAGATCGCGCGCCCCGCCCGCCGGCCGCTCCCCGCCGGCAGCGGAGGACCCCAGCCGATATCCGCCGATGTTCAGCAGCGACACCGCCGCCTGCAGGATCATGTCCGCGCTCGAGATGCGGCTCATCTCCGCTTCGTAGGCGGCCCGAAGCTCCTCCTCGCTCGGCTGTCCCTGCGCGTCGCTCGCGGCGGCGGACTGGCCCTGCGTCTCAGCGGCGCCCGCAGACGGGTCCTGGGTCACCCGGACGGGCGTGCGCCCGCGCCCGCCGGCTGGCCTGCCGGCGACTCCTCGCTCGCTGCTCCAGCTGGATCGGTGCTCACACCGTCACCTCCTCTGTGTAGGTCTGTCGTGTCTCCGCGACCGAGGCCGCGAACACCTCCTCGCGCGTCGCGCCCGTCTCGATCATGCGCCGCTGGCGCTGCGCGCCGTTGCGCTCCGGGAAAATCAACTCGACGCCAAGCTCGGAGCGAACCGGCGCCGTCCATGCGGCCAACCGTTCGATCGCCTCGCGCGCCGGATACTCCTCGCCACGCTCCAGGTCGATCAGCCGCCCGTCGAGCCCGTAGCGGATCGCCCGCCACATGTTCTCCTCGATCAGCCGTGGCGCCAGATCGATGAATGGAGCACCCTCGTCCACGTCGCGCACAGCCTGTGCGATGCACGCAACCATCAGCGCAGCGAGCGCATCGGACTCCTGGGCAGTGGCCTGCGCGTCGCAGATGCGCACCTCCACCGTGCCGAAGCTGAAGTGCGGCCTGACCGACCACCACACCTGGGTGAACTCGACGATCGAGCCCGTCTTCTTCAGAAACTCGATGTACTCCCGGTACGCCTGCCAGCCCCCGAACGCGTCGGGAACGCCGCAGCGCGGAAAGCTCTTGGTGAAGCTCTGCGTCCGCGCCGAGTGCAACCCCGTGTCCTGGCCGTCCAGGTACGGCGAGTTGGCGGAGATCGCCAGCAGCAGGGGCAGCACCGGCCGCAGCCGGTCGCACGCACGCACCGCGCGGTCGATGTCGCGTACGCCCAGATGCACGTGCAGGCTGAACGTGTTGTTGCGCCACGCCACGTACTTCAGCCCCTCCTCGACTCGGCGGTAGTGCTCGGTGTCGATGATCGGCTGCTCGCGGTAGTCGGCCCAAGGGTGGGTCCCGGTCGCTCCGAGCGCCGCGCCCTGCTCCTGCGCGAGCACGAACAGGCGTCTGCGGCGCTCGCGCTGGCGATCCAGCGCGTCGTGCAGATCGCCGCCGACACCGGAGATGATCTCGATCTCCGAGGAGATCAGCTCGCCCGTGATGTGCTCGTGCAGCAGCTCATCGCTTTCCGCGGCGGCTCGCAGCTCCTCAAAGCGCGGCGTCAGTTCCAGCGTCCGCGGATGCAGGATCGAGAACTCCTCCTCCACACCGACGGTGAGATCTGGCGCCTGCGCAAACGTCTCGGCTGCTCTGTCTAGATCCAGGCTGGTCATTGGGTCGCAGCTCTACGGGTTGATTGTCAACTGAAGGACAACTGCCACACGACGTCTCAGGTCAGATAGAAGTACAGCGCGTACAGCAGATCGACCGCGGGGCTCGACGTGTGGACGGTCACCTCCGGCGGGACCGCCAGCAGCGACTCGGAGTAGTTGAAGATGATCTTCACGCCAGCGTCCACGAGCTCGTCCGCGAGCTGTTGGGCGGCCCGGGTGGGAACGGCCAGGACGCCGACCACGATGTCCTCGTCCTCCACCACCTGGCGCAGCTCGCCGGTATGGCGCACGATCTGACTGCCGACGCTCGTGCCCACCTTCGCCGGGTCCACGTCGAAGATCGCCACCACACGGAACCCGTGGTCGGCGAAGATGTCCGAGGAGGCGATCGCCTGCCCCAGGTGCCCCGCGCCGAGCAGCGCGATGTTGTGCTGACCGGCGGTGCGCAGGATCTTGCGGATCTGCGACACGAGCGTCTCGACGTTGTAGCCGACGCCGCGCTTGCCGAACTTCCCGAACCCGGACAGGTCGCGGCGAATCTGGGTGGAGTTCACGTGCGTGTAGTCCGACAGTTCCTGCGAGGAGATCGTCTCCTTGCCCATCTTCTTGGCCTGCGTCAGGACCTGCAGGTAGCGCGACAGTCTCGCCGCAACGCCCAGCGAGAGCCGCTCGCCCGAGACGGCCCCGTTGTGCTCGACCCCGTCGGGGC
Organism: uncultured Solirubrobacterales bacterium; assembly: GCA_963799735.1. Taxonomy (GTDB): domain Bacteria; phylum Actinomycetota; class Thermoleophilia; order Solirubrobacterales; family Solirubrobacteraceae; genus Palsa-744. The sequence goes on along the minus strand of CAWCYP010000044.1, from coordinate 61,541 downwards.
TCGTCGTCGGCTCGCGATAGGTCATCGTCGTGACTCTAGACGTTCGCGCAGGATCTGCTCATCGACGACGTATTCACACACCTCCTCGCCGTCGAGCACCACGACCGGAATCCGCTCGAAATACGAGCGGTGCAGAGTCTCCTCCTCGGTGATGTCGCACTCGCGGATCTCAAAGCCCAGCTCCGCCTGCAGTCCGCGCAGTGCGGTCATGGCGTCCACGCAGAGATGGCAGTCGGGCTTGGAGTACACCGTTATCAGCGCCCCACCCGTCATCGCGGCCGTTCCCCGGTCGCGTAAGCGTCGAGCCCCAGGTACGCCGGATACTCGAGGTGCTCGCCGAACCGCGCGGCGGCGGCGATCATCGCCGCGTTGTCGGTGCAGAGCTCGCGTGCCGGCACGTGCACGCTCGCCCCGAGCTCAGCCAGCCGCCGGCGCAACTCGCCGTTGGCTGCCACGCCACCCCCGACCGCGAGACGGTCGAGCCCGGTCTCTTCCAGTCCCCGTTCGGCGCGCTCGATCAGGCTGTCGACGATCGCCGCCTGGTACGAGGCCGCGAGGTCCCCCGCCCGCGCCTGTATCTCACGCGCAGACATGCCGCGCAGCCGGTACAGCAGCGCGGTCTTCAGCCCGGCAAACGAAAAGTCCAGACCCTGCTCGAACGTATGTCTGCCTGTCCCCTTGCCGCCGCGTGCCCGCTCGGCGCGCGAGCCGGGAAACGCGAACGTCTGCGGATCGCCCCCTGCGGCCAGGCGCTCCAGCGCCGCGCCGCCCGGATAGCCCAGGCCGAGCATCCTCGCGCCCTTGTCAAACGCCTCGCCCGCGGCGTCGTCGAGTGTTCGCCCGAGTACCTCGAAGCCGTCATGGCCGGTCACGCGCGCCAACAGCGTGTGTCCACCGCTGGCGATCAGGCACACGAACGGCGGTTCGAACGCCTGACCGTCGCCTGCGCGTGCGGGTGTGATGAAGTTGGCGGCCACGTGACCCTGCAGATGGTCGACGGGCGCAAACGGGAGCTCCCTGGCGGCCGCCAGCGCCTTGGCCGTCGAGAAGCCCACCAGCAGCGCCCCCACCAGACCCGGGCCCCGCGTGGCCGCGACCAGCTCTATCTCTGAGAGCGTCGCTCCCGCCTCGTCCAGGGCCTGCTCGACCACGAGGTTGACGAGCTGGAGATGGTGACGAGAGGCGATCTCGGGCACGACCCCGCCGTACCGGTCGTGCACTCCCTGTGAGGAGATCACGTTCGAGCACGCCCTCCCCTGCGCGTCGAGCACCGCGGCGCATGTGTCGTCACAGCTTGTCTCCAGAGCCAGGATCTTGGCGGGACCTTCGTATCTCTCTCCATACGCGACCGGGATTGGGCACGTCGTCCAGATGGCCCGCCAGCGTAGCGGGAGTGCGCCACATCACAAGCGCGTCCTCGCCGTTGTCCTGGTAATAGTGGCGGCGCAGCCCGGCGGCACGGAAGCCCTCGCGTTCATACAGACGGATCGCGAGCAGGTTGGAACGGCGCACCTCCAGGGTGTACCGAGCGCTCTCGTCGTCGACGCGCTCATACAGCTCGGCGAGCAGCGCAGAGGCGACGCCTCTGCGCTGCTCCTCGACATCGACCGCGACGTTCATCACGTGCCAGATGGTCTCGTATCGGGAGCAGATCAGATACCCGATCAACCGCTGCCCGCGTCCGCTGGGGAGCGTCGCGGCCAGGCAGATCCCCGACTGCTTGGACAGCTCCAACACGAACATCGCCAGCGACCACGGCGTCGGGAACACCTGGCGCTCGATCGCGATCACGTCCGGTAGATCGGGGTATACGAGCCGTCTGATCTCGACCTCGCGTGCGCGGTCGATCCCGGGCTCTGCCGCGCGTGGCGAGCTCATGCTCTCGCTTCCTCGGGCGCGCCGGCGCGCTCGGACGCGATCTCCGCGTCGGGCCGGCGCCGGTAGTCAGGCAGTACGGTGTCGATTCCCTGCGCGGCGGAGCTCACCGCCATATCGCAGATCGTCTCGCCGCTCACCTTGTGCAGCGGCGAGCCGTCCGGCGGCGTCCGCACCCCGAGCGCTTCCAGCTCGTCGCGATACAGCACCGCCCCATCCCCCACCGCGACCCATTGCGCGATCGGCTCGCCGGCCCTCCCCGCCGCGTCATCCAGGACCTCACCGATATCCGCAGGCGCGAGCGCTCGCGCAGCCACCAGCTCGCGCGGGAAGTCCGGTCTGTGATCCATCTCTGACTCCGACCCGCCCACGGGCGCGTAGGCGGCGGCGAACGCCTCTCCCCGGCGGGCATCGATCACCGCGAGAGTTCCCGGGTCCTCCTGGTCCCACCCCGCCGCTGCCCGAGCGAGCGCGTGCAGGCTGGACACGCCGACGAGCTCGATCCCGAGCGACTGCGCCAGACCGCGGGCTGTTGCCACCCCGATGCGCAGGCCCGTGAACCTGCCCGGCCCCACCCCCACCGCGATCCGGTCCAGCGCTTTCCAGCCGACCTCCGCCTGCGCGAGCAACTCCGCCGTCATCGCCAGCAGCCGGGTGGCATGGCCAGGACGCTCCCGCGGGCCGGGGTCGTCGCGAGCCTGCACCGTGGTTCCGTCCGCCAGGCGCAACCCCACGGCGGTTGACGGCGTGGCAGTGTCGAATCCGAGCACGATCATCGCACCAGCACCTCGATCCGCCGGCGATCGGCGCCGCTGTGGGAGAGTGTCACGTGCAGACTGGCGTCATGCAGCTCCGAGCCCGCCGCCTCGGGCCACTCCACGAAAGTGATCCGTCCCGAGCCGAGATAGTCGGCCAGCAGCTCCGGGTCCTCGCGCTCCAGATCTTCCAGACGGTAGAGGTCGAGATGCGAAACGGTCACGCCCGTCCCCTGGTAGCGGTGTCCGATGCTGAACGTAGGGCTCGTGATCGGATCCGAGACGCCGAGAGCCCGCGCCGCGCCGCGCACGAGCGTGGTCTTGCCGGAGCCCAGCTCTCCACGCACAAGGACCACGTCGCCACCCCGCAGGCCCCCGGCGAGCTCGGCGCCCAGCGATTCGGTCTCGACGGGGTCCGAGGTTTCGACGATGCGCACGGCCACGACGAGACTGTAGAGCCATGTGAGGCTCCAGATAGGCATCCAGGCCGACGGGCCGCTTGCTCCGCGACCCAGGAGCCCTTTAACGCGACCGGCCCGCGGGAGAGGGAAAGCGCGGGCCGGTCGTCACTGCTAGGGAGGATGGAGACAGAGCCCTATCGGCACGCATCGCCGTCGGCTTTAGGGCCCTGGACGAACTTCTTCGACATCTTGCGCAGCTTTCCTGCTCCACGAGCGATTTTCCTGCCTGGACAGAGGTGGACAGGGGATCGTGTCCAGTCCTCGTGCCCGTGTCGCGGGTCGCGGAGCCTATGAAACGGGCAATTTGTGCGGAATCTAGGCTCTGCCCTGATCAGAACAGACCCATCTGATCCGCCTCGGCGGGCCCGGAAGCGCCCGCACCGCCCCGGTCATCGGCCCGTGCGTCAGCCCGGGCCTCGGCGAGGTCGATGTCGTCCAACTCCGGCTCCGGCGCCTGCGGTGACCACTCCGGCTGCTCGGGCGCCCCCAGCGCGAGCAGCTCCGGCAGTCGCGCAAAGTCCTCGCGCAGAGTCTCCAGCATTCGCGGCGTGTACAGCGCGGCGGCCGGGTGAAATATCGGGTAGAGCCGCACCACACGCCTGCCCAGCGTCAGCACCTCCGGCCGGCCGTGCAGACGCGTTATCCCTGTCGGATCCTCGCGCAGCAGCTTGGTCGAGAAGTTGCCGAGCGTGCAGATCACCGTCGGCTGGATCAGCTCGACCTGGCGGTACAGATACCCCTTGCAGTTGCTGATCTCGACGGGCTGCGGATCGCGGTTGGCGGGAGGCCTGCACTTGAGCACGTTGCAGATCCACACCTCCTTGCGCGCCATCCCGATCTCGCCGAGCAGCGTCTCCAGCAGCTTGCCCGCCTGACCGACGAACGGCACGCCCTGCTCGTCCTCGCTCGCGCCGGGGGCCTCCCCCACGAACATCAGCTCCGCGTCGGCGTTCCCGGCGCCAAACACCACCGTCTTGCGCGTCGCCGCCAGCTCGGCGCAGCGCACGCACTGCTGCGTCTGCGCGTACACCTCCTTGAGCGCCTCGCGTCGCTGCGAGGCCGACAGCTCGCTCTCGTCGTCGGGCACGCCCGGATCGTATGCGTTCGTCGTGCGGCAGGTGGTCGGGTCAGCCGATCTACGCCGTACTGACGTGACGCCCGGCCCCGTGTCGACAGCATGTGATCTTGCGCACACACCATGCCATCCGCGCCGCACCGGCGCTATGCTTAGTCGTGTCGCGACCGGTATCCCCCAGGGAACTGGACCGAGCCATGAACCACATCTACCCCTGCCCAATCCGCCCATGAGGACGCTGCGTTCCGTGGGCGACCTGCGAGCTCGCGCTCGCGCCGGACCGTCGTGCGAACCGCACGATCGGATTCGTGCCCACGATGGGCGCTCTGCACGAGGGTCACCTGTCGCTGATCCGCCGCGCCCGTGAGCAGTGCGACCGAGTCGTGGTTTCGCTGTTCGTCAACCCGTCCCAGTTCGACGAGCACGCCGACCTCGATCGCTACCCCCGCCGGGAGCGCGAGGATGCCGCGCTCGCCGCGCAAGCCGGCGCCGACCTGCTGTTCGCTCCGTCGATCGAGGACGTCTACCCGCCGGGCTTCGCCACCTCGGTCGAGGTGCTGGGCGTGACCGACCGGCTGGAGGGCGAGGCACGCGGCGCCGCGCACTTCCGGGGCGTGAGCACGGTCGTCACCAAGCTGCTGTGCATGACCCAGCCCGATATCGCCTACTTCGGCCAGAAGGACGCCCAGCAGGTCGTAGTCATCCGCCGGCTGGTGAGCGACCTCAATCTGCCCGTTCACGTCGAGACCTGCCCGACCGTGCGCGAACCCGACGGCCTGGCCATGTCCAGCCGCAACGCGCTGCTCGATCCCGTCGAGCGTGAGCGCGCGCTGGCTCTGCCCGCGGCGTTGCGGGCGGCGTCCGAGCTGGCCGGCACCGGTGAGCAGTCGGCCGAGGCGCTGCTCGGAGCGGCCACCGGCGCGATGGCGCCGTTCGGTGTCGAGCCCGAGTACGTGGCGATCGTCGATCCCGACACGTTCGAGCCGCTCGATCGGCTGGAACCGGCCGGCGCTGCTCGTGCTGGCGCGCGCGTGTCGGCGCGATCCGCCTGATCGACAACGCGCTGCTCAACCCATCGCCGCCGGGACCGTGAGCGCCGAGGCCCAGCCGGCTGCCGCGAGTGCCACGATCGCCACGGAGGTCCGGACCGTGGCCGTCCCGGTAAGCCCAGTTGCGGGAACAACCGTCGTCCTGACGGACAACAGTCCATTCAGCCACCACCTACCCCTGGGAGAGCCGACCACATGCAGCGCGTGATGCTGAAGTCCAAGATCCACCGGGCAACCGTCACCGATTGCGACCTGCACTACGTCGGGTCGATCACGATCGACCCCGACCTGCTCGAAGCGGCCGACATCCTCGAGCATGAGCAGGTTCACGTGGTCGACATCGACAATGGCGCGCGCTTTGAGACCTACACGATCCCCGGCGCCCGCGGCTCGGGCGATATGAAGGTCAACGGCGCCGCCGCCCGCCTGGTGCACCGCGGCGACACGATCATCGTCATCTCCTACGGCCAGTACGACCAGGCCGAGCTCGAGCACTACGAGCCTCGCGTCGTCCACGTCGAGGCGAACACCAATCGCATCATCACGATCGACGACGAGGTGGCGACCCTGCTGGCCTGATCCCGGCCATCGAGCGTCAACCGCGTCAGAGAGGACTCAACACGCCATGTCCAGCCACGCCATCCAAGCCCCACTCGGTCGAGCCCCATCCGATCCCGGACGCCTGCCGATGACGCTGCCGCTGCTCGCGGACATGCGACGCTTGGGCGAACCGATCGTGATGGTCACCGCCTATGACTATCCGAGCGCCCGCGCGGCAGAGGCGGCTGGTGTCGACCTGGTGCTCGTGGGCGACTCGGCCGCGACGACCGTGCTCGGCTACAACTCGACGACTCCCGTGGAGCTCGACGACATGCTCGTGCTCGCCCGTGCCGCCCGCCGTGGCCTGCGTACCCCGCTGTTGATCGGCGACCTGCCGTTCGGCTCGTATGAGATCTCAGACGAGCAGGCGATCGCCAGCGCCATGCGCATGGTCAAGGAGGCGGGCTGCGAGGCCGTCAAGCTCGAGGGCGGCGGACCGTCCTCGGTCAGTCGCGCGCGCGCGATCGTCGCCGCCGGCATCCCCGTGATGGGCCACGTCGGCCTCACGCCCCAGACCGCCACGGCCCTCGGCGGCTGGAAGGCCCAGGGACGCACCGCCACCGCCGCCGCCCGGATCGGCGCGCAGGCGCTCGCGCTGCAGGAGGCGGGCTGCTTCGCGCTCGTGTTCGAGGCGATCCCCGCCGCCGTCACCGAGGAGCTGATGCCCACGCTCGAGATCCCCGTGATCGGCATCGGCGCCGGCCCCGCCACCGACGGTCAGGTGCTCGTCTTCCACGACCTGCTCGGCATCCGCGACGGCCTCGGGGCGCGCTTCGTCAAGCGCTACGCCAACCTCCAGGACGACATGAACGCGGGCGTGACCGCCTATACCGAGGATGTGCGCGCCCGGCGCTACCCGGGCCCGGAGCACACCTACTCGATCGACCCCGCCGAGCTGGCGGAGCTGCACGCGCGACTGAACTGAGACGTAGCCTTCAGCAAGCGATGGCTAGGGCGCAGCCATGCCCGGTTGCGGGCGATTCGCCCGGCGGGGGCGGCGTTTCCGCGGGCGTTGTCGGCGTTTCGCCAGCTCCCGTCCCACTGCCTGAGTCGCCTCCGGTGGATTCACCCGAACCACCGCTCGACGGGCTGGGAGAGGGCGTCGTCGAAGTCGGTGTAGTAGTCGCCGGCTGCGGTGGCGGGGTGCCGCTCGTGGGCGTGGTCGGCAACGGATTCGAGCGGTGTGTGGATCGATGGTGGATCATCCTGTGGGTACGGTGAACCGCCGGCGTCGGGTTGCTTGGCTGACCACCGCGGCCAGGCGCAAGAGAGGGGAGCGCGGTGCCATTGTTCCCGACAAGCGATGCGCTCACCGGAGCGCTGGTTCGATGAGCGAGTCTGGTCGCATGACCGTGCGAGCGCCCGCCGGCGTGCGGCGTTGTCGTGGAGCTCAGCGCCCGGGTCGCCGGTTGCGGCAGAGCGCGGTTGTCGGGTGTGACGCTCCCGGCCAGGAGCACGACCAGGAGAACCACGACCAGGATCGCGCACAACGCAGCGGTGCCGAGAACCCGACGATCGCGGCGATCGCCGGTCCTCTTGCCCACGCTCGCCAGACGCAGTCGCCTGCTCGCGGCCTGCATCCATCCGCTGAGGCCCGCATGGCCGACGGCGGTTACCTGGGTATCGGCCGCCGAATGAGTGCCGGCGACTATGTGTGTTCCAGTCGCTGCTTGGGTGCCCAACGTTGGTGACGAGGATGGCGCCGCGCCGTGCGTGCCGGGCGCGGAGCCTGCGAGATGGCTCCAGTCGGCCCCCACGAACCGTGCGGCGCGCGCGATGGTCGTGTGGCGCAGCCAGGCCAGCGGCACGATCGGCCCGAGCGCGCGGTAGGACACACCGGCCTCCTCCATCGCCGCGCGCCTGGAGCGGCACGTCTCGCAGCCGGCCATGTGCGCCCGCAGCCAGTCCATCTCATCGGCGTCGGCACGCTGGGCGTCCTGTGAGCACGCCAGCAGCGGCAGCGCGCGCTCACAATCGGGCGAGACGGCGGCGATCGACTCCAGCGCGTCGCCTCTGATCTCCTCGCGCAGCCTGATCCGTGCGCGCGAGATCAGCTGCGCGACCGCATTGTCGTTCAAGTGAACGATCTCGCCGATCTGCTCGTAGGAGAGCTGCTCGAGCTCCCTCAGCGCGAGCACCTCGCGCTGGCGCTCGGGGAGCCTCCCATTGGCCGCGCGCACGTCCTCGCGGGACGCGGCCAGCAGCGCCGCCCGCTCGGGGTCGAGTCCGACCTCCCCAGGCTCGATACCGCGGGGCTCGATCTCCTCGGCGACCGGCTCGACCCTGCGCCTAGCGCCGATCGTGTCGTAGCACGCGTTGCGCGCCGTCGTCAGCGCGTAGGCGACGAAGTTCACGTCGCGGCCCTCCAGCGCGGGCAGACGCCGGAGCAGACGCATGAACGTCTCCTGCGTCGCGTCCGCCGCCTCGTCGGGGGTGCCCAGCATCCGCAGGCAGAACCCGTATACACGACGCTCGTGACGGTCGTAGAGCCGCGCGAACGCGTCACCGTCGCCAGCGATCGCCAGCTCTGCGAGCTCGCGGTCGTCGAGCGTGATGCTGGAACGTCGTGCGGTTGATCTCGCCATGGCCGCCTGCTCACGGCGATTCTCCCACATCGCCTGAGCTCGGGCAAGCCGTCCGGATATTGCTGGGCAACTGATCGTCTCCTCTCTCGCCGGCCCGCACTGACGGGCGCTGGTTACGAGCATCAGTTGAAACCGGCGATGTGGCCAATCCTTACGGCCCGGTGCGCAGACGAACTGGCGGGGCTGAGTTTTTTTGTGGCCGCGACCGTAAGGAACCTCGGAGAAGGCGGTTGAGCGAGCACAACACACAACGGGCACAGCCCGTACAACCAGGAGGTAACGCGATGTGCAAGACCCGCTCACTTCTCAGTTCACTCGCCGTCACCGCGTCGATGCTCGCCCTGCTCGTTCTGGGCGCGGCCGTCGCAAATGCGTACAGGGGGACTCCCGCTCGCACCGCCGGCAACGCCCACAGCGCGCGCAAGCACCACAGTCACCGCAAAGGTCACGGCAAGGGCAAGCCCTCGCTGCTGAGTGGCCCGCAGGGCAGCACCGGCTCCCAGGGCGACGCGGGCCCGCAGGGTAAAACCGGTCCTGCCGGCCCGACCGGTCCACAGGGGCCGAAGGGCAACACCGGTCCCATCGGTCCGCAGGGGCCGGGCGCGATCGAGTACACCTACGACTCGACCGCGCCGGCGTTGACCGAACAGAACACGCCGCTCGGTAATGCCGGGCCGCTCACGCTGACCGGCAACTGCCTGCAGCTCGGGCCGAGCCTGATCGAGGTCACGCTCGACGCGTCCAACCGGGACCTCGTGCAGATCGACGAGATGCACACCGAGTCAGACGAGGGCGCCGCGGCGTTCGTCCTGTTCAGCAGCTTCACGCAGGCCGCGAGCCCGACCCCGGCGTACCTGTTCGACGTGACGAGTACCTCAGCCGGCGACAAAGAAAGTTATGCGGTCGGGCGCCTGACCGTCACCTCGCCCGTGCACGGCCAGCTCGAAATCTTCGCCTACGCGGCGGAGGCGACGAACGTATGCCACATCTCAACGGTCTGGACTCCCGCGTCCTGACCTGTGCCTGCGGTTGCCCCGGCGTACGCTCGCGCCGGGGCAACTGGGCTGGTGCGCCCGGTCCAGCAACCCGTGGGCCGGCGGCTACTCGTACTCGATTCGCCTGATCACCTTCGCGGGCGCGCCGGCCGCGACCGAGAACGGCTCGATGTCGTGGGTGACGACGCTGTTCGCCCCGATCACGCAGCGCTCGCCGATCGTACACGCCGCTGGTGACGACGACGTTCGCTCCGAGCCAGCAGTTGTCGCCGATCCGCGTCGGCCCCTTGGACTCAAACCCCTGCCACGGCACCGGCTTGTCGGGGTCGTCGTAGCGATGGCTGGCGTCGCGTGACGAAGCAGCCGTTGGCGAGCATGCAGTGATCGCCGATCTCCACCAACTCCTGGGCGGCGATCATCACGCCCTGGTTCAGGAACGTGCCCTTGCCGATCCGTACGCGCGCATCGCCCGGGGCGGTGATCCACACGTCCGGCTCGAGCAGCGTTCCCGCGCCGATCTCCAGTCGCCCCCCGCGCAGCGCCTCGAGCACGTTGCCGTGCACCGGCCAGCGCACGAACGCCTCGCGGCGCATCAGCTCCCAGTGGATCCGCGCGCGATTCCACGGCAGCGAGCTCCGCTCATACCAGCGCCACTTCTGCGCCCACAGCCGGGCTTGGCGCACGAGCTCGCCGGGCCGCTCGCGCAGGTGAGCGTCGAGGGAATCCGTCGAAGCGGGAGCCGTCTGCTCCCCAGGATTCACGCGGCGACCTTCGCGCGGGGCTTGCGCCGACGGCCCGTGCCCGGCCCGGCGCCGTTGGCCGAGCCGCTCGGAGACGGGCAGCAGTCCCGCGAGGAACTGCCCGGTGTGTGAGCGCCGGCTCGGCCGCGACCTCCTCGGGGGTGCCCGGCCGCGATCACCGAAGGCCGCCCTCCTCGCCCCCCTCCGGGCCCATGTCGATCAGCCGGTCCGCGCACTTGATCACATCGAGGTTGTGCTCGATCACGACCACGCTGTTGCCCGCTCCGCACGAGCCGCGCGAGCACCTCCAGCAGACGCTGCACGTCGGCGAAGTGCAGCCCGGTCGTGGGCTCGTCGAGGATGTACAGCGTGCGCCCGGTCGCGACCTTCGACAGCTCCGTCGCGAGCTTCACGCGCTGCGCCTCCCCGCCGGACAGCGTCGTCGCGGGCTGGCCGAGCCGCACGTAGCCGAGACCGACCGCGCTCAGCGTCTCCAGGCGGCGGCGCACCTTCGGGATGTGCTCGAAGAACTGCAACGCCTCCTCGACCGGCATGTCGAGCACGTCGGCGATGCTCCTGCCCTTGAACCGCACTTCGAGCGTCTCGCGGTTGTAGCGCTTGCCGTGGCACTGCTCGCACGGCACGTACACGTCGGGCAGAAAGTGCATCTCGATCTTGATCTGTCCGTCGCCCTTGCACACCTCGCAGCGTCCGCCCTTGACGTTGAAGCTGAACCGCCCGGGCTTGTACCCGCGCGCGCGGGCCTCCTGGGTCTTTGCGTACATGTCGCGGATCACATCGAACAACCCCGTGTACGTGGCCGGATTGGAGCGCGGCGTGCGCCCGATCGGGGACTGGTCGACCGCGATGATCTTGTCCAGCTGATCCAGCCCGTGGATCGCACGGTGCGCCCCCGGCCGCTGACGCGCGCGGTGCAGGCGGTTGGACGCCGCCTTGTACAGCACCTCGTTGACGAGCGTCGACTTGCCCGACCCCGACACGCCCGTCACGCACGTCATCACGCCCAGCGGCACGTGCACGTCGATGTCGCGCAGGTTGTTCTGGCTCGGCCCCGACGATCTCGACATAACCGCTCGGCGTGCGCCTGCCGCGCGGGCGTGGGAACGCTCAGCGCGCCGGCCAGGTACTGCCCGGTCAGCGAGCCCTTCACGCGCTGGACCTGCGCCGCGGTGCCCTGCGCCACGATCCGCCCGCCGTGCTCGCCCGCGCCCGGGACCGAGGTCCACGAGATGATCGGCCGCGCGCATCGTCTGCTCGTCGTGCTCGACCACGATCACCGTGTTGCCCAGGTCGCGCAGCCGTTGCAGCGTTGCGATCAGCTTGGAGTTGTCGCGCTGATGCAGCCCGATCGAGGGCTCGTCGAGGATGTACAGCACGCCCACCAGCGAGCTTCCGATCTGCGTCGCCAGGCGGATGCGCTGCGCCTCCCCGCCGGACAGCGTCGCGGCGGCGCGGTCCATCGACAGGTAGCCGATGCCGACGTTCTCCAGGAACCGCAGCCGCTCTGAGATCTCGCGCAGGATCAGCCGCGCGACGTGACGGTCGGTCTCGGACAGCTCGACCTCGTCCAGCCACTGCAAGCGCCCGGCGCGCCGACAGCGCGGTGAAGTCCTCGATCCGCGTCCCCGCGACGAGCACCGCGCGGGACTCCGCGCGCAGGCGCGCGCCGCCGCACTCGGGGCAGGTGCGCAGCGACATGTACTGCTCGATCTTCTCGCGCGTCCCCTCCGACTCGGTCTCCTTGTAGCGGCGCTGCAGGTTGGAGACGATCCCCTCGAACCGCGTCGCGTACGAGCGCCGTGCGCCCGAAGCGGTTGCGGTAGGAGATCTGCAGCCGCTCGCCGTCGGTCCCGTACAGGAACAGGTCGCGATCCTCCTGGGGCAGCTCCTCCCAGGGCTCGTCGAGATCGACGCCGTAGCGCTCGGAGATCGCCCCGGCGACCTGCTCGTAGTAGTTGGACACGCTGTTCGACCACGGCGCGATCGCGCCCTGCGCGATCGACAGCGACGGGTCGGGCACGAGCAGCTCCGGGTCGATCTCCATCTGCGAGCCCAGCCCCGTGCAGCGCTCGCACGCCCCGTGGGGCGAGTTGAACGAGAAGATCCGCGGCTCCAGCTCCACCAGCGACGGCCCGTGCTCGGGGCAGGCGAACCGCTCGGAGAACGTGATACACCGTTCCCCGCGGCGGCACCTCGCCCGGGACGATCTGCGCTGTGGCGCCGCGCACACCCTTGGCGCCGGTCGCGCGTGGGCGACCCTGTCGCCGATGACTCTCTCTCTCCCTCATCCCCAGCTCCTTGGGTCGCATCCCCCGCCACCTGTTCCCCCGACGATCTCGATCTCCACGAGTCCTTCGGCGCGACCCACCGCCGTCTCGATCGAGTCGGCCAGCCGCTTGCGCACGTCGTGGCGCATCACCAGGCGATCGACGACGACCGAGATGTCGTGCTTGTAGCGCTTGTCGAGCACGATCGACTCCTCCAGCAGCGCACCCGATCGTCGATCTTCACGCGCGCGAAGCCGTCCGTGCGCAGCTCGTCCAGCAGCTTGCCGTACTCCCCCTTGCGCCCGCGCACGAGCGGCGCCATCACCATGAACCGCGTCCCCTCGCCCAGCTCCATCGCCTGGTCGATGATCTGCTCGGCCGACTGCCCCACGATCGGCCGCCCGCAGATGGGACAGTGGGGCTTGCCCACGCGCGACCACAGCAGCCGCAGGTAGTCGTATATCTCCGTCACCGTCCCCACCGTGGAGCGAGGGTTGCGCGAGGTCGTCTTCTGATCGATCGATATCGCCGGGCTCAGCCCCTCGATCGAATCCACGTCCGGCTTGTCCATCTGCCCGAGGAACTGCCTGGCGTACGCCGACAGCGACTCCACATAGCGGCGCTGCCCCTCGGCGTAGATCGTGTCGAACGCCAGGCTCGACTTACCCGAGCCCGACAGTCCGGTGATCACGACCAGCGCGTCGCGCGGCAGCGTCAGCGAGATGTCTTTGAGATTGTGCTCGCGGGCGCCGCTGACGACGATCTGGTTACTCGAGGCCATGTTCGCCGGCTATTGTATTGCGGCGAACAGACGTTCGAGTCGCCACTCGGCGCGGCACTACCCCTCGATCGCTGCGTACACCTCGTCCAGCAGCCGTTGCCGGTCGGCGACCTCGTAGTTCTCGGCGATGTACCGGTCGGTCTCCTCGCGCGAGTCGCCGTTCAGGGCCATGTTCAGCGCGACCAGCCGCGCGCCATCCAGATCGCCGTTCTCGCTCACCGGTCGCTCCGGTGGGGACACGGGTGCGGGTTGGGTCGGAACGGATGATCGTGGCGGCGATGGAGAGGGGGAAGAAGAAGAAGAAGAAGAAGAAGAAGAAGAGAGAGACGGGGAGGCCGCGGCGACCGGCGGTGAGGGCACGTCCCGCGGACGTACTGGCTCCTCGATCTTCGGCGCCGCCTGCTCGGTGGAGACCGCCGACACCGTGTCCGTGCCCGACGCTCGTCCAGAGGCCGCGTCGTACAGCTCGCCCATGTTCGTCTCCACCGCCGCCAGGTCGCCCGCCAGCCGGGTCGCGCCCGCGCGCAGGCTATCCACCAGCGCGCCGGTCTCGCCGTCCAGCGACTCGACGCGCTCCAGCAGCGTGGCGGTCGCCCGGCCGACGGCCGCGACGTGCGCCCGGGCTTTCTCGATCGCGTCCGCGCGGGTCTTCTGGGCGTCGCTCGTCGGCCTGCGCGCGCGTGCTGTTCGCGCTCGCCTGCGCCTCGCTCTCGATCTCCGCCGCGGCGACCTCGGCCGCCGCGACGATCGCCTGCACCTGGGCTCGCCGCGCTCGCCGCCAGCGAGTCCGCGCCGCGCCCGGCGGCGGTGCGCTGCAGCTCCTCGACCTGGGTGGCCAGCGCCCGCAGATGCGCGTCCACGGCCGCCGGATCGTACCCGCGCCGGCTGATCGGAAAGTCGCGCTTCTCGATGCTCTGGCTGTCCAGGTCCACTGCGCTGAAGCCTAGCGGACGGCCTCGTCGGCAGCTCAGCTTCGCTTGTCTGAATCTCGCGCAGGTCTCTTCTCAGCTCGCGCAGCTCGTCGCGCAGCTGGGCGGCGTACTCGAAGCGCAGGTCCTCCGCCGCCGCGCTCATCTCCTCCTCGAGCTCGACCACCATCCGCTCCAGCTCGTGCGTCGGCATCTCCTTCGTCTTGGCCCTGCGCTCCGCGGCGCGCCGGCGGCTGCCGCGCGGGAGCTTCGAGTCGGCCTGCAGGAACTCGGCGATGTCCGAGATGCCCTTGACGATCGTCGCCGCGGTGATCCCGTGCTCGATGTTGTACGCGAGCTGGATCTCGCGGCGGCGATCGGTCTCCGAGATCGCCGCTTTCATCGCCCGCGTCTCCTTGTCCGCATACATCAACACCGTGCCCTCGATGTTGCGCGCCGCGCGTCCGATCGTCTGGATCAGCGAGGTCTCCCCGCGCAAGAACCCCTCCTTGTCGGCGTCCAGGATCGCCACCAGCGAGACCTCCGGTAGGTCCAGACCCTCGCGCAGCAGGTTCACGCCCACCAGCACGTCGTACTCCCCCAAGCGCAGGTCGCGGATGATCTGGATGCGCTCGAGCGTGTCGATCTCCGAGTGCAGGTACCTGGTCTTGAACCCCATCTCCAGCAGGTACTGGGAGAGATCCTCGGACATCTTCTTCGTCAGCGTCGTCACCAGCACGCGCTCGTCGCGATCGGTGCGCGCGCGGACCTCGTTCATCAGATCGTCGATCTGGTTCTTGGTCTCGCGCACCTCCACGACCGGATCGACGATGCCCGTCGGGCGCACGATCTGCTCGACCACGCGGCCCGAGCGCGTGCGCTCGTACTCGCCGGGAGTAGCCGAGACGAACATCAGCTGCGGCGTAATCGACAGGAACTCTTCGAACGTCTGCGGGCGGTTGTCCAGCGCACTCGGCAGCCTGAACCCGTAGTCCACGAGCGTCTGCTTGCGCGATCTGTCCCCCTCGTGCATGCCGCCGATCTGCGGCACGGTCTGGTGGGACTCGTCGATGAAACACACGAAATCCTTGGGGAAGTAGTCGATCAAGCAGTACGGCCTCCCACCCACTGGGCGTCCGTCGAGGATGCGCGAGTAGTTCTCGATCCCCGAGCAGAACCCCATCTCGCGCAGCATCTCCATGTCGTACTGCGTGCGCTGCCTGAGCCGATGCGACTCCAGCGGCTTGCCGTCTGACTCCAGCTGCGCGCAGCGCTCGTTCAGCTCGCGCCCGATCGCCTCGACCGCCGCTTCGATCGTGCCCTCGCGCACGTTGTAGTGCGTCGCCGGCCAGATCGCCACGTGCTCGAGGTCGTCCTCGATCAGCTCGCCCGTCAGTGGGTCGAACTGCTGCGAGGCGCTCGATCTCATCGCCGAACATGCTCGCCCGGAAAGCCGCGGTCTCGGCGTACGCCGGCCACACCTCCAGCGTCTCGCCCCTGACGCGAAACGTCCCGCGCGCGAGCACCGTGTCGTTGCGGGTGTACTGGATCGACACCAGCTTGCGCAGCAGCCGATCGCGGTCGATCGTCTCCCCGCGCTTGAGTATCTGCATGTTCATCTCGTACACCTCCGGCGATCCCAGCCCGTAGATGCACGACACCGACGCGACCACGATCACATCGCGGCGCGCGAACACCGCCGCAGTCGCCGCGTGCCTGAGCCGATCGACCTCCTGGTTGATGGCCGAGTCCTTCTCGATGTACAGGTCGCGGCTGGGCACGTACGCCTCGGGCTGGTAGTAGTCGTAGTAGGACACGAAGTACTCGACCGCGTTCTCGGGGAAGAACGTCCTGAACTCGTTGCACAGCTGCGCCGCCAGCGTCTTGTTGTGCGCGATCACGAGCGTCGGGCGCTGCACGGCCTCGATCACGCCCGCCATCGTCATCGTCTTGCCCGTCCCCGTCGCGCCCAGCAGCGTCTGGAAGCGCTCGCCCGCCTGAACGCCCTCGGCCAGGGACTCGATCGCCTTCGGTTGATCGGCGGTTGGCGTGAACGCGGCGTCCAGCTTGAAGTCGGGCATCGCTACCTACCGTAGCGGGGAAGGCAACACATAAGAGTGAGTATAACTATAGTACTTCAGAGAGAGGGAGGGGGATGTGTTGACACATGAGAGTTGGTATAACTATAGTATCTCAGAGGGAGGGAATGAGGAGAGAGGAGAAGGGGTTGTTGTTATAAAAGTCTGGCGCGTATAGCGATAGTTATACGGTGCGTTTAAAGTGAACATACGCAGCCATGCTCCCTACTCCCTCTCCTCTCTCTCCTCACCCCAACCCGAGCTGGCGCCCGTACAGCACGCGGTATTCGCGCTGGGCCGCCAGCACCCGCTGCACGTACGCGCGCGTCTGCCCGAACGGAATCTGATCGACCGTCAGGCTGCGGCCTTCCGCGCCGGCCCGCGCCACCCAGCGGTCCACGTTCGCCAGGCCGGCGTTGTAGGCGGCGATCGCGAGCATCTCATCGCCTGAGTAGTGGTCGAGCAGGTAGCGCAGGTAGTAGCTCCCGTACGCCACGTTGATCGCGGGCGTCCCGAGGTCGCTGGTCGTGAAGCTGTATCCGCCCGAGAGCTTGGCTAAAAATTCGGCGGTCGCGGGCTCGATCTGCATTAGCCCCTCCGCGCCGGCCGGCGAGGTGCGCGGGTCGAACTTCGTCTCGGCGTATATAACCGCGGCGATCAGCGCCGGGTCCAGGTGCTTGGCGGCGGCCTGTTCGCGGATGACGCCCGTGTCGCCGAGCGGCAGCGCCAGCCTGCGCACCGCATGGTCGAGGCTCGGACCGAACACGACCGCCAGCAGGCCGACCGCCACCACGACGAGCAGCAGAACACCCGGACCGCGCAGACCCCCTCCTCGCCCACCGCCTCCGGCGCGATACGAGCTGCGGCTGGCTGCGCAGCCGCTCGCCCGGCCGCTCGCGGTAGGAGATGTGGACCGCGATGACGCCGCGCTCATCCCGCAAGGGTGTCAAGCACGCCCGACAGCTGCCTCGCCAGCTCCACCTCACTGCCGTCGTTGCGCACCGTGAACGTCGCTCGCCGCGCCTTCTCCTCCTGGGAGAGCTGGCGCGCGGTGCGCGCGTCTTGGAGCGCGTGCCCTCTGCTCGCCGCGCGCTCGCGCCGTACGGGCTCGGCGGCGATGACGGCGATCGTCGCGTCGTAGAGCCCCTCCATCCCAGCCTCGAACAGCAGCGGCACCTCGACCACCGCCGCACGTGGCGCCGGACGGCGCGCGCGGACCTCTGTCAGCCACGCGCCAATCCGTTCGCCGACCAGCGGCCACAGCACACCCTCCAGCCACGCCCGATTGTCCTCGTCGGCGAACGCGCGCGCGGCCACCGCCGAGCGATCGACCACGCCGCCGGGCGCGACCTCCTCTCCCCAGCGCTCCACCACCGCGTCGCGCAGCCGCTCCCCTTCATACAGCTCGTGCACGACCGCGTCGGTCGACAGCACCGCCGCCCCTAGGCGCTCGAGCGCCGTCAGGGCCGTGGACTTGCCTGCGCCCATGCCGCCCGTCAGCCCGACGAGCGGCACATGTCCGGACCCCATCCGTTCGACGCCGCCCGCCCGCCCGCGATCCTCGTGCGAGCCGTCAGTCCTGCGCCGGCTCGCCAGCGGGCTGGAGCTCCTCCGCGTCGGCGCCGTCCGGGGACGCATCGGCGGGGGCCGGCTCGGCCTCGGGCGTCTGTGCCGCCGCAGGCTCCTGCACGGTGGCGGGCGCCTCCTCGGCGGCCGGCGCCTCCTCGGCGGCCGGCTCATCCTCGGCGGCGGGCTCATCCTCGGTCGGGAGAGCCTCCCCCATGGGGGCAGCCTCTGTGACGACCTCGGCCACCGCCTCGTCCTCCGATGACGCCGTCTCTGCAGCGGACTCGGGCTCGGTCTCCTCGGTAGAGGACTCCTCCTCCTCCGAGACGACCTCAGCCACGGTCTCGCCCTCAATGTCCGCCGCGCCCTCGACATCCTCCGTGGGCGTGGCGGCCTCGGCCACAGCCTCGCCGTCGGTCTCCGCCGCAGGACCATCGACCTCCGCCGACGATGTCCCCGCCGGAACCTCATCCCCCTCGGCGCTCGAAGCCTGCACCCGCGTCGCGGAAGCGTCGTCGGGCCGGGAGACCGGGAGGATCTGATCCTCGACCCGCTTGGCCGACAGCGAAAGGCGGCGGCGCTCGGAGTCGATCTCGAGGATCTGCACGCGGATCGCATCGCCTGGATGGACGATCTCACGCGGGCTTTCGACGTGTTGGGGGGCGAGCTCGGAGATGTGCACCAAGCCCTCCACGCCGTCCAAGATCTCGACGAACGCGCCGAACGTGACGACCTTCGTGACTACGCCCGCAAGCTCGTCGCCCACGTTGTAGGTGTCCACGATCCGCTGCCACGGATCTTCCTGGGTCTGCTTGAGCCCCAGCGAGATGCGCTGGCGGTCGCGATCGATGTCGAGCACCTTGACCTGAACAGTGTCGCCGATCGTGAGGATCTCGCTCGGGTGGTTGACGTGCGACCACGACAGCTCGGAAATGTGGATCAGGCCGTCGATCCCGTCCAGGTCCACGAACGCGCCGAAGTCCACGATGTTCGAGATTTGCCCCTCCACGACCAGCCCGGGCGCCAGCCGGTCGAGGATCTGCTGGCGCACCTCCTTGCGCTCCTCCTCCAGCACGGCGCGGCGCGAGAGGACGACGTTGTTGCGCGAGCGGTTGAGCTCGATCACCTTCGTCTCGATCTTCGTGCCCAGGTACTCGTCGAGGTTGGGCACGCGCCGGATGTCCACCAGCGAGGCGGGCAGGAAGCCGCGGACGCCGAGGTCGATGATCAGCCCGCCCTTGACGACCTCGATGACGGTGCCCTCGACCGGCTCGCCGGACTCCGCGGCGGTTTCGATGCGCCGCCACGCTTTCTCGAAGCGCGCGCGCTTCTTGGACATGATCAGGCGCCCGTCCTGATCCTCCTTGGTCATGACGATCGCGTCGACCTCCTCGCCGAGATGCACCTCGTCGTGAGGGTCGACCGACTTGCGGATCGACAGCTCGTTCGCGGGGATGACGCCCTCGGACTTGTAGCCGATGTCAACGAGGACCTCGTCCTTGTCGATCCGGACGACGTGGCCGGTGACGACCTCGCCCTCCTCGATGTCGCGGAACGTGGCGTCGTAGTTGGGGACGATCTGCCCGTCGATCTCGAGCAGCAATCCGCCTGACCCCGCGACCACGTGGGCCTGGGGATTCTCGATCAGTGTTTGCACTCGTGGAAGCCTACCGCAGCCGTATCATCGAGGCTGATGCCGACTCGCGCAACCAAGCGAGGCTTTGAGCGCACCCCTTTGGGGACGCGACGCGACTGTGACGTGCTGGTGTGCGGCGCCTCGTTCGCCGGACTGGCCGTCGCCCGCGAGCTGGCGGGCTCAGGCATGCGCGTTATGATGATCGACCGCTACGAGCTGGGCGAGCGCCAGACTTCCGCGTGCGCAATGCCGACGCTGTGGATGGAAGCGATGGATCTGATGGGATCGCTGCGCCAGACGTTCCACGAGCTTCTCGTGCACACGCGGTCACGCACCTCCCGCTGGCGGCTGCCGTGGTCGTTTTCGACGTTTGACTACCGCGAGCTGTGCGCGCTGCTCTACGCCCAGGCCGACGCCGCAGAGACCGAGCTTGACACGGCCACTGTCACCGGCCGCGACGGGCTGGTCGTGCACACCGACCGCGGCGATCTAACAGCACCGCTGATCGTCGACGCGCTCGGCTGGCGACGGGTGCTGTCGGGCGCAACCGCCGCGATCCAGCCACCGAACGCGCGTCTGTCACGAGGCCTCGAGGTCCACCCCGCCAGCGCGGGCGAGGAGCTCGAGCTGTGGATCGACCATCGCTACGTCCGCGCCGGGTACGCCTGGAGCTTTCCCGCGCGCGATGAGCTGCGGATCGGGGCGGGCTCGTTCTGGCCCGAGCGCCACGTCCGGGAGCCGACCGTCCGGCTGGCCGGCGAGAAGGGGCTTGCACCCGAGGGCTACCAGGGCAACTGGATCCCCCACCAGCTGCGTCCCGCCGTCGAGAACGGCATCTTCTTCGTGGGCGACTCGGCCGGGCACTGCCTGCCCCTGACCGCCGAGGGGATCCGCACCGCGATCTACTTCGGCCTGGCCTGTGCGCGCGAGCTGCGCGGCGTGCACGAGGGTCGGATCACCCGCGAGCAGGCGCTGGCGCGCTACGGCGCGTTCTCGGCCGGGCACGCGCGCAAATACAGCTGGCTGCTGGGAGTGCAGCGCGCGATCGGAGCGCTCACACCCACGCCGGCACCGACCGCTATGTCGTGGAGCCTCGAGTCACGCCGGTTCGCGAACTGGGCATTCGAGCACTACCTGGCGATCGCCCCGCCGTCGTTCGTGGAGGCAAGTCCGCGCCGGATCTCGTCTGCCGGCCAGGTTGCGGTAGCGGCGGCGATCTAGGCTACCCTGCGCAGTTGCGGGCGTGCGGTGCGCGCCGCGTCGAGCGCGAGGCGTGAGGCCTCGATCGCACTGGACCAGCAGACCTCCGCGAGCAATCCGGGCGCGGCGACCATGTCTCCGGCGAGGAAAACGCCTTCGCCCCGTTCGACCGCGGGCCTATCGCGCCACGTGGCGCCGGGGGGGTCCAGAGCGCCCGAGCGGGCATCCATAACCTGCCGCCGGCGCCAGGTCTCCCGTCCGCGCCAATCCACGAGCGAGGCGTCGAGCAGCCGCTCCAGCCGCAGCGCGGCCTGGTCGGCGGACTCGTGCGGGCGGATCGGCATCTGTGCCTGGATCAGCTCCTCGCCATCAGGGGCAACCGAGGGATTGGTTGTGGAGTAGCGCCCGATCCAGCCTGCCTCGTCCATGTCGGACACGACCATCGGGTCGCCCCGGCGGTGGCGCAAGCCGAGGTCCAGACACACCGTGCGCCCGCTTGACCAGCTCAGGCTCTCGTCCCCGAGCAGCTCCCGCGCCTGCTCGAGCTCGATCGCGACGATCACGGGCGGGTCCGGCAGCGTCCGCACGCGGGAGCCGGTTTCGATTCCCACCCCCAGCGCGCCCGCCCGGCGCTCCAGCGCCGCGACCAGCGTGCTCCAGCCGCCGATTGGATAGCGCACCACCGCGGGAGCGGCGGTCAGCAGCAGACGCACGGAGCGCTCCCACACAAACGCCGCGGAGAGCCCTCCGGGGTCGTGGTAGAAGGTGTAGACACCGGCGGCGGCCGACAGCAGCTTCGCCGTGCGCTCGTCGGTGTGGCTGGCCACCCACGTCCGGAAGTCCACGTCAACCGGAGCCTCACGGCCACGCAGCCGCAGCACCGAGGGCAGCGCGCCCAATGGCGGGGTGCGATGGATGCTCCCCTCCCAGCGCAGGCGTATTCCGGTGAGCCGCGGGCTCACGTGGGCGGGAAGCGCGTCGTGCTCTCCCATCCAGTCCCAGAAGGGGCCGCGGTAGAGGGCATGCGGCCCGAGGTTGGCCTTGTAGGGCCCATCGGTGCTACGAGCCCGTCCACCGAGCACGTCGTGGGCCTCGAGCAGGCGCACGCTCGCTCCGGCCTCAGCACAGGTGATCGCGGCGATGAGTCCCGCGAGTCCCGCTCCCACGATCGTGATGGGTGTCGCTGGGGATGAGCTGCCGTTGGTCTGACTCATGGTCGATGCCTCCGTTCGGGAGCCGGCTGTAGTGAGTGCCGGTCAAGATGGTGCTGGCAGATACAGGTGCAAGTTAGCTCCGCACTGGTCTGCAATACAGTTCCAGTCATGGGCCAACAGACAGGGCCAGTTATGGAAGGCCGGGGACCGGGGCTGCTCCTGGAGATCGACCGCGCGGGCGAGCTGCCGCTGCACGAGCAGATCGAGCGCGAGTTGCGCGAGCGGATCCGCTCCGGGCGCATGCCCGGCGACATGCGCCTGCCCTCGACACGGGCGCTGGCGCAGGAGCTGGGGGTCTCGCGCGGGGTCATCACCGAGGCTTACGGCCAGCTCGCCGCGGAGGGATATCTGGCGATGCGCCAGGGAGCGCCCGTGCGCGTGGCCAAAGCGGTGCGCGCGGCCAGTCCACGAGCGCCGGCGCGTTCGCTGCTGGAGAGCTACGCCTATCACTTTCATCCCGGCCTGCCCGACCTGGCGGGGTTTCCGCGCGAGACGTGGCTGCGCTCGGTGCGTGCCGCACTGCGCGACTCCCCGCTGGCAGCGGTCGGCTACGGCGATCCTCGCGGAGTGCCGGAGCTCCGCGAAGCGCTCGCCGACTACCTCGGGCGCGTGCGCGGGGTGGACGCAGATCCCGAGCACACGCTCGTGTGCACCGGGTTCATGCAGGGGTTCGCGCTGGTGTGCCGCACGCTGCGCGCTCGCGGCGTGCAGCACGTCGCGCTCGAGGACCCCGGCTGGCACATGCACCGTCTGATCGTCGAAAACGCGGGCATGGAGGTCGTGCCAGTGGGAGTCGACAACGAGGGATTGCGCGTCGAGGAGCTGGCAAAGACCGACGCAGCGGCCGTCGTCGTCACCTCAGCGCACCAGTTCCCCACGGGCGCGGTGCTCGGTCCCGAGCGGCGCGCGGCCCTGATCGAGTGGGCCGAGGACGAGCGGCTGATCATCGAGGACGACTACGACGCCGAGTATCGCTATGACCGTGTCGCCGTGGGCGCGTTGCAGGGGCTGGCTCCCGAGCACGTCGCCTACATCGGCTCGGCCAGCAAGCGCCTGGCTCCAGGAATGCGCCTGGGCTGGATCCTGATGCCATCGTGGCTGACCTGGGAGCTGACGAGCGCCAAGACGATCGAGGACGGCGGGTCGGAGATGATCGGGCAGCTCGCGTTGCGCGACTTCATCGCGCGGGGAGAGCTCGACCGGCACGTGCGGCGCATGCGGTTGCGCTACCAGCGCCGGCGCGAGGCGCTGTTGGAGGCGCTGTCACGATGGCTGGGAGACGGTCGCGTGAGCAGCCCCGGCGCGGCCGGGCTGTTCGAGCTGGTGATGCTGCCGAGCGATGTCGACGAGCACGCGCTGCTGATGGCGGCCGGCGCGCGCGGCGTGGGCGTCGAGGGAATCGCTCTGCACCGCTTCATTCCCGGCGGCGCTCCCGGGGTGCTGCTCGGCCACGGCAACCTGTCCGAGCCCGCGATCGAGCATGGCGTGCGCCTGCTGGGCGAGGCATACGAGGAGACATGCGCTGGGCGATGAGGTGGCCTCACGAGTCTCACCGCCATCGTGTCAGCGACGCACGACCAGCACGACACCGACGACGAGTAGCACAAGCCCGACGATGCGCGAGGCGTCGATGTGCTGCTTGGCTATCCCGAGCAGGCCGAAACGATCGACGACTACAGCGATGGCCAGCTGGCCGGTGACGACGATCGCCGTCAGGCTCGAGAGGCCGAGCGTGCGCACGGTGACGAGCGCGACGGTGACGTAGAACGCGCCGAGGACGCCTCCGATTAGCGCCCACCACGGGATGCGCGTGGCGCTGCCGATGCCGGACAGGCCGCCGCTGGAGAGCGCGGCGACGAGGATCAGCGCGAGCGTGCCAATCGTGAACGAGATCGTCGCGGCCTGCAGGCTGCCGACCTCTTTGCCGAGACGCGCGTTGACCGGCGCTTGTAGGCCGACAAAGCAGCCGGCGGCGATCGCCAGCAGGATCGCCAGCCCGCGGCTCACTTCGCCTCAAGCCAGTTCTCACCCACGCCGACGTCGACGGCCAGCGGCGGGTCGTACTTCCACACCTCGCACATCTGGAGCTCGATCAGCGCGCTCGCCGCGTCCTGCTCCGAGGGCGGCCCTTCGAACAGCAGCTCGTCGTGGATCGTCAGCAGCAGGCGGGTCTGCAGTCCCGACTCGGCGAGCGCCGCGTGCGTGCGCACCATCGCGAGCTTGATGATGTCGGCGGCCGTACCCTGGATGACGGTGTTGACGGCGAGCCGCTCGCCGAGCATCCGCACCTGGTAGTTGCGCGCCTGCAGCTCGGGGATCTGCCGGCGCCGTCCCCACAGCGTCGTCACATAGCTCTGCTCCTTGGCCCGCTCGATCGTCTCGGCCATGAACGCGGCGACGCGCGTAAAGCGCCCGAGGTAGGCATCGATGAACTCCTTCGCCTCCTCGCGCGGGATGTTCAGGCGGTCGGCGAGGCCGAAGTCAGACAATCCGTAGACGATCCCGTAGTTGATCATCTTCGCCTTCGAGCGCATGCCGGGGTCGATCGCGTCGGGCGCGAGGTGGAAGACCTGCGAGGCGGTCGCGGTGTGCACGTCTTCCCCGCGCACGAAGATCTCCTTCAGCACGGGCTCCTCAGCCGCGTGCGCGAGCACGCGCAACTCGATCTGCGAGTAGTCGGCGGAGATCAGCACGTTGCCGTCCTCGGCCTCGAAGCAGCCGCGGATCTCGCGGCCGAGCGGGGTGCGGATCGGGACGTTCTGCATGTTCGGGTTAGTGCTCGCGAGTCGCCCCGTCTGGGCGCCGGCCTGCAGAAACGTAGTGTGGATGCGCGAGCGTTCGTCGACCACCTCCGGGAGCACGTCGAGATAAGTCTTGGCCAACGTCGAGAGCTCGCGCCAGCGCTCGATCCTCGGCACGATCTCGTGCTCGTCGCGGATCGCCTGAAGGACCCGGGCATCTGTGGAGAAGCCGGTCTTGCCTCGACGCTTGCGCGACAGACCGAGCTTCTCGAACAGGATCTCCCCCAACTGCTGTGGCGAGGAGATCAGGAACTCCTCCCCGGCGAGCACGAAGATGTCAGCTTCCAGCGCGATCAGCTCCTCGCGCACGCGGCCGGTGATCTCAGCGAGGCGCTCGAGGTTCAGGCGCACGCCGAGCAGCTCCATCTCGCGCAAGACGGCAACGAGTGGCAGCTCGATGTCGCGCATGACGCCCTGCAGGCCGCGCTCGGAGATCTGCTCGCGCTGCCAGGCAGCGAGCGAGCGCAGCAGCAACGCGTCGGCCGCGAGCGGATCCTCGACATCGCTCGCCAGGCCGCGCTCTTCGCACAGCTCGACAAACGGGAAACGGCGCCGGGCGGGCTCCAGCAGGAAGGCGCCGAGCAGCGTGTCGTGCGCGAGGCCGGGCGGCACAAGCCCGAGCGCCTTTGCGTCGTGTGCGACGACGGCGCGCTCGCCGATCGCCTCGACGACCTGCTCGGGGCCGTCGCAATCGCCGGCGAGCACCTCGGGGGGTTGGGGGGGCTCGGTTCCACTCGCGGCGAGCACTGCAGCGAAGCGCCACGGCGGCCCTTCGGCGAACAGCTCGCCCTCGGGCGTCTCGGTCTCGCGCACAACGAGCGCGAGCTCGGCGTCGCTCGCACCGAGACGGGCAAGATCGGCGGGCGAGCCGGCTCGCACGTGCCCGCTCAGCTTGACCTCGGCGGGCAGCGCGGGGGCGGCGACGTCGGGGGCGCCAAGCGCCTCCTCCAGGCGTCGCAGCGGGTCGCGCAGCTCGTACTCGCGGAAGACCTCGCGCACGCGCGAGCGATCGGGCTCGCGTATGGACTCGGCGGCGATGTCGAAGTCGACGGCGACATCGCGCTGTACGGTCGCAAGCCGCTTTGAGATGCGCGCGTTCTCGGCGTGCTCGAGCAGGTTCTCTTTGCGCTTGGCACCTTTGATCTCGTCTATGTGGGCGAGCACCTGCTCGAGCGTGCCGTAGCTTTGGATCAGCTCGCTAGCGGTCTTGTCTCCGATCCCGGGGACGCCGGGGATGTTGTCCGAGGTATCCCCCTTCAGCCCGTAGAAGTCGGGGATCAGCTCCGGCGCGATGCCATAACGATCAATCACCGCCTGGCGGTCGTAGATCTTCGTGTCGGTGATCCCGCGCGCGGTCGCCATCACCTTGACGACGCCGTCGCCATCGATCAGCTGGAAGGCGTCGCGGTCGCCGGTGACAATCATCACGGGCACCGGCGGCTCGGCCCGCAGCGCGTGCTCAGCGATCGAGGCGATCACGTCGTCAGCCTCGTAGCCCGCAATTTTGACGTTGCTGTAGCCAAAGGCCTCGACGAGTTCCTCCATTGCGGGCCACTGCTGCTTGAGCAGGTCCGGGCGCGAGCGGCGCCCCGCCTTGTATTCGGAATAGACCTCGGTGCGCCCGGAGCTGCCGGCGTCCCAGGCGACGACCGTCGGGCAGACGCCGTACTCCGTCACAATCTTCACGAGCATCGAGGCGAACCCGAAGATCGCGTTGGTGGGGACGCCGGTGGAGGTCGCGATCGACTCGGGCAGCGCGAAGAAGGCCCGGTAAACGAGACTGGGTCCGTCGATCAGAAACAGGCGCCGCTCCGCGTCACGTTCGCCTGAGCCCGCTACCGGAGAGCCTTTCGCCTGCGCTGTCGCGTTCACCGCCATGCACGGATCACTTTACGGAGACCCTCACATAAGATGCCGGGCCGCCGTCCATGCAAGGCCGCCGCCTGACGCGGGGCGGCGCCTCAAAACCAGGAGACCACCTTCGTGACGAGCATCACCCCGAGCGCCCAGTACCGATTGAACGTACGCGTCGAGATCGACGACAGCCCCGGCCTGCTCGGAGCAGTGACGAGCGCGATCGCGCAGGCGGGCGGGGTGGTCGCGGCGGTGGACCCGGTGGACATCGAGTCGGGACACAGCCTGCGCGACATCGTCGTCGACACGGCCGGGCCCGAGCACTGGGAGACGATCGTCGCCGCGATCGACGCGCTGGAGGGCGCGCACGTGATCGACCGTATCGACCGTACGTTCCAGCTGCACATCGGGGGCAAGATCGAGCAGCACAACAAGCACCCGCTGAAGACCCGGGACGACCTGTCGATGGCCTACACCCCGGGCGTCGCGCGGGTGTGCCTGGCGATCGCCGAGGATGAGGACCGGGCGTTTCAGTACACGATCAAGCGCAACACGGTCGCGGTCATCAGCGACGGCACTGCGGTGCTGGGACTGGGTGACATCGGACCGCGCGCGGCGATGCCGGTGATGGAGGGCAAGTGCTGCCTGTTCAAGGAGTTCGCGGGCGTCGACGCATTCCCGATCTGCCTGGACACGCAAGGACGCGGGTGAGATCGTCGACACGGTCAAGCGGATCGCGCCGGCGTTCGGGGGGATCAACCTGGAGGACATCTCCGCGCCGCAGGTGCTTCGAGATCGAGGACCGGCTGAAGGCCGAGCTGGACATCCCGATATTCCACGACGACCAGCACGGCACGGCGGTCGTCGTGATGGCCGCGCTGCTGAACGCGGTCAAGCTGACGGGCAAGCGGCTGGGAGACCTGCACGTGCTGATCATCGGCCTCGGCGCCGCCGGGATCGCGGTGACGAAGATCCTGCTGCAGGCCGGAGTCGGGCAGGTCGTGGGCGCCGATTCGCGGGGCGCGCTGCATGTCCAGCGCGAGGACTACCTGAACGGGACGATGAACGCGCAGAAGCGCTGGCTTGCGCAGGTGACGAACCCCGAGTGCCGGGATGGCGCCCCCGCGGACGTGATCGACGGGTCGGATCTCGTGATCGGGCTCTCGGGCGCGCGGGCGTTGCCGGCGCAGGCGCTGAGCAGGATGAACGACGACGCGATGGTGTTCGCGATGGCCAACCCCAACCCCGAGGTCATCCCTGAGGAGGCGGCGCCGTACGTGCGGATCATGGCGACGGGACGCTCGGACTACCCCAACCAGATCAACAACGTGCTGGCGTTTCCGGGGATATTCCGGGGTGCGCTGGACGTGCGCGCGGGCGCGATCACCGAGCCGATGAAGATGGCGGCGGCGCGTGCGATCGCGGAGATCGTCAGCGACGAGGAGCTGCGCGAGGACTACATCATCCCGTCGGTGTTCAACCGCGACGTCACGCCCGCGGTGGCGGCCGCGGTGGCCACCGAGGCGCGCGCGAGCGGGATGGCGGCAGCGGCGGGCAACGAGGTCGGGTTCGCGCAGGGCGACACGCAGACTGGAACCCATCCGGTCGTGCCGGCCGCAGACGCGAGGTCCTAAGCTCAGCTCATGAAGGTCGCGGTCACCGGAGCGACTGGGCTGATCGGACCGGGGCTGATCGCCGCTTTGAGCGAGCGCGGCGATGAGGTGACCGTGCTCTCGCGCGACCCCGATCGGGCGCGCGGCAAACTGGGCGACGATGTGGGGGCGCATCGCTGGGACCCGCTCTCAGAACCGGCGCCCACAGAGGCGCTGGCGGAGCGCGACGCGGTCGTGCACCTCGCGGGCGAGCCGGTCGCGCAGCGCTGGAGCGAGCGGGCCAAGCACGCGATCCGCGACAGCCGTGTCGTGGGTACGCGCAACCTCGTGCAGGGCTTGCGCGAGCTGGACGCCGTCGCCCGCCCACAGGTTCTGGTCAGCTCCTCGGCGATCGGCTACTACGGCGCGCACGGCCCCGAGCCGATCGATGAGGAAGCGCCGGCGGGCGAGGACTTCCTCGCACAGGTGTGCGCAGCCTGGGAGGCCGAGGCGAGGGCCGTGACCGAGCTGCAGATGCGCGCCTTGCAGGTGCGCACCGGGGTCGTGCTGGATCGCGCGGGTGGGGCGCTCGCGAAGATGCTGCCCCCGTTTCGCCTCGGCATCGGCGGACCTGTCGCGGGAGGACGGCAGTACGTGGCCTGGATTCACCGCGACGACCTGATCGGGATGATGCTAGCCGCGCTCAGCGACGAGCGCTGGTCCGGTCCAATCAACGCGACCGCGCCCGAACCGGTGAGTAACCGTGAGCTCTCCCATGCGCTCGGACGCGCGCTGCATCGTCCTGCGCTGCTGCCGGTGCCCGAGCTGGCGCTGCGCCTGCTCTACGGCGAGATGGCGCGAGATCGTCACGACGGGCGTGCGCGCGATGCCCGCGAAAGCGCTCGTGCTCGGCTACAGCTTCGAGTATCCGCGGCTCGATGAGGCGCTCCAAGCGGCACTGGGCTGAGACTCCCGAGCCTCAGCCCACGCTCAGCTCGCGCCAGAACACCGGCTTGCCAGCGACCACGTGGTCGACACCGTAGCTCGACAGGGTGGTTTCGCCGTCGGGTTCGATCGCGTAACGGCCGATCACCGAGTCGTGCTCGCCTGCCGCGAACAGCGCGTCGATCACCGCCTGGCGGTTGTTGCCGCGCGCCCCGGCGCGCCTGATCGCCTGCAGCGTGACGTTCATCGCCTCGTAGCCGAACAGGGCATACGCTTCAGGCTGTTCGCCGAACTGCCGGCGGTAGGCGGCGAGCACGCGCTGCGCCGAGGCCGGGTAGTGGCTCACGGGCAGCACGGGAGTCGTGATCAGCGTCCTGGCGTCCGCCCCGGCGCCGACTTCCGAGGTGAACGCGGCGTTGACCATCGTGCTCGACCCCAGCAGCCACAGATGCGGATCGGCGTCGTGCAGCTGCTTCCACAGCGCGACGACTTCCGGCGTGGTTCCGCCGGCGAAGAACACGGCCTGAGCGCCCGATTCGGCGATCTTCGCCGTCTCGCCCGCGAAGCTCGTGGTCGCGGTCGTATCGAGGCTGTCATGCGCGGCGACCGAGATCCCGGCCTGTTCCGCGTCGGTCACGACCATCTGTGCGAGCGGCAGCTCGAACGGGTCCTGATCGTCGAGCACATACACCTTGCTGACATGAAGATCGCTCATCAACCGCACCTGCGCCTGAGCCTGCGCTTGATCGCCGGGCTGCAGGCGCGCGAAGTTGCGTTTACCGGTCGGATAGAACCGTTCGGGCTCGTCCTGGCCGGCGTCCAGCGTTGAGGTCAGGCCGCCATATGGGCTGGCGGGGCTGATCTGGAGGATGCCCGCGGCGTTGATCAGCGGCAGGGATATGGCGGTCGCCGCCGAGTTGTAGTCGCCGAGGTAGGCGATCGTGCTGGGGTCGTCGGCGGCCGTCTTCGCGTTCGAGGCGGTCACGCTCGGGTCCCACTGCCCGCTCGTGGGGCTGGACTGATCAGTCGTCGGGCCGGAGTCATCGAGCGAGTCGTAGCTGACTTTGAACGGCCCGACATGCCCGCCGGCGTCATACAGCGCAAGCTTCTCGCCGTCAACGATCTGCTGGGAGATCGCGCCCGACGGGCCCTGCAGCGGAAGACTGGAGTAGACGGTCAGCTGGTTGCCCAGGCCGCTGGCCGCTCCGGAGACGCTTCCACAGCCGCAGGCCAGCGCGGTCAGCGCGGCCATGGCGAGGAGCGCACTCGCCGCCTGGCAGAACCGGCGCGCCCGCACTGGCGCTCAGCTGCGGCGGCCGGGAAGGTAGCCGGAGAGGATCTTCAGCGTTGCGCCCACGACGATGATCAGG
This sequence comes from uncultured Solirubrobacterales bacterium, assembly GCA_963799735.1. GTDB lineage: Bacteria > Actinomycetota > Thermoleophilia > Solirubrobacterales > Solirubrobacteraceae > Palsa-744. Next base: position 31,173 of record CAWCYP010000044.1, on the reverse strand, counting down.
GTGGCGAGCATGAAAGCGTCAAAGCCCTTGGCTCCGAGCGCCCAGAGCACGATCCAGACGACCAGGCCGGCGGTTACGGTGAGGACCAGTCCCATGTTACGCGCATCCTACCTGAGGCACGTGCCGATGGCGCCGTTGCGCGGCAAGCCCCATATCCACGCCCGAAACGCTCCCATCACCGCGAGAGGGCGGCCGCGAACTCCCCCACAACCGCACCGACCGCGCCCGCCGGGTCCTCGGGCGCATCGCCGGCGGCACGCACCAGCCGGGTGCCCACGATCACGCCATCCGCATCGGCATCGGCGGCCATGCGCGCCTGCTCGGGTGTGCTGATGCCGAACCCGAGCGCGACCGGGACATCGGTGCTCGCCTTCGCCCGCGCGAGGATCTCGCCAAAGCGCTCGGACAGCGCGGATGCGGCCCGCTCCCCGGTGGTGCCGACGACCGAGACCGTGTACAGGAACCCTCGCGCCTGTGCCCCGATCGCCGCCATCCGCTCGGGCGTGGTGGTGGGCGCAACCAGCGGTACGAGCGCCAGCCCGTGCGTATCGCACGCGGCCCTGATCTCCGCCGACTCCTCCAGCGGCAGGTCCGGCACGATCAGCCCGCACGCACCCGTCTGCCCCAGCCGCTCTACGAACGCGTCGACACCGGGCGCGAGAACCATGTTCGCATAGCACATCAGCACGACCGGAACGCTCGGCGCCAGCACGCGCGCGACCTCCAGGACGCCCGCAACGTTGGCCCCGGCCGCGAGGGCCTGCGTTCCCGCGGCGTGGATCACCGGGCCGTCCGCGAGCGGGTCCGAGTAGGGCATCCCCAGCTCCAGCAGGTCCGCCCCCGCGCTCACGCACGCTTCGCCGATCCGCAGCGAGTCATTCAGCGTCGGATAGCCGCCCATCAGATATGGCATCAGCGCCGCGCGCTTGCTCGTGCCGGCGAAGGCGTCGGCGATGCGCTGCACGCCGGTGCTGACCTGGGTGCTCATGCCGGGGGGGCGGGCTCCAATACCTCCGCCAGATCCTTGTCTCCGCGCCCGGACAGGCACACGAGGTCGAGCTCGCCGTCTGCTTGCGCGAGCGTCCAGGCCAGCGCGTGCGCCGTCTCCAGCGCCGGGATGATCCCCTCAAGGCGCGCTACCTGCCTGAACGCAGCGGTCGCCTGCGTGTCGGTGACCGCAACATACCGCGCCCTGCCGCTGTCGCGCAGCTGCGCGTGCTGGGGTCCTGTGCCCGGATAGTCAAGGCCGGCTGAGATCGAGTGCGCCTGCACGATCTGACCCTCCTCGTCCTGCATCACCGCCGACAGCGCCCCGTGCAGCACGCCCGCGCGCCCGCCGACGGTCAGCGGCGCGCCGTGACGAGGTGCCCCCCCACCCGTGTCGATGCCCTCGCCGCCGGCCTCCACGCCGACCAGCCGCACGTCCTTGTCGTCCAGGAACGCGCTGAAGATGCCGATCGCGTTCGAGCCGCCACCCACACACGCAATCACGCGCTCGGGCAACCGTCCCTCGCGCTCCAGTATCTGCTCCCGCGCCTCGCGACCGATCACGCTCTGCAGATCGGAGACCAGCGCCGGATACGGCGCTGGGCCGACCGCGGAGCCGATCACGTAGTGCGTGCTCTGCACGTTCTCCACCCAATCGCGGATCGCCGCCGAAGTGGCCTCCTTCAGCGTTCTCGCGCCCACCTCCACGGGTGTGACGGTCGCGCCCAGCAGCCGCATGCGCTGCACGTTCGGATGCTGGCGGCGCATGTCCTCCGTGCCCATGTACACGACACACTCGAGGTCCAGCAGCGCGCATACCGTCGCTGTCGCCACCCCGTGCTGGCCGGCGCCGGTCTCGGCGATGATCCGTCGCTTGCCCATCCGCTTGGCCAGCAGCGCCTGGCCGAGCGCGTTGTTGAGCTTGTGCGAGCCGGTGTGGTTGAGGTCCTCGCGCTTGAGATACACGCTGCGACCCACCCGCATCGACAGTCTGCCCGCGCGATACAGCGGCGTTGGGCGCCCACCGAAGTCGCGCAGCAGCACATCCAGCTCGTTTCGATAGGAGGGGTCAGCGCGCGCCTGAATCCAGGCGTGCTCGAGCTCGGCGAGCGCCGGCATCAGCGTCTCGGGGACGTACTGGCCTCCGTAGCGTCCGAACCGGTGCTCGACCGTCGTGCTCGTCTCCGTCGTGCTCATGCCGCCGCGCCTTGCACCGGAGCGCCCTCTGTGCCCATCACGGCGTCCACGCAAGAGCCTCCGTAGTGGCGGTTGTCGAGGCGATCGCATCGAAGAACGCCCGCAGCTTCGCCTCGTCCTTGCGTCCGGGAGCGCGCTCGGTGCCGCTGGCCGTGTCGACCGCGTATGGCCTGACCCGCTCGACCGCTTCGGCCACGTTGCCCGGCCGCAGGCCGCCGCTGAGGATCAGCGGAGTCTTGGATCGCCGCCCCGCAAGCAGCGACCAGTCGAACGTCTCCCCCGTCCCACCGCGCAGATCCTTGCTGTCCGACGCGGTCGCCCGCGCGTCGAGCAGATGAAAGTCGACGTGAAAGCGCTCCAGATCGCGCACGTCTCCGGCGGCGGACACCCGCACCGCCTTGATCACGCGCGCCCCGGTGCGCCGCGCAACCTCCGCGCAGAACGCCGGACCCTCGTCGCCGTGCAGCTGCAACATCGTCAGGCCCATGTCCTCGGACTGCCGCGCCAGCTCATCCAGGGAGGCGTTTACGAACACGCCGCACAGCTCCACCCCCCTGCGGCGCAGCCCGGCGGTTATCCGCAGCGCCTGCTCGATCGAGCACTGCCGTGGGCTGCCGGCGTAGAAGACCATCCCGATCGCCCACGCGCCCAGCTCAGTCGCGAGCTCGGCGTCACGCAGGTCGGTGATGCCGCAGATCTTCACACGCGGCTTCGAGCCGGTCGCGCGCTGGACTGTCTCTGACATACCCCAACGGTAGCGGGCGGTCCAGGACGGAACTGTCGGGCGGACGGAACTGGGACCCGGCCCACGGGGTCGCCCGGCCCGCACCTAGCCTTCGGGGGTGTTCGGGTTGGGCACCGAGTTGGGCCGGCTGCCGAGCGTGGCGCTCACGGTCTTGGGTTCCCAGCCGCCTCTGCCGTTGGCGCGCCGCAACCCGATGCTGATCGTGTCGCCCGGCTTCTTGGCTTCGATGTCGCTCGCCAGTTCTTCTGAGCTGTTGACCGCCTTGCCGTCGATCGAGACGATGATGTCGCCCCCGACCGCGATCTGGCCGTTTTCGGTCGTGGCCGTTCCCCCGCGAATGCCGGCCTTTTCGGCGGCTGTCCCTTTCTGCACGCTCTGCACGAGCGCACCGCTTTTCACCGGCAGGTTCAGCGCCGACAGCGAGCCGTCGATCGTCAACGAGGTCAGGCCGAGATAGGCGCCGCGTATGGTGCCGCCTTTCTCCAACTGGGGAAGCTCGGACTTGGCGGTGTTGATCGGCACGGCGAAGCCGATGCCGACGCTGCCGCCGCCTGAGCCGCCCGTCTCGATCTGGGAGTTGATGCCGATCACCTGACCCTCGGCGTTGAGCAGAGGTCCACCGGAGTTGCCGGGATTGATAGGCGCGTCGGTCTGCAGGACGTTGTCGATCGTAAAGCCGTTTGGCGCCGTGATCTCGCGTTTCAGCGCGGAGATCACGCCGGTCGTGAGCGTCCGTTCCAGGTCGAACGGGTTGCCGATCGCCAGCACCGGATCGCCCACCTGCACGGCGCTGGAGTCCCCCAGCGTCAGCGGGTGCAGCGTCAGCCCGTCGGTCGGGATGCTCAGCACCGCAAGATCGTCAGAGGGATCCTTGCCGATCACCTTGGCTTCGACGTTCTGGCCTTTTTCGAAGCTCACCTGGACCTTGACCGCGTTCTCGACCACGTGGTAGTTCGTGAGGATCGTGCCGTTGGCGCTGATCACGATTCCAGAGCCGGTGGCCTGGCCTTCACGCTGACTTTCGCCACCGCCGAACAGGTTGAACGGCGATTCCGTCTTCTGCACGACCGTAGAAGTCACAAACGCCACACCCGGAGCGTCGCGCACATAGATCTCGTGCGGCGTCAGCCCCGGACTCGTCTGCGAGGCGTTCGATGGCGCGATCGGAGCGGCTGACTGGATAGTCGTGACGGTCTTCGTCGAGGAGCCCAGTCCGCCGGCCGCGGCGATCACCGCGGCGACGACCGCCCCTCCGATCAGAGCGGCGACAAAGGGGATGGCGAACATGCGTTTCATTGGGGTCGGGGGTGGGGGTAGGGGTGGGGATGCCCGGTCAATGTTGTTTTGCTGGGACGGTTGTGAAGTGGATCGATGCACAGGATGGGCGGCGGCTATGAAGGCCATCTAAAGCGAAACATCCGCTCGACTAAAACTTCATGCCCCGCCCGACCCCGAATCCGTGACGCCGGCAGGATAGGCCCTCAGAGCCCGCAGCGCCTCCTCGGGCCGGGCCGCACGCATCAGCGACTCCCCGACGAGCACCGCCGCCACACCGGCCTCCTGCAGACGCGCCAGCTGCTCGGCTTCGGCTATCCCCGACTCCGAGACGACCATCACCTCCACGGGAATCTCACCCAACAGCGCGAACGTGCGCTCTACATCGACGCTGAAGTCGCGTAGATCGCGATTGTTGATCCCAACCAGATCGGCTCCCCCGTCCAGCGCGACGCGTAGCTCCACCGCGTCGTGCACCTCGACCAGCACGTCCAGGTCCAGCCCGCGCGCGGTCTCGCGCAGCGCCTGAAGCTCCGAGGCGCTCAGCGCGGCGACGATCAGCAGCACCGCGTCCGCCCCAGCGAGGAGCGCCTCGTACAGCTGGTAGGGGTTGACGATGAAGTCCTTGCACAGCACAGGCAGCCCGCATGCCGCGCGCGCGGCACGCAGATCATCGAGCGAACCCTCAAAGTTGGGACCCTCCGTCAGAACCGACAGCGCATCCGCCCCGCCGCGCTCATACGCGCGCGCGATCTCCGCTACGTCCGCGCCCTCGCGCAGCCTGCCTGCCGAGGGCGAGCACCGCTTGAACTCGGCGATCACGCCGATCTGTGGCCGGCTCAGGGCGTCGCGCAAGCTCCGCTTCGCAACGCCGAAGGCGAGCGCCCGATCCTGCAGCTCGGCTTCCGGGCGCTCTCGCCTGCGCCGCTCTATCTCCACGCGCGTGCTCTCGAGGATACCCTCCAGCACGCTCATGACACCGTCGCCTCCGCGGGCGCGTGCGCATGGCTCGCCTGCACGAACCGCTCGAGCGCACTCGTAGCCCGACCGCTTGCCAGCACCTCGCGCGCGGCCGCGACGCCCTCCGCGATCGACTCCACGGCACCGGCCGCATAGATCGCGGCGCCCGCGTTGATGCTCGCCAGCTCGGCGCGCTCGCCGGACTCTCCCGCGAAGATCGCGCGCGTCACCTCGGCGTTCTCCTGCGGGCTCCCGCCCGCGAGCGTCCGTCCGTCGCTCGCGGCGTCCGCGGCGGGCTGCACGCCGACGTCACCCGGCGTGAGCACATATCGGGTCAACTGATCGTCGTTGACCTCGATCACGTGCGTAGCGGCGCCGATCGAGATCTCATCTAGACCGTCCTCGCTACAGACGACCAGCGCGCGATCGACTCCCAGCCGCGCGAGCGCGCCGGCGATCGTCTCCAGATACGCCGTGTCCGACACCCCGATCAGCTGGCGGCGCGCACCGGCCGGGTTGGTCAGGGGGCCGAGGAAGTTGAAGATCGTGCGCACTGCAAGCTCCCGCCGGACGGGCACTACGAACCGGGTCGCCTGATGGTGCGCGGGCGCGAACATGAATCCGAACCCCGCCTCTTCGATGCACGCCGCAACGCCCTCCGGAGCCAGATCGATGCGCGCGCCCAGCGCCTCCAGCAGGTCGGCCGAGCCCGAGCGACTGGTGGCGGAGCGATTTCCGTGCTTGGCCACCGCGCAACCGGCGCCCGCGGCTATCAGCGCGGCTGTCGTGGACACGTTGAACGTGCTGCGTCCCCCGCCCGTACCGGCCGTGTCGAGCAGGTCCGCACGCCCCACCGAGACGTGCGCGGCCAGCTCGCGCATCGTGCGCGCCAGCCCGGTGAGCTCGTCGACGGTCTCGCCCTTGGTGCGCAGCGCAATCAGGAACCCCGCGATCTGCGTCTCGGACACCTCGCCGTGCATGATCTCGGCGAGCACCTCCGCGGTCTCCTCGGCGCTCAGATCGCGCCGCTGCGCGAGCGCGTCGATCGCGCGGGTGAGGATCGCGTTGGGCATCTAGCCCACCTCCCCGGCGGTCGCGCTCGCGGCGGCGCCCGACTCTCCGCTCGCGGCCGTCGATTCAGGGCTGTGCGACTCCGCGCCCGCGACGCGACGCCCATCGAGGAAGTTGCGCAACAGCTCTCTGCCCTGCTCGGTCAGCACCGACTCGGGATGGAACTGCACGCCCTCGGCCGGCAGCTTGCGATGGCGCAATCCCATCAGCACACCGCCGCCACGCGCGGACTCTTCCAGGCAGTCGGGCAGCTCGGGCGCGACCACGAGCGAGTGGTAGCGCCCAACCGTCAACGGACACGACAGGCCGGTGAAGATCGTGCGGCCGTCGTGCTCGATCGTGGTCGCCTTGCCGTGCACGGGCGGGTTCAGCTTGACCTGTCCGCCGAACGCCTGCGCGAGCGCCTGGTGGCCGAGGCACACGCCGAGCGTCGGCATGCCCGCTTCGGGCATCCGCCTGGCCACCTCCAATGAGATGCCCGCCTCATCAGGCGTGCACGGGCCGGGCGAGATTACGCAGCGCGCATACCCGTCTGCCAGCAGCTCATCGACGCTCGCGCGGTCGTTGCGCACCGTGCGCACGTCCGCGCCCAGCTCGCCGAGGTACTGGACGAGGTTGTACGTGAACGAGTCGTAGTTGTCGATCACCAGGACCTTCATCGCCATACCCCTCCCTCAAGGCCAGTCCGGTTGGGAAACCGCGAGCTCGATCGCCTGCAGCACAGCACGCGCCTTGGCTTGCGACTCCGCCAGCTCGTACGCCGGCTTGGCGTCGGCGACTGTCCCGCCGCCCGCCTGGATGTGCGCGAGGCCATCCTTGACGACGACCGTGCGGATGTGGATGCAGGTGTCCATGTCGCCCGCATATGACAGATAGCCGATCGCGCCGCCGTAGCCGCCGCGCTTGATCGGCTCGAGCTCGTCGATGATCTGCATCGCCCGCACCTTGGGCGCCCCCGACAGGGTGCCAGCCGGCAGGACCGAGCGCAGGGCGTCCATCGCGCTGACCCCGTCTCGCAGCAGACCAGTAACCGAGGAGACGATGTGCATGACGTGCGAGTAGGTCTCGACGGCCATGAACGTCTCCACCTCGACGGTGCCGGGCTCGCACACCCGGCCGAGATCGTTGCGACCGAGGTCGACGAGCATCACGTGCTCGGCGCGCTCCTTCTCGTCCTCCAGCAGCTCTTGGGCAATGCGCTCGTCCTCGGCGACGTTCGCCCCGCGCGGGCGCGTGCCCGCGATCGGGCGCGTGCTCACGCGCGCCCGGCCATCCGTCCGTCCGCCGCGGTTGACCGTCAGCAGCGGCTCGGGACTGGCGCCCGCGACCTGGAAATCGCCGAAGTCCAGGAAGTACATGTACGGGCTCGGATTCACGACGCGCAGGCCGCGGTAGATCGAGAACGCCTGCACCGGCGTATGAGCAGTCCAGCGCTGGGAGGGAACGACCTGAAATGCGTCGCCGGCGTAGATGTACTCGATGATCCGCGCAACCATGCCTTCGAACTGCTCGCCGGACATGTTCGACTCGAACCTCGGCATCTCCCGCGCGGACGCAACACCCGTCTCGCTCTCCGTCTGCGCCTCCGCGGGCGGAACGGGACCGGCCAGCGCGCAGCGGATCTCACCGATCGTGGCGGCGGCTTTCGCCCGCGCGAGCTCGGCATCGGGCTCGGCCTGCAGGTCGGCGTTGGCGAGGATCGTGACCGTGTGCTTGAGATGATCGAATACGACCAGGGCGTCGGAGAGCATCAGCGCCATGTCGGGCAACCCGAGCGGATCTGGTCCAGGCTCGCCGAGCGGCTCGACGGTTCGCACGAGGTCGTAGCCGAAGAATCCCACCGCGCCGCCCGTGAACGGCGGAGCGTCGAGCAGCGGCGCCTGGCGAAAACGGGCGACGTGCTCGGCCGCGAGCGCATACGGGTCACCGCCGTCCACGAGTGACCAGCGCAGCACCGAGCGCGGACGAAAGCCGATGAACGACCAGCGCCCCACACGCTGGCCCTGATCGGCGGACTCGAGCAGAAACGCGGGCTCGCCCGGCGCGAGCGCGCGCAGCTTCAGAAAAGCCGACACGGGCGTCTCGCAGTCGGCGATGAAGCTCTCGCAGACCGGAATCAGGTTGTGAGCTGAGCGCTCAGCGACGGCGGCCATCGAGCACCCGCTCGGCGTCGGCGAGATCCCGTCCACGACCGTGCACGAGCACCAGCAGGTGATAGAGCAAATCGGCGGCCTCTTCATCGACGCGCTCCTCAGACTCCTCGCGCGCGGCGCGTGTGACCTCCTCGGCCTCCTCGCGAACCTTGGCGCCCGCCAGCACCGGATCGTCGAGCAGCGTCACGGTGTAGGAGCCCTCGGGTCGCTCGGCCGCTCGCTCCCGCAACGTCCGCTCGAGCGCCGGCAGGACCTCGTGCGGCGCGGCCGGATCGAGCTCGCCCCGGTGAAAGCAGGTGCGCTCGCCCGTATGGCAGGCGGGGCCGGCGGGCTCGACCAGCGCCAGCAGCGTGTCGCCGTCGCAGTCGACGCGCAGCGCGCGAACCGCCTGGACGTTGCCACTGGATTCACCCTTGTGCCAAGCCTCTTCACGCGAGCGGCTGTAGAGGTGAAGCTCGCCCGTGGCGCGCGTACGCTCGAGCGCCTCGGCGTTCATATAAGCAAGCGTCAGCACCTCGCCCGTGCGCCAGTCCTGCACGACGCACGGCACGAGGCCGCGCTCGTCATAGACGAGGAGCTCATCGATCGGGCTGCGGGCGGGCGCGTTCATCTGTGGAATTGTAGGTCCCATGGCGAACACTCCATCGGCGCTCGAGCGCAAGCTCGTGGTCGTCACCGGCAAGGGAGGCGTCGGCAAGAGCACGATCGCAGCCGCCCTCGGCCTGGCGAGCGCGGAGCGCGGCCTGCGCACGATCGTGGTCGAGCTGGGAGACCAGCGCCGGCTGGCAACCCTGTTCGCGGATGCCGCGGACGGCTCACCAGACGCGGACAGACGAGAGGGCGAGGAGGCTCACGTGGGCGCCGAGACCGCGCTCGCGGAGAACCTGTGGAGCGTCGCGATCGACCCCGACCGGGCTCTGCTCGAGTGGCTGCAGGCGCTCGGCGGACGGGTCCCCGGTCGTGTGCTCGCCGGCAGCGGCACCTTCCAGTACTTCGCCGCCGCCGCTCCTGGCGCGAGGGAGCTGGTGAGCATGGTCAAGATCTGGGAGCTGACCCGCGAGGATCGCTGGCGCCGGCGCTCGCAGCGGTATGACCTGGTCGTGCTCGACGCCCCCGCGACCGGACACGCGCTGGGTCTGCTGCACTCACCATGGACGTTCGGCGCGATCGCGCGCGTGGGGCCGATCTTCGGCCAGGCCGAGCAGGTGCGCGAGCTGCTGGAGGATGACGCGCAGAGCGGCTGTCTGGCGGTGACCCAGCCGACGGACATGGCCGTCGGCGAGACCTTGGACCTGCAAGCCGGGCTGCGCTCGCAACTCGGGCGCGAGCTGGACGCGACGATCGTCAACGCAACCCTGCCACGCCGCTTCGACGGACCCGAGCTCGCGCGGATAGCGCGCGTGGACGGAGGAGCCGGCAGCGCGGTCAAGCGCTCCGCGCGGCTGGCTGCCCAGGCCGTGCACGAGCGGGCGCGCATCCAGCACAACCAGATCGCGCGCCTGCGCCGTAACGGCCTGGCGGTTCACACGGTGCCGTTCGTGTTCTCGGCCGAGCTGCACCTCGACGCCATCCGGTCGATCGGCCGACGGTTGGCCGAGCAGCTGTGAGCTACGTTATGCCCAAGCGGTCGAGCAGACCTTCGTCCGCGCGCCAGTCTCGGCGCACGCGTACCGACAGTTCGAGATGCACCTGACATCCCAGCTCGCGCTCCAGCTCCTTGCGCGCGGCCGTGCCGATCGCCTTGATCATGCGCCCGCCGGCGCCCACCACGATGCCCTTCTGCGAGCCGCTCTCGACCCAGATCAGCGCGCGCATTCGCGCCAGTCCCGTGCGCGGGCGCTCGACCTCCTCGACGACGACCTCCACCGCATGGGGCACCTCCTGGAAAGTGCGCCTGATCACCGCCTCGCGCACCAGCTCGCCCAGCAGCAGCTCCAGCGGCTGATCGGAGCTCTCGCCCGGGGCGAACATGAGCGGCCCCTTGGGCATCAGCCCGAGCAGATGCTCGACCAGTGCTTCCACCCCCGCGCCGGTGCGCGCGGAGATCGGAAAGACCTCGCCGCCCAGCTCCAGTGCATCGGTCTGCTGGAGCACAGCCGCCGTCGCCGCCCGATCGAGCCTGTCCACCTTGTTGACCGCGATCGTCGCCGGCAGCTTCACTTTCGCGAGAGCCCCCGCGATGAACCGGTCGCCCGGGCCCACACCCTGCTCGCCGTTGAGGATCAACAGCGCGGCATCGGCGCCTTCGAGCTCCTGCTGCACCCGCCTGGCCATGCGCGCGGTCAGAGCGTCGCGCGGGCGCTGCACGCCCGGCAGGTCGACCAACACGATCTGGCCGTCCTCGCGCGTGTACACACCCCTGATCGCCCGGCGCGTCGTCTGCGGGCGGTCGGAGACGATCGCCACCTTCTCCCCCACCACGGCGTTGACGAGCGTCGACTTGCCCACGTTCGGCCGGCCCGCCAGAGCGACGAAGCCGCTGCGCGTCACGAGTCTTCCAACCCGAGCAGCCGCGTCTGCAGCGCGAGCATCTCGCCGTCGTCGGTCTCGTGATCCATCCCCACCAGGTGCAGCACCCCATGCACGATCGCCTCGCGCAGATCGGCCGTGTGCTCGGGACAGATCACCACGTCGCCCAGCTCGCGCGGCACACCGCCGTCGTGCAAATCGGCACCGTCGATCGGGAACGAGAGCACGTCCGTCGGCTCGGGTTTGCCGCGATGCTCGGCGTTCAGTGCGGCAATGCGCGCTGAGTCGACGTACTCGATCGCCAGATGGCCGTCAGCGATTCCCACCGCCGCTGTCGTAAGCGCGCACAGCCGCTCGACCTCGGCCTCAGGCGGCGCATCAGGCGCGAGCGCGGCGCCGAAGACCTCGACCTCGACCACGGCGATCAAGCGCGGCGACGCTCGGCGGAGTGCTGGACGCTCTTCGATCGGTCGCGCGCGCCGCGCCGGCCGTGCTCGTCATACGCCTCCACGATCCGCTGCACGAGCTTGTGCCTGACCACATCCTCGCCGCCGAACCGCACGAACTCGATGCCCTCGACCGCCTCGAGCACATCACCCACCGCGATCAGTCCCGACTGCTGCTCGCGCGGCAGATCGACCTGCGTGACATCCCCCGTTACGACCATCCGCGAGCCGAAGCCGAGGCGGGTCAGGAACATCTTCATCTGCTCCGGCGTCGTGTTCTGCGCCTCGTCGAGGATCACGAACGAATCGTTCAGCGTGCGTCCTCGCATGAACGCCAGGGGTGCGATCTCGATCACGCCTCGCTCCAGGTGCTGGGAGACCTTCTCGGGGTCGAGCATGTCGTGCAGCGCGTCGAACAGGGGGCGCAGGTACGGGTCGACCTTCGCCATCAGATCGCCCGGCAAAAACCCCAGCCGCTCGCCAGCCTCCACGGCCGGGCGCGTCAGGATGATGCGGTTCACCTCGTGCCTTGACAGCGCCGCCGCCGCCATCGCCACCGCGAGAAACGTCTTGCCCGTTCCCGCCGGGCCGATCCCGAACGTGACCGTGCTCTGGCGGATCGAGTCCACGTAGCGCTTCTGGTTGACCGTCTTGGGCGCGACCTGGCGGCTACGATGCCGCCACACCACGTCCTCCAGCACCCGCGCGGGGGACTCGTGCGCGTCCAGCGCGCCCGTCACCGCCGCGATCGTCCCCGGCCCGATCTGATGACCGCGCGAGATCAGATCGGAGAGCTCGCGCACAACTCGCTCACCGACCCGCGTCTCGCCCTGCTCGCCGTCGAACGTGATCAGGTTACCGCGCAGGAACACCTTGCATTGCAGATGCGCCTCCAGCGCGCGCAACACCGCGTCCTGACTGCCCGCCAGCTCGGCGGCGACATCGCCCGGCAGCTCGATCTGCGTCCTCATCCGCCGCTGCGCACGCCACTCATCAGCGAAGCCGGACCGCTCATCCGCCGAGCGTCGCCTTGACCAGGCCCGATACGCGTCCGCCGTCCGCGCGACCGTCGACCGCCGCCATTGCGCTGCCCATAGCGCGACCCATGTCCTTCAGCGACTCCGCCCCGCTCTCTTGCACCGCTCGCTCGACGATCTCTTTGAGCTCCTCATCCGACAGCTCCGCCGGCAGGTATCCCCCGATCAGCTTCGCCTCGGCCTCCTCGCCATCGGCCAGATCCTCGCGTCCGCCATCGCGATAGGCCTTCGCCGCCTCCAGCCGCCGCTTACGCTCGCGCCTGAGCACTGCAAGCTCGTCGTCCGAGCCTTCCTTCGCGGCCTTCTGCAGCTCGGAGAGCACCAGGCGCAGCGCGCCGACCCGCTCTTTTTCGCCTGAGCGCATCGCACCCTGCACGTCGTCTTTGACCGTGTCGAGTATCGCCATCTCGACCCAGGATACGCCGTCGCGGCGGGTTGCATGTGTCGATCCCGCGATGCCAGCGGGTGTGGTGACCGGTTTCAGGACGCTCCGACGAAGCCACGCGTCTCCCTGCATCCCACCAAAGCCCGCCATTGGACGACTCAACCTCATTCCCCCTCCAGCGGAGTCGGGCTGCCCAGCCGTCCTGGCGCCGAGACGTCACGGCCGAACACCAGTGAGACGTTCCAGTCCACGAGCAGCCTCAGCTTGCGACCCAAACCGGGCATCAACAGCAGGTGATACGTACGCGCCAGCAGCCATGCCGGAAAGCCGCGCCAGCGAACACCCAGCGTGATCGCCACGGCCTTACCGGAGCCGAGCTCGGCGAACACCCCCGCGGTCCTGTAGCGAAACGGACGCGCCCGGCCGCCCACGAGCGCCGCGCGAATGTTTCTGCCCGCCAGCCTGCCCTGCCTGATCGCGTGCTGGGCCGTCGGCGGACAGGGCCGGCCAGGTCGCGCCGGGTCGGGGACCGCCGCGCAGTCGCCGATCGCCCACACGTGCTCGTATCCGTCCACGCGCATCGTGCGATCCACCACCACCCGTCCGCCCTCGTCGAGCGGCAAGCCCAGCTTGCCGACAGCGGGGCTCGGCTTGACTCCTGCCGTCCACACGACCGTGCGCGCCGGTATCCGCTCGCCGTCGGACAGCGTCGCGTCGCGTTCGGTGATCACTTTCACCGTGGTCTCGGTGCGAACCTCTATGCCCCGCGCGCGCAGCTCACGCGCCGCGAACTCCGACAGGCCCTTTGGCACCTCCGGCATGATCCGGTCCTTCGCCTCCACCAGCACCCAGCGCATCCCCTCCGCGCGACAGTGCGGGTACAGCCCGATCGCCTGCGCAGCGAAGTCCTGCAGCTCCGCGAGCCCCTCCACTCCGGCATATCCAGCCCCCACGAACACGAACCCAAGACGCTCACGCATCAGCGCCTCGTCTTGCAGCGACTCGGCGATGTCAAGGCAGTTCAGGACTTGATTACGCAACGCGGTCGCGTCCGAGAGCGACTTCAGCCCGATCCCGTGCTCGGCCAGACCGGGGATCGGCAGTGTCCGCGAGACCGAGCCCAGCGCGACCAGCAGCTGGTCATAGCTCAGCTGCACGCTCTCCCCGTCAATCCTTGCCACGGACAGCGTCCTGCTCGCCTGGTCTGCTCCTCGCACCTCGGCCGATCACAAGCTCGGTGTGCTTCAGCTGCGATCTCAGCGGCACGACCACATGACGCGGGTCCAGCGTCGCCCCCGCCGCGCCCGGCAGTAGCGGGGTGTACAGCATGAAGTTCGCGTCGTTGACGAGCGTCACCCTGGCGCTCTGCGCTCCGCAGCAGCCGCTCGAGCGCCCGGGCGGCGTAGAAGCCCCCGAAACCACCTCCCGCTATCACCACGTCCCAGGACACGGGGACAGAATAGGGTGCAGACTGTGGCTGACTCCCTCTACGCCGACGCGCTCGCCCCGTTCCTAGCGGAGGCGCAGCGCCTGCGTCCAGCCGACGCCGAGGTGATCGATGCGCACACCCACCTCGGCCTGGACGAGGACGGCCGTTCGCTACAGCTCGTCCAGCTGCTAGCCCAGCTCGACGATGCCGGCGCGCGGCGCGCGTGCGTGTTCCCGCTGCACGACCCCGAGCGCCGGCCCGCCTATCGCGTGCCCAACGACCGCGTGCTCGCCTGGGCGCAAGAGAGCGAGGGGCGGCTGATCCCCTTCTGCCGCCTCGACCCGGCCGAAGAGCCGCTCACAGAGGGCGAGCGCTGTCTCGCGGCCGGCGCGCGCGGCATCAAGCTGCACCCCCGAGCCCAGGACTTCGGGTTCGACGGACCCGAGATGGAGGGCATCTTCGCGCTGGCGCAAGACGCCGGTGTGCCCATCCTTATCCACGCCGGACGGGGACTGCCTCCCCTCGCCGACGGGCTCGTAGACCTCGCTCTCAGCCGCCCGAGCGTGGTTCTGATCCTTGCGCACGGCGCGATCTGCGACCAGGGCATCCTGACCTCGCGTCTGGCCGACCATCCCGGCGTGCTGTATGACATCTCCTGCTTCTTCCCGCTCGACGTGATCGAGCTGCTCGCGCGCGCTCCCGCCGAGCGGATCGTGTTCGCCTCTGACCCACCCTACGGACTGCCCGCCACCACGCTCTACATGGCGCTGCGCGTCGCGGCGCAGGCCGGCCTTGACGAGACCGCCACCAGGGGCATGCTCGGCGCGACGATGGCAGGACTGCTCGACGGCCGCGGCCTGCCGCCGGCCACTCCCCCCCGGCGAGGACCATCGATCACGCTCGCCGGCCGCCTCGCCCGCGTCTACGGCTACGCCAGCCTCACCGGCCCGGCCCTGTTCGCCGGAGTCCCCGAGCAGGCGCTGGCGATGCTCGAGATGGCGCTCGCCGCCTGTCGTGACCCCGAGCCCGGTGCGGTCGGCGAGGCCCTGGAGACGATCGGCTCGGCCCTCGCCGCCGCCCGTGTCCTGTTACAGAGCCCGGATGGCGTGCGCCCGGCGATCGACCTCGTCTACCGCGCGATCGTCCGCGCCGCGACCGAGCTGCCCGACCCGGCCTGAGCCTACGACTCAGCCTGGAGCCACACAGCCGCCCACTCGCCGCTTTCTCGCCGCTCACGCTCGTGAAGGCCGTGACGCTCAGCGTATGCGTCAACGATCTCGTCCACCTCGCCAGCCAACAGCCCGCCTGCCAGCAGGTGCGACGGCGCACACGGGAACGCCTTCGCCAGGTCAAGCAGCAACGGACGCAGCAGGTTCGCCACGACGACAGGCCGACGCTCCCATTCGCGCGAGACTCCTGCACCCTCGCTCACCAGCGGCAGCCGATCAGTGCGCAGGTCCAGGCGCCTGACGTCGATGCTCACGTCGTTGACCCGCGCATTCTCAACGGCCGCACGCACGCTCTCACGGTCGTGGTCGAACCCAATCATCGGCACGTAGCCCAGCTTTGCCCCCGCGATCGCCAGCACCCCCGACCCCGTGCCCACATCCAGCAGCGGTCCTCGTCCGGGTTCGCTCGCGGCCAGCCCAAGCAGCAGTTCGAGACACAGTCGCGTGCTCGCGTGCCCTCCCGTTCCGAACGCCTGACCAGGATCTACCACGATCTCGACCGCTCCCTCACGGCTGCTCGGCGCCTCCCACGGAGGACGCACATATACAGCCGGAACCCGCCCCGGAGCGGAAGAAGTCGATCAGCACAGGCCCGTGAAACCGCTTCCAGCGCTCGCCCCAATCGTCGGCCACCTCGCTGCTCGAGACCTCGACGAGCGCCGCGCCCGCCGCCGCGCGCACGTCGGGGAGATCAGGAAGCTCACCCGACGACCCGTACACCGCGTACTCGATGACACCCCCGTCGAGCTCCACCTCCTCAACACCCCCCGGAGCGAGCTCGAGCAGCTCGGCCAGCACGATCTCGGCGTCCTCCCGGCGAACGCGGATCGCGAGACGGATCACGCCGCCTGGCCGCGCAGCGTGCGGCGCAGCTTGGCGAACATCGACTCCTCCAAGCGCATGTTCTCCTCGGTGAGCGTCTCATTCAACCGCTCCAGCAGCTCGCGCTGCTCCTCGCTCAGGCGGCGAGGAACCACGACGTTGACCACCACACGCAGATCTCCGCGCCGGCCACGATGCAGTGAGGGCATCCCCTGGCCCCGCAGCGTGAGCACCTCGCCCGGCTGTGTGCCCGGCGGCACCTCGACCGGCGCCATGCCATCCAACGTAGGAATCTGCAGCGTCGCGCCAAGCGCCGCCAACGGAGCCGCGACGTCAAGCGCCGCGACCAGATCGTCGCCTTCGCGCACCCACCGCTCATCCTCGCGCACTCTGACGAGCACGTAGAGATCGCCCGCGGGAGCGCCCATCTCACCCGCATGTCCGCGCTCGGCAAGCCGGATGCGCTGACCGTCGGAGATCCCGGCCGGCACGTCCACCTCCACCTCGCGCCGAACCGCCTTGCGACCCCGGCCGCGGCACTCACGGCACGGCTGCTTGGGCACGCGACCGTCACCGTGGCAAACGTCGCAGAGCACCGTGCGTGCCATCTGCCCGAACGGCGTGCGGGTCACCGCCTGCAGCTGCCCGTGCCCGCCGCAGCGCTCGCAGGTCTCGATCGGCGTACCCGGCTCGGCGCCGTTGCCGCGGCAGTGCTCGCAGCGCTCGACCGCCTCGAACGCGACCTGCACCTTCGTGCCATAGGCCGCCTGCGATCAGATCGACCTCGACCGCCACCGCCAAGTCGCCTCCCGATGCCGGACCGGAGCGTCCGCCGAACGCGCTGCCACTCCCGAAGAACGCGTCGAACAGGTCGCTGATCGAACCAAACGCGTCAAAGTTGGGAGCGTATCCGCCGGAGCGCAGACCCTCATGGCCATAGCGGTCATATGTGGCGCGCCGCTCGGGATCTGAGAGGATCTCGTTGGCCTCCGCGGCCTCCTTGAACTTCTCCTCGGCCTCGGGGTCGTGCGCATTGACATCCGGGTGCAGCTCCATCGCCAGCGCACGAAAGGCCTTCTTGATCTGCTGCTCGGAGGCGTCGCGCTGCACACCGAGCACCTCATACGGATCGCGTGGCGTCGAGGTTCGGCTCATCGAGTACGACTCCCGTTCATGCTTCGGCGTAGGCATCTTCGACGAACCGCGACAGCTCGTGTGCTGCCTCGCGCACCGTCACGATCGCCTCGGCATAGTCCATCCGCACCGGCCCGATCACCGACACGGCCCCCAGCTTGCGCCGGCCCACCCCGTAGCCGGTCGCGACCAACCCGAGCGAGCGCATCGCCGGAAGCTCGTTCTCGTGGCCGATCCGCACATACACGCCCTGCTCGCCGAGCACCGTGCGCAGGACCCGCAGAAGCGCCACACGCCGCTCGAGCATGCTCATCAGCTCGTTGATCTGGGCCGTATCCTCGATCATCCCGGTGCAGAACGAGCCGCGCCGTCCCGCCCACGTACAGCGCGTCCTCGCCCTCCATGTCGATCTCGCCGAACGCCGGCGCCAGCCGCTGCAGGAACGCGAGCTCGGTGCCGGACAGGCCCGAGTCGATCAGGCGCTGATGCAGCATGCGCGCTCCGAGCCCTGTTCCGACGAGCCGCTCGTTCAGATACTCCCCCGCCCATGTCACCAGGCCGGGATCGACCGCGCGCTCGAACGTGACCATCATCTTCGACACACTTCCCGTCGAGGTGATGATCACCACCACCACAACCTGCGGTTGCAGTGCGAGTACCTCGATATGCCTGATGCTGGCGGTGCTCAGGTCGGGCGCGGACACGACCGCCAGCAGGTTGGTCACCTGCGACAGGGCCTCCGTGATGGTGCGCACCGCCTCCTCGACTTCGCTGCGCATAAGCGAGAGCTCCAGTCGCGGCGGCGCCGCCGCGCCGGCTGCAGACCTCGACCGGAAGCGAGCATCCGATCGACCACGTACCGCTGCCCGGCGTCCGTCGGCACCCTGCCCGCCGAGACGTGCGGGTGGGCGAGCAGACCGTGCTCCTCCAGCAGCGCCAGCTCGTTGCGAACCGTCGAGGCGCGGCAGTCGAGCTCGGGCTCCGCTGCGATCGACTTCGACGCCACCGGCTGGCCAGTGCGCAGGTAGTCCTCCACCACCTTGCACAGAATCATCTCCTGCCGTCTTGTCAGGGTTCGCATGGCCGTGATTCTAGGTCGCCCATCCACGACCCCTGATCCGGCGACCCTCAGAGCTCCAGCTCGGCCTCCGCGTTGCGCACGATCTGCTTGCCTGCCTGCTCGGCCACCGTGTCCACGATCACACGCCCGTCGCGCCGCTCGCGCACCGTGCCTTTGACGACGACCTCCTGCTCGGGCACGCCCATGCCGCGGAACTGCACGGACAACCGCTTGAGATGCTCGGGACCGCCCGCGGCCTCGGTCTGCGCCCGCGCCACCTGAGCCATCGTCCACAGCCCGTGCAGGATCCTCCCTGGCAGACCGACCGCTTTGGCGAAGTCCTCATCGATGTGAATCGGGTTGAAGTCGCCCGAAGCCCCCGCGTAACGAGCGGTCAGGTACTTGTCGGGCGTGACCTTCACCTCGGGGATCTCCCCGCCGACTTGAAGATTGTCCATGCCTGATCACACTCCTCGCACGATGTTGGTCCAGGTGCCGCGACACACCCGCTCGCCGCGCTGGTTGGTCGATATCGACTCGAACACGTAGTAGCCGCGCCCGTCGCTTTCGGAGATGTCCTTGACGGCGGCGGTCGTAGTGATCTCATCGCCGGCCACCACCAGCGGGCCCCACTCGAGCTCCTGTCCGCCGTGCACCATCAGCGCGAAGTTGAGCTCGATCTCAGGGTCGAAGATCGGTGGCCCGACCGAGGGCGCGCTGTAGACGACGGCGAACATCGGCGGCGCCACGACGTCGGCATAACCGGCATCGCGGGCGGCCTGCACGTCGAGATGGATGGGATTCGTCTCCCCGAC
This sequence comes from uncultured Solirubrobacterales bacterium, assembly GCA_963799735.1. GTDB lineage: Bacteria > Actinomycetota > Thermoleophilia > Solirubrobacterales > Solirubrobacteraceae > Palsa-744. The sequence goes on along the minus strand of CAWCYP010000044.1, from coordinate 11,959 downwards.
CGCGCGCGCGTACTCCTTGATCTTCTCCCGGCCCACCGCATACGTCGTGGGCTCGTACTGCTTGCCGATCGCTTGGGTGTTCACTGGCACCGAACTGACTCCTTGACGCGGGCTGTTGTCAACCGCGAGCCGCCGCGGCGACCGCGGCGCGCCAGTTTACGCGGCCGTTGCGCCCGGGGCGTTGCGGGCGGCGGAGACCTGGCCGGTCAGAGACGTTGCGCGAGTGAGATGAGACTCGACGGAGAAGAGAGCGCAAGGCAAGCGAGATGCTCTCCTGCGGTCGTTAGGGCTCGCGCGTGCGGCCCGCGCGTGGGCCCTTAAACACAAAAAGGCCTCCCGGGCCCACAGCGAGGGACGCCGATATTGGCATCCCCCGCCGCCAGGTCCGGCCACGAGGCCGTCGCCGCTAGAAAACGAGCTCAGCATTCTCCGAGCCCGCGCCGACGCCGGCGAGCTCGCGATCCTCGCCATACTCGTCGTACTCCTCGGCCGAGCTCCGATCGGTATCGAGGTCGTCTCCCAGCTCGGGCTCGCGGCGCGGGCCGCCAGGGCTGTCCAGGAACTGGACAGTCTCCGCCACGATGCTCACCGCCTGGCGCTTCTGTTGATCGGAGCTCTCCCACTCGCGCCAATCCAACCGGCCGTCGATGGCGACACGGCTGCCCTTGTGCGTGTAGCGGCTGACGCTCTCCGCCGCGCCGCCATAGACGTGCACGTCGAAGAAGTTGGGCTTCTCGCGATAGTCGCCATCGGCGTCTTTCCTGGTCGAGTTGCACGCGATCCGCAGCCCGCAGACGCTCGTGCCCGAGGGCAGGGCGCGCAGCTCCGGATCGTGAGTGAGACGTCCGACGAGAACGACACGGTTGACATTGAAGCTGGACATTCTTTCTGTCTCCATTGCTATCGAGGTTGACCCCCCATCGATCAACTTACGCATCGCTTGGGACGGTATTCTCGGCCGGCTGCTGGGCGGCCCCGCCCAGGACCTCGGCCGTGCCCGGCAGCGCATCGAACCCGTCTACCACGATCTGATCGTGCGCCTGCGCCCGAGTGATCGCGCGCTCGAGCGCACGCTGGACCTCGGGCGAAGCGATATACAGCACACGGGCGACCGTCCGGCAGCGAGCCCAGGCCTGACAGATGTCCGCCAGTCGCCGCGGCGCCTTGGCCGTCAGCTCGACCTCGACCGCCACGGGCAGGCCGGCTCCGGACGCTTCCGGCCACAGGACGAGGTCTGGACGGTGCAGCAGCGGCTCGCCGTGCGGCCCGACACCCATCTGCGCGCTCGCCAACTGGACGCCCAGCTCGCTTTCGTCGCGGCGCAGCTCGCGCTCGCCCAACACCCGGTGATCCGGACAGCGGCGCTCCAGTGCCACGGCGACCGCGACGCACACGATCAGATGCTGCGCGTTGGTGTTGCTCACGCTACACGGGTCCAGCCCGCGCAGGCCGCAACCGCGCCTGCCCGCCCGCGTCAGCGTGTACAACGCCGGCTGCTCCGCCAGCGGGCGCTCGCGCGACAGCCATCCTGCCTTCTCGAGGGCTCCCAGCCGGGTGCGTGCGGAGGCGACAGTCGCACTCTCACGATAGGCCAGCGCCTCAGCCGTGACGGCGCCCATGCGCGCCGTCCACTGCATGATTTCCACTCGCTCGGGCGAGGGCATAGATTTGGGGGTTGATTTTGTACGGACCATTGTGGTCCTCCTTTGTGTTCGATGTTTATGAAGGACCCCTGAGGGGTCTCGTGAGGCGTGCGACGTGGGACCCCGAAGGACCCCTCTCTCGATCGACGTCAGAGCCGCCGAGTCAGCGATGGCGCTTGGGCGAGAACATCCGCGTGATGCTCACGCTGCCACCGTCGGACAGCCCGACCACCGCGGCCCAGCCCCGCGGCAGGCTCATGATCTGCTCAGCCCGCAGCGCGTGCTCGAGGCCCCGCGTGCGAGTGAGCTTGCCGTCGCCGTGCCGTGAGGTCCGCCAGACGCCCCTGGTTTCGGTCATGCTCGCGATCAGCTCGGCCGAATCTGGGACCACCTGACGGTGGGCGATCAGCGTCGAGAGACTGCCCATCACCTGATCGTGCACCGTCTCCCGTCCCGGCACGCGCATGTCGGCGAGCTCCTGCGTGCCCAACACGAGGCTCACACCCGCCCCGCCCGCCCTGGCGAACAGACCCACGACCCGCTCCGGGACGATCGCCGAGAACTCGTCGATCACCACCAGCGTTCTCACCGCCCGGCCCTGCAGCGCCGCGACCATCGCCTGCAGGTCTCCCACGATCGCGGCCCCGAGCATCTGGGCGAGCAGCGGCCGGCGGTCGGCTTCCAGGTTGAAGTACACAACCGCCTGGGCTTCTGCGGCCTGCAGCAGGTCGAGTCGCTCCACGCCCTCCGTCTGCGGATCGAGCCACGGTCCGATGTCGGACTCGGCCATGATCGCCAGCCGGTCGCGCACGCCCGCCAGATCGCTCTGCTGGCGCGTCGTGAGCGAGTCCAGGTAGTCATGCACCCTCTGCGCCTCCAACTCGGGCAGGGTCCGCGCGAGCACCTCCAGCCGCGACGGGTCGAGATGCTGCACGAGCTCCTTGAGGCTGACCTCCAGCCCGGCCTGGCGCAGCGTGCGCACCTCGTGACCGAGGTAGCGCTGAGCCTGACGCAGGTAGTGCGGCTCGGTGAACCGCTCGCCCGCCAGCGCCTTGTCGGCGATCTCCGTCTCGCTGCCCCGAGCGTAGGGGTTGTAGATGGCTGGGCCCTGCGGGGTCCATTCGATGAACTGCCTGCCGGCGGTGAGCGCCGCACTGCACAGCTCGTCCCGCAGGTCGCGATCGCCCTTCGGGTCGACCACGATCGCCCCCATGCCGTGCTCGATCGCACGCACCGACATCCACGTCATAGTCACCGTCTTGCCCGAGCGGGTGGCGCCGACCACGAGCGTGTGCGTGCCTCCGGTCGGACCACCGAGCGGGATCGAGACCGTGCGGCCCTTCTCCTCCTCGCCGACGATCAGCCGGTCGCCGCGAAACCAGTCCTTCCCGCCCGCAGCGATCACGCCCGTAACAGCCCACCTCGCCAGCAGCTTCGGCACGGTCCGGCGGACGACTGCGCGCAGCGCATCCAGCGGGCCCCGCCGGTCCGCCGCGAGCTCGGCCAGGTCAGCGCCCGCCTCGATCTCTTCACGATGCCAGCGATGGCCGCGCACGGTCGCACAGAGCGCCGCAATGCCAAGCGTCCAGGACGAACCACCGAGCACCGGGCGCGCGAGCACGACGACCCCGAGTCCGGTGGCGGCCCAGGTCCAGCGCAGGTCCCGGTGATGCATCAGCCGCACGGCGATCAGACCGATCGCCACGCCGAGCACGCCATGCACCGCAGTGGCCGTCAGCCAGTGAGCGAGCTGATCGAGTGGCTCCAGCGGGTTGGGCGCATTGGGCGCCGGTTCGGGGGATGGATTAGATGAGGGCATTTCGCCGCTCCTTTCTGAAGACCGACCCCACAGGGATCGGTCCATCGAGACCGCCTGGAGAGGCGGTCGTGGTGGTCAACGACCGACGGCGAACCCGAGGGCCGCCGTCACGATGTGCTGCATGGCGGGCCGTTCGAGCCCGTCAGAACTTGCTGTGCTTGCGCCGGCCTTGGTCGGCGAGGTCCTCGGCTTCGATCACCGCCGCCGGATCGTGTCTGCGCCGGGCCAGCTCGGCGAGATGCTCGGCTTCGATCACCGCCAGCGGCTCATGGTTGAGCCGGACCAGCTCATCCAGGAATGGGCACATTTCGAGCTCATACAGGCCCTGCCTGGAGATGCCCATCTTCCTCTCGAAGGTCTCGTCATCCTCGATGTCCTGCTCCCATGGCTGCGCTCCTCGATCCTTGCTCATGTTCTCGCCCTCCGTTCATTTGACGTTGCCCAACGTGACGGCGGCGGGCCCGAAAGCCCGCCGCCGCAGTGATCTGCCGCTCAGCGGATGAGCTCCGCAAGCTCGCGGTCGCGCGCATCGAGCGGCCAGAACACCAGACCACCCCCCTCGAACCGCCCCTCGTCCGACCGCGACGGCGCGAGGACATTCGTTGCAGCCGTGCTGGCGCTGTCCAGCTGCTCGGCCAGCGCCGGTGAGAGCATCAGCGCCGGGTCGAACTCCTCACCACGCTCATACGCAAGAGCAGCAAGCGTCCTGATGGATGGTGTACGCATGGGTATTCTCCTTTGTCCTTGTGCTCTTGCGCCTGTTCTCAAAGGTGCGGCGCAAGAGCTGGGTTGACGGCCGTCCCTTATGGGGCGGCCGTTGTTTGCGTACGTCCGGCGGGAGGGGTGGCGCACACTGACGCGCCCTCCAAGCGACTGCCGAACGCAAAACGGCGAGCTCAGTGGCTCGCCGTCAAGATGGTTCTGTGCTGCATGGCGAGCCGTTCAGGCCCGTCAAGATCTTTGGCTTACAACGAGCGCCCAACGCCCGTCATGCGCGCCGCTCGGGCGAGCGTCAGCGCAGCCGGTAGCCGACACCCCACACGTTGATCACCCAGCGCCCGCCGCCGCGCTCCTCGAGCTTGCGGCGCAGGCGGCTGGCGTGGCTGTCGACCGTGCGGGTCGATCCGCTCGAGCGGTATCCCCAGACCGCTCGCAGCAACTCCTGCTTTGAGAACACGCGCTCCGGGTCGCCCGCGAGTCGCACGAGCAGCTCGAACTCGAGCCGGCGCAGATCGACCGGCAGCCCCTCCAGGCTTACGGCGTGCCCGTCCATGTCGATCTCGAGCGCACCGACCGCCAGCCGGCGTGCGGGCGCGACCGTCCACTGCTCCCTGCGCAAAAGCGCGCGCATGCGAGCGCGCAGCTCCAGGTAGCGCGCCGGACTGGCCAGGAAGTCGTCCGCCCCCGCCTCGAACGCGCGGAGCATGTCCAGCTCGTTCTGACTCGCCCCGAGCACGATGACCGGCATCTCCCGAACCCAGGGAGCGCTCCCCCCCGTGGCCCTGCGGATCTCCCGCAGCAGTTCGAGCGCGCCCCGCGCCGAGTCCACCTCGCCCAGCACGGCCAGCCGGGGTGGAGATCCCCGGGCGAGCACCCGTGCGTGTTCGGCGGTGTGCGCCGACTGCGCGCGGTAGCCGTCGGCGAGAAGCTGCTCGACGAGCGCTTCCGCAAGAGGAGCGTCGGACTCGACCACCAAGACCGATCCTGCTCCGGCTGGCCCGGGCGCCTGAGCATCTCTCGCTCGCGAGAGGGAGTGCAACTCCGCCCGTGGCGCGAGCGCCGCCGCCGCCGCCGGCAGCCCGGGCGCGATGAGAAGGTCTGCGGCCGCCGAGCCCCGTCTCATCCGAGCTCCACCTCGCGCGGGCTGATCCCGAGCCCGTCGCGAGCGATCAGCGCGAGCACGTCGCTGTGGACCCACGGAGTGAACCGCGTCGTGCCGCTCTCGGGCAGGACTCCCACCCGGCGCGCCAGCCAGCTCGTCTCGCCGCTCGCATTGCCCTTGCGGTCGCACTTGACCCGGCCGCAGCGGAGCGCGACTTCGCTCATGCTCAGGCCGTCGCGCTCGATCGCCGCGAGCACCGCCTGGCGCAGCTTGCGGTTGAGGACGATCGGGCTCTCCCGCACGCGTTCGAGCTCGATGCGCAGCGCGGTGCTCGAGACCTCCGGGTCATCGCGATACATCTCCAGCGCCCTGAGCGTCAGCCCGCATACGGGCTCATAGCTTTCGACCGCGCCGATCACCTCCCGCAGGCGCACAGGCGTCGGCGCCGCCGGAGCACCCCGGCGAGGATGCCGGCCCCAGCGCAGCTCCTTGACCGACGTGTCCGTCGTCACCAGCTCCAGGCGATAGACATGGTGGCTGTTGTCCCCCCGCCGTCCCACGAGCTCGCGTGCGTGCGGGCTCCCGGCCACGCGTCGTCGCGGCCCGGAGCGCTCGGCCGGCGAGGAGCCGGTCAGATCCTCGACGCTCACCCGCCGGCAGCGTCCGCGACTTGAGTCATTCAGGTAGTGCGCGCACACCAGCGCGGCGTTTTGAACAGGCTCCTCGGCGGCGAGATGCGCGACCAGCCGGCGGTCGCCGAGCGTGACCGCGTCGCGATCCACGACAAGCACGCAGCCGTCGCCCCCGCGCCCGGCGATCACTTCCCGCGCGCGCCCGGCCTCGTCGGTGTAGCGACCCAGGGGATCGAGCTTGCGCCGTGCCGTTGTCCCCGTTCCCGAAGCGGGCAAACCTCCGTGGACTCGTTTTGGCGTGGACCTCCTGGAGTGCGTGGGCGCCGCGGCCGGGGGCCTGGATTGCGCTCGCTGAGCGACTGGGGAGGGTGCTGAGATCGTGGGTGTCATGTCTGTCTCCTGCCCGAATCGGGGCGGCCGCTTGGGTATATGGGCAGCGCCTTGTAGACCCTCGGTCGCGGCCCGTCAAGGGACGCGTTGCGCGAGCTCTGGGCAGGCTGGGACAGTCCGAGACCCCCTAAAGGGGTCTCGGAAATCACGATTCGCCGGAGGGCGAATCGCAAAACTTGGCGCGTATGTATCCTTGGCGGACGCGACATCCGCAGCTGAGAGGTCGCGCAGCTGCCATCGGTGACCGACACGACATCGCCGGCGAGGCAACGCCAGTGGCCTGTGCAACATCAGGGGCCGACGCGGGGCCGACGGGACACCGGTGGCCGACACGACACCGGTGGTCGATGTGACACCAGTGGCCGATGCGAGTCTGCTTCAGCACCCGCCGATCGTGCGGCGAGCGATTGGGGGTCGGCGTGGGCCGAACATGGCTTGGGAAAAGGGAAAGAAGAGCAGCGATAGTAGCCGCCACGCGCCGCCCGTCAAGCCTAGACGCGCCCCCGCGCTCCCGCGCCGAGCGCCGCCGCCGACAGATCGCTTGCAGTTTAGCTCTGCAGAGCCAAATTAGAGAGTCTCGGCGTGCAGTTACGTGACCTTTCCACAAGAGGGCGACTGCGCCGCACCCCCCATACCAGGGACCCCAACTGCACGCCCGCAGGGGGTAACGGCGCTTCCAGGCGGGCAAATGCACGAGCGTTTCCACGCCAGCTTGCACGACCCTGACCCGGCCCCGGCCTCCCGACCATCGGAGACCCGCGACCCCCGTCCCGACACGATCCCTGAGAGGGACTACTCCCCGGCCTCCATCGTCCCGACCAGCCCCCGAACCTCAACCACCACCGCCCCGGCCCGAGGATCGCCGTGAGCCGCCGACACGCGCACGTCCGGCGGCAGCCGGGGCACGCCATAGCCACGCAGCATCCCCTCGTGCGCGTCGCGCTCGGCGGCGAACAGGATGCGCTCCCGACCCGGGTACTCCCAGTCGGCCGGGTACTCGCCGGCGTACGCACGGCAGGCGCTCAGCACCGCGTCGGCCCTGCGTGCGCACTCGCGCGCGCGAGCGCGGTCGCGGCATACGAACACGACCACCGGACTCGCCCGCCCGCGCGCACCGTAGCGGCGGGTGTGCACCGACCAGCCGGACAGGAAGTGGTCGTAGCGCTCGAGCTTGCCCGCCGCGCTCCCGATGGGCAAGCGGTCGTCGAGCTCGACGAGCAGATCGATCGCCGCGCCCGGCTCCGTCACGCTCCCGCCCCGCGCGAGCTCCGCCTGCACGACTTCCCTCTCCACGACGGACCCCTGCACCGGACCCCCGTCCACCCCGGCTGGGCGCTCGCGCAACCCCCCGGGCAGCTCGATCGTCACGTCGGGGCGCACCGTCTCGAAGCGCTCCACCTGCACGCGCGCGCCCGTGGAACCGGTGCGCAGAAACTCGTGCGGGGCGCGGCCACCGGGGAGGCTGAGCTCGCCGGGTCCGAGCGCCGTGCGTCCCTCCGAGCTGGAGCGAAGCGGAGGGGACAGCACCGACTCGCGCGCGCCGCGCAACCCCAGCGGCGCGCAACCCACGGCGTGCTCCAGTGCGAGCGCCCAGCCAGCCGCGTGCACGTCATGGCGCGCTTGCTGCAGCAGCCGCTCGCCCTTGACCGGCGCGATCGTCGCGGCCGGCGCGGCCGGCGAGGAAGAGCCGAGCGGCGAGGAGGACTCGGGCAGCGTGCCGGCCTCACCCTCGCGCGGCCCCGTCAGCCGGTCGTGGGCGTGCAGGACGTCGAGACCCGCGGCGGCGATCACGTAACACATCGGCACGCCTCCGCCGTCGCGGCGGTGGAACTGGAAGCGTTCGAGCATCCCGGCGTCGGACAGGCGCTTGAGCCTGCGCTGGGTCGTCGTGACCGCGCGCGCTCCGTTGAAGCGCCGGTGGATTTGTGTGGTCAGCACGTGCCCAAAGCTCGCGACGAGCGCCAGGATCTCCAGATCCAGCGGCTCGACCGTCAACGCTCGCGGCTCTGGCACGCGGCGGGCCCAGCGCACGGAGTGCGCGCCGTCCAGATCGACCAGCTCGCGATAGCTGTCCACCGGCGTCCCCGGAAGCGCTCCCAACCCCTGTCTTCTCCACCGACCCCCTGTCTCCCACGGACCCCCTCTCTCTTCCCGGCATCATCCCCAATCACACTCCCGACACCATCTCCCGACCCCGACCCCTCTGTCCTCTCATCCCCAACCACTGACCCAACACCATCGGTCGTGTGGATCGGACCGGCGTTCAGAGGATCCGGGTGGGGCTTCGCTGTCGTTTCTCGCCTCCCCCTCTCGTCGTTTCTCTTGCCGTCCGCAACCGGCGACTCCACCCCCCGACTCGGGGCCTCGGGACGTGCCTCGGGACGCGCCCGATCCCAGTGCGGCTGGCGCAGATCGGCGAGGTGGCGTCCCCCGCGCGCGGCCTGAAGCTCGGCGTGCAGCCGCAAGCGCTCGGGGTCCACGCGCAAGGGAATCGTCTCGCCGACGAACGCCGCCTGGCGCCCCTCGAAGGTGAGCCAGCTGGCGATCGCGTGGTGCTTGGGCAGGTGCAGGCGCGCATCGGGGTGGCTGAGCGCGGAGGTGCGCTCGATGCCCGGGCGCACGGTGTCCGAGAACTCGGCCATCGTCAGCTTGACCGCCGAGCGCGCGTCCTCCGCCGAGGAGGTCGCGAAGTACACGCGGTGGGCGAACAGCGCGTCGAGCTGGTTGCGCACGTCGCGGTCGATCCACTGGGAGTCGGTCTGCCAGCACGCGACCGTCTCCAAGCCCGCCGAGCGCTTCAGGGCCATCGTCTCGGCGAAGCCGCGGTTGAGCACGAGCGGCGCCTCGTCCACCTTCAGCGCGATCGCCACGCGCTGGGACTCGGGCACGAGGTCCTGCTGGCGAGCCAGCGCGGCGTCGAGCATGCCGACCAGCAGCTGCATCAGCACGGAGGTGTTGCCGGCGCCCATCATGCCGAGCGCGCCCCTGACGACGAGCACCTCCTGATCGGCGATGATGCGGTCGAAGTCGATCAGCAGCGAGTCGTTGAGCAGCACGCGCTTGATCGAGGGGGAGTTCAACAACCGCGCGAGCTTGTTGACGGGCGCGTCCAGCTTGGCCGTCGTCGTGCTGCGGGAGTCCGCCAGCTGCGCGGACAGCTCGGCGGTGAAGAACTCCGAGATCTCCTTGAACTCCGGCATCGTGCGCACGCGCGAGCCGACGGCGTTGCGGTAGGTAGTAGCCCTCCTCCCCGACCGACAGCAGCCGCGCGGCGTCCCACAACGTCGAGGAGCGGTCATACGCCAGCACGGCGATGATCGCGTTGCGCAGATAGCGATCGGAGGAGGCGCGTATGTCGGCGTCAGTGAATAAATTCTTGAGCGCCGCCACGACATAGTCGGCGATCACATCCGCCGGCGCGTCCACCGCCAGCGGGCTGAACCCGCACGAGGGATGCGAGAAGTCCAGCAAGGTGCAGACGCGCTCGGGTGCAACGAGGCTGACCGCCGCCTCGGCCGCGTCGCCCTTGGGGTCGAGCACGATCACGCAGCAGCGCTCGCGCCGCAGATCCTCGGCGACGGTCGCCACCAGGTAGCTGGACTTGCCCTGCTCGACGGCGCCGGGGACCGCGACGTTCTGCCGGCGTAGGGCCGGATGGATCGTGACCGGGCCCAGCGCGTCGCGCAGCGTGCCGAGCGAGCCGAGCGAGCCGTCATCGCCGGGGCGCACGATCCCCGGGGGCGCGGGCACGCGCGGCAGGCCGCTGCGCGCGAACGGCACGGAGGCGAAGTCGATCGAGGGCAGCTGCCACAGGGCGGCGAGCTCGGTCGAGGCGTACACGCCGCGATGAAACGACGGCAAAGGGTTGCCCTCGCCGCGCAGCACGCGCGTACCGTAGAGGCCGAGCAGACCGTGACGCACGGTCGTGGTGCGTTCGACCAGGCGATTCTCCGAGCTGACCGCCCGCAGCTCGGAGGCGATCCGCTCGCACGTGGAGAGGCTCTGCGCGATCACGCGCAAATCCCCAAAGAACAAAGGGCGGTGCTGGACGTCGAGGCCGGCGCGCAGCTCGGCGTCCTCGAGCATCGAACGGTCGCGACCCCGATCGCCACCCAGCAGGTGCTCCTGGCGCCGGTGGGAGAGGTGCGCCTCGTGGCGCCGGTACAGGTGGCGCGCATAGCGCTCGAAGAACACCGGCGCTCGGCGTCAGCGCGAGCTGCACGAACGCGGGCTCAGAGCACGCGCCCATCACGCTCATCAGGCGGTTGACCGGCGGCTCGCGCGCGAGCTCGAAGCGGTCGAGCACGCCCAGGCGCGCGATGAAGCCAGCGTGCTTCTTCAAACGCAGCACGACCGGCGGGGTCCCGAGCGAATGGGAGGCGGGGCGCACTCCGGCATTGGGGTAGGCGGTGCGCAGCGCGGCCTCGACCATCGGCTCGAGACCACGGAGGCAGGTGAGCGCGAGCGAGACCGAGCGCCCGGAGGTGTGGTGGACCTCGAGCGCAAGCGAGGGCTGGCCACGCAGGATTCGCCGCCACCAGCGGCGCAACAAACGCTTGTGCAGGGACTCGAACATGAGAACGAGACCCTCCGCGGTGGTGGTGTCGGTGCGATAGACCTCGATCGCGAACCGGACGTACACGCGCGCGCTCCGGGCGCGCCCCCGGGCGCAGAGGATGATCGCGCACATCGCCAGCGAGCCTGCGCCGATCAGCCCGACGGCGGAGACGCCCCCAACCGGCGCCCAGGCCCAGATGGAGCCGAGCACGCCGCCGAGCACACGGGCGAGGGTCGCGGGCGTGAAAGGCACGGAGGCGTGCGCCGCGCCGCGCAGCGTCGTCGTCAAACCGCCGTCCAGTAGCCAGGCGAGGAGCGCGAACCCCACGACGAAGGCCGCGAACCCCAGGACCCGCCAGAGAAGAAAGCGTACTAGCACCTCATCCCCTACTCCGACGAGCAATCTCAATCGGGACAGGGACGATCGGGGACAGATGCGCCGCTCCAACGGCGGTCCAGGCTCGCCCACCACGCTCAAGCCCGCGCGCGCACCTCTCGACTGCGCGCGCGGCGTCGTCCAGGTCGCCATCTACTGCCACGCCGCCGCCTCCTGCACCGGCACGATCACGCTGCACTCCCGCGCTCACGGCGGCTCGCGCTCGGTCTGGCTGGGCGCGGCCGGCTTCACCGTCGCCTCCCACCGCACCGGCAAGGCGCGCGTCCACCTCTCACAGCTCGCCGGCGCATGATCCGCGACATGGCCGGCGGCGGGCTCGGGGTCGAGGTCACGCTGAGCGGGGGTTCCGGCGCCGGGGTCGGGGCGAGCCCGTTCAACGCTTCGATCGCGGTTCACGGCGCGCAGGGGTGAGGGCTGGGCGGCGAAAAATCCCTGAAGGGCGAGGGATGGTATGTGTATTTAAAAAACTCGGTATAGCATTGGTATTATCACCCGAGCGCAGATTGTGCGCGCCTATGGGCGCAGATCGAGATTGGGCGGACCCTTGTGATGTACGCACACTGGGAGTACAACCCAGATCATGAGGACCGTCGAGAGCAAGACGCAGCGCTGGAACATGCGCGTAGCCGAGGATGTCGACGCGATCGTGCGGCTGGCTCGCCCGCCTGCTGTCGTCTGACAGCGTGTTCGACGACTAGT
>CAWCYP010000043.1:0-8569 GCA_963799735.1 uncultured Solirubrobacterales bacterium | reverse complement strand
CGGTGCTCGAGCAGGCGCAGGCCGCGGGTCAGCAGGCTCAGCAGGACGCGCAGATCGGCCAGGGCTCGATCTTCGACCTGGCCCCCGAACCGGGCTCTCCGTCACCCGGCGTGGCGGGCACGGCGGGTGACGGGGGCGGGCTCGATGGGAGCGCTCTCCACCGGCGGGCCCGCGCCCCGGTGGCGCGTTCGCGCGGCGTCGCACCCTCCGATTCCGGCCGAGGAGCTCGATCAGGCGCAGCTGCTCGCGGTCGAGAAGGAGGCGATCGGCCTGTTCGTCTCCGCCCATCCGCTCAAGCCGTTGCGCGAGATCATGCGAGCTCGCACCGACTGTCCGCTGGCCGCGCTGTCAGACCCGCCGCGACAAGGATTGGGTGACGGTCGGTGGGATCATCGTCGAGTCAAAGCGCATCCGCACCCGCGCCGGCGATCCGATGATGTTCGCCACGCTCGACGACCTCGGCGGCGCGGTGGAGGTGCTCGTGTTCGGCAAGGCTCTGTCCGAGCACGAGGCCGCGCTCGCGGTCAACCAGGTCGTGCTCGTACGCGGGCGCGTCGATCACAAGGAAGCCGGCAAGACCTGCCTGATCGCCCAGACCGTCGAGGTGTTCGCCCCCGGCGAGCAGGAGATCGCCGAGGCTCGCAAGCAGGCCGAGACTGACGCCAAGACGGCGGTCACGCTCTCGAGGCCGGTGCACGCGCGCGTGGATGTCGCGAACCTGCCCTACGAGCGCGATCGAGGACATCAAGCAGCTTGTCGAGGATTACTCCGGCCCCGCCGAGATCGTGCTCGACATCGATACCCCCACCGGGCTTCGCCGGCTGCGGCTGGGGGAGGCGTTCCGCGTGCAGAACGCGCCGACGCTGCGCGCCGAGCTGGAAAATGTCTTCGCTCCCGGGCCGGCCGTCGCCGCTGCCGTCGCCGGCTGAGCGTGCGCCGCTGCGACACAGCTTACCCGCGCTTTTGCGCGCCCGAAGGCCGCGCTCGCGCAACTCCATCGCCAGCGCGACTTCCTCGCGTGAGGGGCCTTCGCGGTTCTCGCCCGGGGTCTCCAGCACGCATGGCAGCTTTTGCAGGCCCGGCGCCGACAGGAACGCCATACAGCCCTGCTCGCCCAGCTCCCCCGCGCCGATGTTCGCGTGGCGGTCGCGGTTCGAGCCGAGCGGTGTCTGCGAGTCGTTGCAGTGCAGTGAGCGGATGCGCCCGGCGCCCAGCTTGCGTGTGCACTCGCGCAGGACCGAGCCCATGCCGTCGAACCGTGCGGATGTCATAGCCCGAGGCGAGCAGATGGCAGGAGTCCAGGCACACCCCGAGCCGCTCGTCCCCGCCGGCCGCGTCCAGCAGCCCGGCCAGCTCATCGAACGAGCGCCCGAGCGTGCCACCAGCACCGGCGGTGTCCTCGAGGTGAAGCTCACGCCCTCGCTGTCGGCCAGCGCCCGTGCGATCGTCTCCCCGGCGCGCGCGATCGCCTCGCCGACGTCGCCGGCCTTGGCCGAGCCGGGGTGCAGCACCACGCCGGAAGCGCCGATCGCCCGGCCCACGCGCAGCGAGTGCGTCAGCGAGACGAGCGACTTGGCGCGGATGTCGGCATCGTCGCTGGCGCAGTTGAGCAGGTACACGGCGTGGATCAGCACCGCGTCGATCCGGCTCGAGCGCATCGCCTCACGAAACGCCGCGAAGTCCTCCTCGCCGTATGCGGTCGGGCGCCACATGCGCGGGGACTGGTTGAAGATCTGAATCGCTTCACCGCGCTCCTCGCCGCGCTCGATCGCCTTCGCCAGCCCGCCCGCGGGCGAGACGTGCGCTCCGATCAGCACCGCGTCTGTGAGGGGTCAACTGCGATTAGCATGGGCGGCATCCTATGAGGGTCCGCTTCGCACCATCGCCCACGGGCGCGCTGCACATCGGCGGCGCGCGCACCGCCCTGTTCAACTGGCTGCTCGCGCGCCACGAGGGCGGAGAGCTCCTGCTGCGCATCGAGGACACCGACCGCGAGCGCTCGACGCCCGAGAACGTCGAGCAGATCCTCGACGCGCTGCGCTGGCTGGAGCTCGACTGGGACGAAGGGCCGATCATGCAGACCGAGCGCTCCGAGCGCCACGGCGAGGCATTGCGGGCGCTGCTCGACAGCGGCCGCGCCTACCGCTCGAACGCCACCGCCGAGGACGTCAAGGCATACAAGCGACTCCACGGCGCCGATCGCGGGTTCCGGGGCGAGGCCGAGACCGACGGGGCGGTGCGACTGCGCGTGCCCGAGGAGGGCGCGACGGTCGTTCACGACGTCATCCGCGGCGACACGCGCTTTGAGCACGTCCATCTCGACGACCCGGTGATCGCCCGCGCGGACGGCATTCGTGCTCTACAACTTCGCGGTCGCGATCGACGACCTCGACGCCGGCATAACCCATGTCGTCCGTGGCGAGGATCACCTCTCCAACACCCCCAAGCAGCTGCTCGTGCTGGAGGCCGCGCGGGCAGTCGGGTTGGGCCGATCGGAGATCGGGGGCACCGCCGAAGGCGGGGGTCAGGCGCCGTTGCCGGTGTATGCTCACCTGCCGCTGCTGCACGGGCCGGACGGCAAGAAGCTCTCAAAGCGCCACGGTGCCGCCTCGGTTCAGGAGCTGCGCGACGCGGGCTACCTGCCCGAGGCCGTGCGCAACTACCTGGCGCTGCTCGGTTGGGGCGCGGGCGACGATCAGACCGTGCTGTCCACCGTGGAGCTGATCGAGCGCTTCACCCTGCAGCGCGTGTCTCGCAACCCGGCGCGCTTTGACGAGACGAAGCTGCGCTGGCTGAACGGCGTCTGGATCCGTGAGCTGCCCGTCGAGGATTTGACGCGGCGTGTCGCAGGGCGCCTGGCGCAAAGCGGCCACGCGGACGCTGCCGAGGATCAGAGGCTCCCTCGTGCCGTGGCGATCAGCCAGGAGAAGATCCACACACTCGCGGACTTCTGGCCGCTGGCCGGCGCGCTGCTCGACGACGATCCCGTGGACGATCCGAAGGCGCGTGAGCGTTGGCTGGGCGAGGAGGGGCGCGAGGCGCTGCGCGAAGTGCGCGAGGCGCTGGCCGAGCTCGACGGCTTCACCGAGCCGGACGTGACAGGAGCGCTCGAGGCGGTGCTCGCGCGTCGGCAGGTCAAGCCGCGCGAGGTGTATCAGCCGCTGCGCGTGGCGATCGCCGGCACGACCGTCTCGCCCGGGATCTTCGAGAGCGTCGCGCTGCTCGGCCGTGAGGAGACGCTGCGCCGGGTCGACCGGGTCTTGGGAGACGCCTGAAGCTGCGGTTTCTCTCAACCATTCATCCAGGCTTGCCGATAAAACCTCGACAATGCCATTGACGGCGACCAAGATGAAGAGCAGCGCACGGAAGCCTGCTGCCAACAACGCGCGCAAAGCCACTCCCGCGAGCTCCGCGCGCGGCTCCGTGGGCAGGTCCGGCCCCGCGCCGACGGCCGGGGACAACCGTCAGGGCAAGGGCCATGGCCAGCGTCTGACGAGCGCGTTCGAAGCGCTCGAGGCGTTTCCCGCCCTGGTCGAGTCGCGTAACCGGCTGCTCTCGGTGGTCGAGAGAGATAACGTCGCGACCGCCGACGTCGTCACCGCCGTGGAGTCCGATGTCGCGCTGAGCATCGCGGTGCTGCGTCTCGCCAACCAGGTGCAGGGCAGCCGCGGGCGCGTGGCCACGATCGTCGCGGCCGTCGAGCTGCTGAGCGGGCAGACCGTTCAGGCGCTCGCCGAGCGCGTGCGCACCTTCGACTTCTTCGAGCGCTCGAGCGTTTGGGACGCGGCGCCCGAGCGCTTCCGGCTGCACGCCCTTTCCACCCAGCACGCGGCCGACCGGCTGGCGTCCGAGATCGGCTACGAGCACCGCGACCGCCTGACTGTCACGAGCCTGCTGCACGACGTCGGCAAGCTCGTGCTGCTGCACGCCTATCCCGGCTATCCGGCGCAGGTGCACCGCGGCGCCAAGACCCCGGAGGAACGCATCCACGCCGAGCGCCGTGAGCTGGGCGTCGACCACGCGCTCGTGGGCGGCGTGCTGATCCGCCGCTGGGGCCTGCCCGGCGCCGTCGCCACCGCGATCGAGCGCCACCACAACTCCGACGTCGAGGGCGAGGTCGCGTTCGTGCGCCTCGCGGACATGCTCGCCCACTACGAACAGGGCTCGGCGGTGTCGCCGGGGGAGATGCTGCAGACCGCTCGCGTGCTCGGCCTCGGACCGGACGAGCTCAGGCGCGTGATGTATGAGCTGCCGAGCACCGCCGGCCAGCGCCAGCGTCATGTCGACCCTTCGCCGCTGTCCGTGCGTGAGCTCGGCGTGCTGCAACGGCTCGCCGAAGGCAAGGTCTACAAGCAGATCGCCCACGAGCTGACGCTCTCCACGAGCACCGTCCGCACCCACCTGCACAACATCTACGGCAAGCTCGGCGCGGTCAACCGCGCGCAGGCCGTGTTGATCGCCACAGAGCGAGGTTGGCTGTAGTTCCCTAGCATCGCCTGCGCGATGCTCTCGATCACCAGCAAGTCCCCGTATGCCGTGCTCGCGCTCGCCGAGCTGGCCCGCAGCGCGGGCTCGGAACCGGTGCCGATCGGCGAGCTGGCGCGCCGGCGCGAGGTGCCGGTGCAGTTCCTGGAGCAGCTGTTCGCGGTCCTGCGGCGCGCCGGCGTGATCAGCTCCCAGCGCGGCGTCAAGGGCGGCTATCGCTTCGCCCGCGATCCCTCCAGCGTATCCGTGCTCGAAGATCGTCGAGCTGCTCGACGGACCCCTCGGGCGCGACGCGCAGGGCGTGTTCGCCGACGCCGCCACCGCCGCACGCACCGTTCTGCAACAGACCACGATCGCCGACGTGATCGAGCGCGAGTCGCACGAGGCCGGCGCGAGCATGTACTACATCTGAGCTGAGCAAAGCCGAGGAGCGCGATTCTCCAAAGCTCCGCATACGTCTTCCTCTCTCTCTAAACATACTCATCAGTCGAGAATTGAGAACTAGTACATGTGTCCAGTTCGCCCCCGGGAGCTAATCTGTGCCCTACACTCCCCGGCTCGACCAACCACACTGCAAAGGCAAACTCGTCGTGAGACGGGGGCGCAAAGTCAGGGATCTCAAACGAGATAGCTCGGCCGCCAGTAGACGCCATGGAGGGCTATCGTGTTTTCAGACCCGTCACGTCGTACGTCCCGGACTCGGCAGCTCCGCCTCGCTCGTACGCCGTACCGGCTGTGGGCGCGCTCGAACGATGAGAGCGGCTTTTCGTTCGTCGAACTCCTGGTCGTGATCCTGATCATCGGCGTCCTCGCCGCGGTCGCCGTTCCGTCGCTCCTGGCTCAGAAGAGCAAGGCCTACGACGCCTCGGCGAAGGAACTGGTTCACTCCGCCGCGACGACGGCGGAGACGTACGCGACCGATCACGGCGGGGAATACAAAGGCATGAACGCGGCCGAACTGCAGAAATATGAACCGACTCTCCAGAGCTGCAGCGCCAACCCCGCCAACGCGTGCCTGAAGGAAGGGAAAGAAGAAGAAGGCGGCAAAGGCTACATAGTGGTCACGAAAGCGGCGAGCACCGGCGACGAATTCACGATCAAAGACAAGGGCAACGGAGAAGTCATCCGCACCTGCGTCAGCGGCCCCTCCAAAACCGGCTGCTCGGGCGCCCCATCCGGCAGCTGGTAGTCGCCTTACCGCAAGCGGCGCCCGGCGGGCTCTATCGGCCACCCCGGGCGCCGCGCCCGCAGCTCGCCCACTATTGTCGTGGGCGATATGTCCCGAATCCCGATCAACATTTCGGAGCTGGTGGGGGACACGCCGCTCATCGGGCTGCCGCAGATGCTCGAGGGGCCGGCGGCGGACAGCGGCGTCGAGCTGTTCGCCAAGCTCGAAGTCCCAGAACCCCGGTGGGTCGGTCAAGGACCGGATCGGCGTGGCGATGATCGAGGCCGCCGAGTCCGAGGGCATCATCGAGCCGGGCCGCACCACGATCGTCGAGGCGACCTCCGGCAACACCGGCATCGCGCTCGCGTTCGTCTGCGCCGCCCGCGGCTATGACCTGGTTTTGACGCTGCCGCAGGGCATGTCGCGCGAGCGCGAGAGCCTGCTGGCGCTCTACGGGGCGCGCGTGAACATCACCGAGTCGCTCGGCGGGATGGGGGAGGCAATGGCCGCCGCGCGGGCGATGGCCTCAGGCCCGACGTGTTCCTGCCCGACCAGTTCTCCAACCCTGCCAACCCCGCCGTCCACCGGCGCACGACCGGCCCCGAGATCGAGCGCGCGCTGGACGGTCGCAGCGTCAACGTGCTCGTCGCCGGCGTCGGCACGGGCGGCACGATCACCGGCGCCGGCGGATACCTGCGCGAACGCAACCCCGCCCTGCGCATCGTGGCGGTGGAGCCGCTCGGCTCGGCCGTGCTGTCCGGCGGCGCGCCCGGTCCGCACCGCATCCAGGGCATCGGCGCGGGCTTCGTCCCGGCGGTGCTCGACCGCGATCTGATCGACGAGGTGATCCCCGTCTCCGACGACGACGCGATCCACACCGCCTGGGCCTGCGCGCGGCGCGCGGGCGTGCTGGCCGGAATCTCCTGCGGCGCTGCGCTGTGGGGCGCCCTGCAGGTCGCCGCGCGCCCGGAGTCTCGCGGCCAGCGGATAGTCGTAGTCATGCCCGACTCGGGCGAGCGCTACGTCTCCCAAGCGTTCTTCGCTCCCTGAGAGTCTCCGGAGGCGGCGCTACGCTGTTTGCATCATGTCCGGCCTAAGCGTGTTCGCACAGGTCGCGAAAGAGCTGCGTCGCGACATCGCCGCTGCGCGTGACCGCGATCCCGCGGCACGCGACGTCGGGCAGGCCGAGATCCTGGCGACGTGGCCCGGCATCCACGCGCTGCTGGCCCACCGCGTCGCGCACGCGTTGCACGAGGCGGACGTGCCGCTGCTGCCGCGCGCGATCTCACTGCTCGCGCGGACGCTGACCGGCATCGAGATCCATCCCGCGGCGAACATCGGCGAGGGCCTGTTCATAGACCACGGCGCCGGCGTCGTGATCGGCGAGACCGCCGACATCGGCGAGAACGTGACGCTGTACCAGGGCGTCACCCTCGGCGGCACCGGCTTCGCCACTGGCAAGCGCCATCCGACCGTGCAGGACAACGTCACGATCGGCTCGGGCGCCAAGCTGCTGGGGCCGATCACGATCGGCCACGGCGCGAAGATCGGCGCCAACAGCGTCGTGATCACCGACGTTCCCCCCAACTCGACCGTCGTCGGCAACCCGGGCCACCCCGTGCGCGTCAACGGCCGCCGTGTCGAGGGTCCCGACGCCGACTGGATCCACCTCCCCGACCCGATCGCCGAGGCGATCCAGGGCCTGGCCAGCCGCATCGGCTCACTGGAACGGACCGTCGCCGAGCTCTCCGGCGAGGAAGGGGAGGAGGGCTCCAATTCTGATACACCAGTGGCCGATGCGAGACCACTGCGTACCGTTCGAGGTCCCAATCCTGCTGGCGGGTAGGAAACGGGTGGGTGGGGTTTGGGGGAGAGAGAAAGAGCGGGTGTGCGAGGCCGCTAGCTCCTGATGCGGGTCCTGCCCCGTGGGGCGAGGCCCCCGGCGGCCCGGCCCCCGGCGGGAGTCGCCGTCCGCTCGCCCGGCAAGGTGCTGCGTAGGGCTCGTGCGTGATCCAGGGCTCGGCCGGTCGTTCGGACGCGCCGCCCGCCGGGGGCCTGCCGCTTCGGTTCGCTTTCAGCGCACGCCTCGCAGCAGGCTCGCTGGGGTCACGTCCAGGGCGCGAGCTAGCCGTACCAGTGTCCGAAACTCTGGGGCGCGCTCGCATGTCTCGAAGGCGTGAGAGGGCGGTGCGGTGCATGTTCGCCTCGGCGGCGAGCTCTTCTTGGCTCATGGCGGCGCTCAGTCGGGCACGCCGGAGGTTCGCGGCGAAGCGAGACAGCGGCTCCGCAAGCTCGGGGTCTGGGATCGGTCGCAAGCTGCCATCGTCTAGGCCTGTAGCCGGTCAGGCAACCGCCACAACAGCACGCCTGTAGCCATACCGACACAACAAAACCGTCGCAAAGTGCGGGGAGAATAGTTCCCGAACCTAGAACTCATCCGTCTTCGGGGCTACGATCCCCCGCAATGCGTGTCAAAGCGCCACAAGTCTACGGAAAGGGTGCGCATGTTCGGGCTGGCCGGTTCTATGCAGAGGGTGGTTGATCTCTTGGGTATGGGTCGGAGGGCATCGCTGATGCTGCGTCCTGCTCGTCTGTCGGCTGTGGTGCTCTGCGGTGTTGCTGTCTTCTTGCTTGTTGGAGTTGCGTCGGCATCCGCGTATCGGCCTAATACAGCTGAAGAAACCGAAGCCGCAAGCCACCATGAGCACTTCAAATATCACCCTTATCCGATAGAACAGAGAACTGAAGAATGCTCTGGATGGAGTGGTTGTAAAGAAGGCAAAGAGTCCGTTGTCCCTCCGGGGTGGTATCTTGAATATGAAGGCGCTGGTGTTGATGCCATTCGCGAACATGAAACCCTGGAATATCTGTGTAAAAACCCAGAAACAGGCGAAGGCTGTGCGTATCGTAATGTCT
>CAWCYP010000042.1:0-72443 GCA_963799735.1 uncultured Solirubrobacterales bacterium | reverse complement strand
GGGCTCGTCATCAGCAAGACCGGCCGCTACCGGGTTTTCCCGATTGCCGGGACGGCGCTCATGACCGTTGGTATCCTGCTCCTCTCGCAGGTGGGGATCGGGACGAGCTTGGTGATGGTGGCGCTGTACATGTTCGTCCTCGGCGTGGGACTCGGCTGCGTGATGCAGGTGCTCGTGCTGATCGTGCAGAACGCGGTTCCCTACTCCGAGCTCGGCGTCGCCACCTCGAGCGCGAGCTTCTTCCGGTCCATCGGGGGATCTTTCGGCGTGGCGATCTTCGGTGCCATCTTTTCGAATGTCCTCGTCGGCAACCTGGTCTCCCACCTCGGCACCGCGAAGCTGCCAAGCGGGTTGTCGAGCTCGAGCGTCACGCCGGCGATCTTGGACAAGCTTCCCCAGGCGGTCCATCACGGGATTGCCGGCGCCTACGCGGAGTCGATCCAAACGGTATTCGTCATCGCCGCGCCGATCGCCGGCATCGCGTTCCTCGTGTCCTGGCTCATACCCCAGCTGGAGCTCCGGCAAGGAGTTGGCGCATCTCCGGGGCCCCCCATCGAACCCCCGGCCGCGCCATCCGTCAGCGGCCGATCGTCCTATCGAGCAGCGCGAACAGCTCGGTGAAGTGCCGCTCGGCCGCCGCCTCGTCGTAGGCGGCGGTGTCACTCATCGTGTAGCCGTGGACGGCCCCCTCGTAGAGCTCTGAGCGGTATCGCACCCGGCCTCCTCGAGAGCTTGCTCGAGCGCCGCTACGTGCTCGGGGGTCATGCTCTGGTCGTTGTCCGCGTGGCCGAGGTAGAGCTCGGCGGAGATCGCGCCGGCGCTCAGGTGCGGACTGTCCTGCTCGTCGCTCACGAGCCCCCCGGCGTGGAACGCGGCGAGCGCCGCGACGCGCTCCGGGTAGGCCGCGGCGATCCGCCAGCCGACGCGCCCACCCAAGCAATAGCCCGTGATGGCGAACGGCGGGCTTGCGAGCTCGCCGAGGTAGTCGAGGTAGGCCGCCCCGTCGCTTTTGATCCGCTCGGGCGTCAGCTCCGCCATGGCAGGCCTCAGCCGTGCGAAGAACGCATCCCGCTGCGCGGGATCCTGGAGATCGGGCATCTGCATGCTCGACGCCCGGCCGGCGCGATAGAGGACGTTCGGGGCGACTACGACGAACCCCCGCGCCGCGATGCGGTCGACCATCTCCTCGATCCGGGGACGCAAGCCGAAGGCGTCCATGATGAACAGCACACCCGGGGGCTCCCGTCCTGCCCGGGGGGCCGGAGAGAGGTAGGCATCCGCCACGCCGTCCTGGGTACTGATGTCAACCATCTCGCCCTTCATCGCTGCCCGCTCCCATCGTCGTGGGTTTATAAAAATCCTATCTTACGTATATCAGTCGTCGGGAAGAGCGGCAAAATCATGCTTGGCCTTCCTGTACCACCCCATTCCTGAAATGGGCTTCTTCCACCTGCCCTTCATCTCCTTCAAAGCACTTTCGTGCGTCTCATCACCCTCTGCGACCACATCCTTCAGATGCTTGTCCTGCGCCTTTATGACCTCATCCGCGGTCTTTCCGTGGTGCGCGAAGTCACACGGTCCACCCAGTTGCTTACATGTCATCGTCTTCATGAGCTTTTCTTTCGTGTGGAAGATCCGTGATCCGCTTGTCGTGACAATCTATACTGCAGATCGGCGCGGAGATGGGGTGCCTGCTAGGCGGACTTCGATGAGCTCTGCAAGACTGACTTGCCTGAATGGATGAGTGGGATCTCAAAGGCCTCGCTTGGAGACCGCATCACCCGGAGATCCTGTGCTCGACTGAGCAGGGACGCGCGATCGTGCTTGATCTTCCGGCGGGCGAGATGCTTCAGGACCATCAGGTCCACGAGGGCGCCTGGATCACCGTCATCGACGGTGAGATCAGGATCACCAGCCACGCCGGTCAGACGACCGATGCCGCGCCCGGGACGCTGGTGCAGTTCGCGCCCCAGGAGCGCCACGAGGTCAGCGCCCTCGTAGACTCGCGCGTTCTCCTGCTGCTTACTCCCTGGCCCGGCCCCGGTCATCCGGGAGCGATGACCCTGAGCGAAAAGGCCGACGTGCGGGGCCGCGCCGCCGAGCGTGCCGGCTGAGCGATCCCGGGCCAGATGACGGCATGCAAGGCGAGGAAGAGCACTCCGCCAACCAGCACCAAGAAGCTGAGGATCCGCGGCCGGTCGGGGTCCCCGCGCAGCAGGTTGTACAGACTGCAGAGGTAGATCGTGGCCGCGAGCGGCCGCTTTCGTTGGCTCAGCTCAGGCGTGCAGGACGACGCCGCGGGTGACCGTCACCGCCGCGCCGTGTACGGGCGTGAGCGTGATCTTCACGGTCAGCGCCAGCTTGTGATGGCGACTCAGCGCGTGCCTGGCTCGCACGGCGAGTGGCACCGTGAAGGATGTCGTGCCGGCGTACAACGACGAGCGCACCAGCCGCCCGACGCGCACCTGCGGCGAGTGCCCCGCCTTTGCCAGCGATGCGCCCGCCAGCAGGTCGACCTCCAGCCGTCCTCCGACGCCGGCCTGGGAGATCTCGAGCGAGCCGCGCACCGAGGAGCCGTGCTGGCTCTGGCGAGCTTGACGGCTTCAGACGCGCTTCCCACCAGTGGCGAGGTGGGCGCGGCTCCCGAGCCCGATCCCCCAGCAGCAAGGCTCGGCGAGGAGGTCGTGGTGCCACCGCCGGGCGAGGTCGTCGAGGTGGTGGTTGTGCCGGTCGAGCCTTCGACCACGATTTCGTACATGGTGTAGTTCAAGCCGTCACCGTATGAAGAGGGTCGAGCTTTCGAACCTGTAGGTCCCTGGTTGTTCGAACTTGCACTTGCCTTCCCAGTTGGTCATGGCGCTCACAGGCACACCGGTGCAGGCCGGCGCAGAGCCCATCCATACAACGGCCGCCAGGGTGCTCGTGTGGTCTGTGAACTTGACTTCGCCACCCGGCGGCGATCGTGACCTTGCTCGCGGGTTGCGGCATGGACCCCGAGCCGGGGGTTGCCCAGCACGGCCAGTCGGTCTCGACGCAGTTTTCGTTGACTTCGAGCTTCGCTTCGGACGGTGCGGCGGCGAGCGCGGGCAGCACGGCCACCGCCGCCCCGATCAGCGCGGCGAGGGCGAAAAGCAAAAGCGTGCGCGGTCTCATCGTATCGTAGCTCCAGGCTTCGTGTGAGGGTCAGCGCCGCGCCGTGTTTGGGTGTGAGCACGATCTTCACGGTGAGCGCCAGCTTGTGGTGACGGCGCAGCGCGCGCTTGGCCTGAGCGTCGAGCGAGACCGTGAACGACACCGTGCCGGCGGGCGCCGAGGAGCGGACGAGCCGCCCGACGCGCGAGCCGCCTCCTCGCTTGACCTTGGCCAGCGAGGCGCCCTGGGCGAGCAGTTCGATTTCCAGGCGCGCGCCACCGTCGGCGGCGGGAATCTGGACCGTGCCATGCACAGCGCCACCGTGCTGAGCGTTCGCCAGCGCGAGCGTCGCGAGGGGGCTACCCCCGCCCGGCGGGGGAGGCGTTTCCATCGAGCCGGGCGTCGTGGCCGTGGAAGCCCCGCCGCCGGAGGGCTGGGTGGAGGTCGTGGCCGTCGGCGTTGCAGTCGTCGGTGTGGTCGTGGTCGGCGTCGTGGGGGTGGTCGTTGTTGTTGTGGTCGGCGTCGTGGGGGTGGTCGTTGTTGTTGTGGTGGGTGTCGTTGTCGTGGTCGTCGGTGTCGTGGTTGTGGTCGTCGAGGTGGTTGTTGTGCCGGTGCTGGCGCTTTCCACGACGATTTCGTACTCGGTGTAGTTCTCGTATGCGTCTTTGAAGAGGGTCGAGCTTTCGAACCTGTAGGTCCCAGGTTGTTCGAATTCGCACGTGCCTTCCCAGCCGGTCTTCGCCGGCATCGGGCTCACGGGCACTTCTGAGGAGCAGGTGGGCTGCCCGCTCGGCGTGCTCGTCCACTTGATGCTCGCTTCCTTACCGTGGTCGATGAACTTGACCTTGCCACCCGGGGCGATCGTGACCTTGCTCGCGGGTTGCGGTCTCGACGCCGACCCTTCCGTCGTCCAGCATGGCCAGGCAGCCTCCACGCAGTTTTCGTTGACTTCGAGCTTCGCTTCGGACGGGCCGGCAGCGAGCGCGGGCAGCACGGCCACCGCCGCCCCCATCAGCGCCGCGAGGGCGAAAAGCAAAAGCGTACGCGGTCTCATCTTCAACCCATCTTTCTCGTGCTGGATGTCCCCATGGCAGTCGCTGGGCGCCGTGCGTGACGCAGCGCCGTCCCGGCTCGTCATCCCCTGAAGACTCCCGCGCGCAGAGATCCTTCCCGCTGCCCAGCGGAGGTGGAGCAAATACCCTCCTGCCATGATGCAGTCGTCGCCCCCCTTCGCGGAGCCCACGCTCGGGGAGATCGCGCGGGAGTGGGGCCGGATCGGATGCATCGGATTCGGCGGGCCGCCCGCGCACGTCGCGCTCTTCCGTGAGCTGTGCGTGACGCGCCGTGCATGGCTGTCCGAGGACAGCTTCGAGCGGGCGATCGCGGCGACGAACCTGCTGCCCGGACCGGCCTCGACGCAGCTCGCGATCTACTGCGCCTGGCGGCTGCGCGGCCCCAAGGGCGCGCTCGTCGGCGGCCTGGGCTTCATCCTGCCCGGCCTGGCCCTGATCCTCGCGCTGTCGGCGCTGTTCCTCGCGTCCTCGCCGCCCACCTGGATACTGGGCGCCGGCATGGGAGCCGGCGCGGCCGTCGCGCCGGTCGCCATGCGCGCGGGGCTGGGCGTCGGCGTTCCGATCTGGCGTCGCGCGGCCGGCGCGCGGCGGCGATCCCGCATCCTCGCCTACGTGCTCGCGGGCGCGGGCGCGGCGGCAAGCGCCGGCCCGTGGCTCGTGCTCGTCCTACTCGCCTGCGGCGCGCTCGAGCTGGCCTGGCGGGGCTTGGCGCGTGCCGGCGCGGGCCTCTACGCCTGGCCGCTGCTGGCCGCGGTGGCCGCGCCCGGCGGGACGGGCGCGCTCGTGTGGACCGCGTTGAAGGTCGGGGCGCTCGCCTTCGGCGGCGGGTTCGTGATCGTCCCGCTGATGCAGTCAGACGCCGTCAGCACCTACCACTGGATGACCCACGCGCAGTTCCTCGACGCCGTCGCACTGGGCCAGGTCACTCCCGGGCCGATCACGCAGACCGTCGCAGTCGTCGGCTACGCCGCCGGCGGGCTTCCCGCCGCGCTCCTGGCGGCGTTCGTCGCGTTCTTGCCGTCGTTCTCGTTCATCCTGCTCGGCGCCTCCCGCTTCGAGCGGCTGCTGCTCGACGAGCGCGTGACCGCGTTCCTCGCCGGGGCCGCGCCGGCGGCGGCCGGGGCGATCATCGGCTCGGCCATCCCCCTCGCCGCCGCCCTCGGCGAGACCTGGCAATACGCCATCCTCGCCGCCGCCGCCATCGCCCTGCTCGCGCTGCGCTCCAGCATCGTCCTGACTCTGCTCGCCGCCGGCACGATCGGCGCCTTCGCCGGGCTGGTCGGGGCTCCGATCCCACACTAGAGAGCGCAGACGCTCGCGGTCTCGGCCATTCAAGGCAGATCGAGCACGAGCAGGTGAGCTTGACTCGAACAGCGAAAGTAGACTCGCTGCGCCCATGACTCGGAAGCGCGACATCAAGCAATTCCGGCAGGCCTGCAAGGAGGCCGGCTTGACCGTACGCGAACGCTATGAGCCAGCCAGGCACTGCATGCCGAGAAGGAATCTGGCGGCGGGCAGGAGGACATGAGCTATGGAGAACTGCTGGCCTGGCTGCGACAATGGAAGGACTCATGGCGACCGTCATAGCCCTAGATGCCTCACCGACAACCGTCCTGCGCTCGATGCGTGGACCGATCGTCGATGCGCGCATCGCCTATCCGGATGTCCTGCACGTTGAAGTTCGCGACTCGAGCGGAGAGATCTGGCGCCTCGCCACCCAAGATGCGGAGTGGTCGCCGTCTGACCCGGCTCAGCTAATCGGGCGCTCGATCGAAGATGCTGACATCGACGAGGAGTCGGGCGAGCTGCGTTGCAGGCTTTCCGACGGCTCCGTGCTCGACATCAAGCCCACCGCGGCCGAGACAGAGGACGACCCTCCTTATTGGGAGCTGATCAGTCCCGCTGGGGTTGTCCTCGAGTTCGGACCAGGAGTTCGCTGGCAGATCAGCGGTGCTGACGCGCCGGCCTCATCGCGTCGCTGAGTTCAGAAGCTGCCGATGGACGAGCGCCCCGTGCAGCACGCGCTGAGCTTACGCGTTGTGAAACCCGTCGGCCATGTTCGACCGGGCAATCGATGACGCCCAGGCGCTGCGCGAGCTGGAGGCAGCACCGTTGGACTTGCCATCGGGCCTCGAGATCTCGTGGCTCGGCGTGTCCGGCTACCGCCTGACCTACGAGGGCGTCTCGATCTTCATCGACCCATATGTGTCGCGAGCCCCGCTGCGCTCGCTGCTGCTGCGACGAGCCGCCATGCCCGACGAGTCGATGATCGACCGCTACGCCAACGCGCCCGGGACGGTCGCCGGCGTCCTGGTCGGCCACACGCACTTCGATCACGCCGTCGACGCACCGGCGATCGCACGCCGCCATGGCGCCAAGGCGTACGGGTCGCTCTCACTGACCCACCTGATGCGCCTTCATGGTCTCGGTGACCTCGCTGTCGAGGTCGTTCCACACCAGCCCTACCAGCTGGGGCCGTTCATCGTCCGCTTCGTGCCCAGCCGCCACTCCAAGCTGCTTCTTGGCCGGAAGGTCCCGATGGACGGCGAGCTGACCTGTGATCACCTGGATGGCCTTGCGCCGGGCGCCTACAGGTGTGGCGCCGTGTGGGGCATCCGTGTCGAAGTCGCCGGCGTCAGCCTCTACCACCAGGGCAGCGCCAACCTCGACGACGCGCAGCTCGCCCGTGAGCCGGTCGACGTCTTCCTCGCCGGAATCGCCGGCCGCAGCGTCACGCCCCACTACTGGGCGCGCATCCTGCCCCGCCTCGATCCCCGCATCGTCATCCCCACCCACTACGACAACTTCTTCTCACCCCTCGGATCGCCCCAACACTTCATCCGGCGCGTCAACCTCGCCGACCTGCCCGCAGAGGTATCCGCCGTCTCGCGCGACGCCCGCGTCCGCGCACTGACGCGCATCGACAACCCGCCGCCACCAGCAGCGGCCCAAAGCGGGTAGCGCCAGGTCGAAGCGAGCGTACGGCTCGGCTCGAAGAGGTCCGACCGGCGGCTAAGCGTAAGGCCGGGCGGCCTTGAGAGCCGCGACGGCCCGGTGCAGCCGTTCGATCGCCAGCTGGGATTCGACCTTCAGGCGCTGGCGCTCAGCAGCCTTGGCTTGCCGCTCCTGTATGGAGGCGAAGACGCTGTCCAGAAGGCTGCGGGCGCTGGTCTCATCCGTCGTCATAGCCGTATCCTAGCTCTCTCTCCCCCTCCAAGGTGAGAATTTCGTGAACGCCTTTGGGTCGGGACGGTTGGTCAGTGCCCACCCAGTCGTATGAGCCGGACCGCCCAGTTACTTTCACATGTGCCAACTACTCTTCGCCGGAGTGCTCTCCCACGGCGAGCGCGCCCCGCGAGCAGAGCACGAACAGCACCTGCGCTGCGCCCACCAGACGTTCCAGCTGCTGCTGGCCGAGGAAGTGGCAGAGTGTGGCGGTGATTGGCGGTGTATGGCGGTGATTGGCAGAGTGTGGCAGAGTGTGGCAGAGCGCTCACTTACGGCGGTAAAAGCCGGTCTGTGGAGCGCCAACGAACTCGATTACGCCAGCTTCCCGAAGATGACGGAGGTCACGCTCCAAGCTCCTCATCGAGATACCGGTGTACTGCTGGTCGATCATCGACGAAGACTGACAACCACTTGTCAGTTTCTGTGCTAGGATGCGCGACGTGGCCAGGGGTGGACATAACAGCGCCGTGAAGCAGCCGGCGCCTCGCCGCGGGAGTATGCGCCCCGCGGAGGTCTCGCCGGAGCGTCGGGAGCGCCTGGACCAGGCTCGCGTGCTGCGCGACCCGCGCGTGCGCGCGCTGTGGCCACGGCTGAAGCGCCGCCAGCAACAGGTCGTCCTCGACCCGAGCGCAGCGGTCGGTCACCGCTACCCGCTGAGCAGCGGCGAGATCGCTCAGCTGACCGGGATGTCTGAGCGGCAGGTCAGATACTGGGCTGACCACGGGCTGATCGCGCACTGGCGCAAGGGCAGCCGGCGCCTATTCGAGACGGTCGGGCTGATCACCGCGTTCTCGATCACAAACGCGAGCCAGCCCGAGCTCCAGTTCTACCGCGGTCTCATGGAGGACCCGGTCGTCAAGCTCACCGCGAAGGTCGGGATCCTGACGAGCCTGCTCGCATCCCGGCTTGAGGGCATCGAGCCGAGCGAAGCGGAAGAACTGACCGCGCCGCTTGCTGAGCTGACGCACCGCTGATCCGGTTCTATGGAGTTAGCCTGAAAACGGCTCAGTTGCAAGTGATTCTCCAATGGAGCCAGCCGAAGTCAACACGAACCGCTCCCGCGCGGCTCCCTGGCGGGCTCATGTCGTTTGATGGCATGGGTAGGTGTCCCCGCTTGGGTGAGCCGGACGGCCGCCGTGTCATCGTCGGAACGAACCGAAACCCCGGCGGTTTGGCCCGTCTCCCGAGAGAGACTTGCGCAGGGACCGTTCCGGTGTCTTCACCTCTTATGGTAGCGCTGACGATCGCCGATGACATGACCAGTACGCCACCTCGAGCGCCTCTTCAGCGCCGAGCGGCTGAGCACCTATCTCCGCCCGTTGCCACGGGGACTTCGCGGCCCCTTCGGGAACGCGGCCCACGGGCGCAACGGCCGCTACACCTACTACACCTGCTTCACGCGCCACCGCTACGGCACCGAGCACTGCCCAAACGACCGGCTCTCAGCCGAAAAGCTGGAGCAAGCCGTCACTTGACGGACTGATCGCTCTCTTCGAGACGATCAACTGGATGGAGCGGGAAGGGCGACGTAAGCCTATTCTCCGGCAGGTTGCTCTCTGGCACAACTCGGACGGGCTCCGCTTTGGCGGCGGGATCATCACGATTACTGGGTCGAGAATCGGAGCCGGGCTTCTGCGGGGTCGATCATGACTTGGCGACTGTCGGGTCGTCCTGCTGGTTGTGATTCATCGGGCCAGATGGTTCTGGCGTCCTGGGGGCAGAGCCGTTGGATCTAGCGTGCTCGACCTCGCTCAGGGCGTGCTCGACCGCAGCCCTCTCGGCCGGATCGAGCGGATAGCCCAACATCACAGCGGGTCGTGCGAATGGGCTGTCGTCAGTCATCCTGCTCATCGTCGCTCGCTATCGCCCTTGGCTTCCTTCTCCACCAAGTCCATGTTCGGAACGACGAACGGGGATGGCTCGGCGGCCGGCGGCTGCGGCTCGTTCTCCGTGGGCGCACTTGGCGCGGCCGGTTCTGGTGCAGATGGTTGTTCCTGGCTGGAGGGTTCGTCCGGCACGTGGCACCCCGATCAACTTGGCGTCGTGAAGTCCGAGTAGAAACCCGAGTATAGAGATGCAGGCCAGTCCCACAAGGAGCAGCCTGTAGCCCCAATGCAGCCCGGTGGCCTTCGGTCCCGCACGTGAGCGCTCGATGACGAGGGCGTCGATCAACCCGCGCATGACGCTGCCCTGATTCATCACCTTCGGCCTGTAGATGTACTCCGGCAGCGGGTACTTTTCGACCTCCGCGATGCCAAGGCTCGCAGACTCACGTGGACGCAGCACTTTGGTGACCACGACCACCACGCTGCCAACCAACGACGCGAGCGCGCCGGCGAAGAGACCAACAGCTATGCCCTTCCACGGGGCGCCCCAGTTTGCGGCGAGGGCATCGTGGCCGAGCGTTGTGCTCAGCGACACGACGATCCCCACGAACCCGGCGAGACCGACACCGCGCGTGTTGAAGCTCTGATCGCGCGAGTTCTCTTCTGCCAAGAGGTGCCGAACGGTCTCCAGCAACGCATCGACCGTCGCCTCCGTCTTGGGATCAAGAAGCTCCGCTGGCGGAGAAGGCACGGCGGCTGCCGGTCCGGTTGTGGGACCTTCCCCATCAGGCAGGCGGGTACCTCGAGGCTGCCGGGGCTCGGGGTTCGGAGCGCTCGTCGTTCATCACGCTGAGGCTACGACCGCATGCGGATGGTTGGCGGCTGTGCCTGGTCGGCGGCTGTGCCCGAGGCCGTCGACGCTCTTGACAGAGCCGAGGAGCTCGCCGCCGGAGGGTGCCCGACAGCGTCCGTTGCGGAGCAGATCGCCGGGGTCACAAGCCGACTGGAGGCGCTCAAGAAGTCCGTGGCGAAGGGGCGGTAAGAGCGGCACCGGGGGAGAGGCTCAGAGCGCTGGTGAAAGCAGCTTCAGACGCTCGCGGCTGATCGTTAGATGCGCTTGAGGAGTTCAGCCTTCTTCGCCTCGAACTCATCCTCGGTGAGTGCGCCCTTGTCCCGTAGCTCGGCCAGCTTGCCGATCTGATCAGGGATCGAGATCTCCGCTGGCGCGGGCGCTGAAGCCGCCGGCGCTGAAGCAGCCGCCGGCCCGAGCTGCTGGGCAAGCTGGTTGATCGTGGCGGCGAACTTTCTCGCCGCCCCAACGACCGATCCACTATTCGCCCCGAGTTTGGCGGAGATGGCCACATGTGGCCCCTCGATCGTCAGGAATGCCTGACGTGTATCTCGCAATATCCGCTCGCTACCCGACTGATCGATGCGAGCAGTGGCCCCGATGATTGAGCCACTGCCGTGCATTTTCGACTCGATCGTACCGTCCCGATAGACCCGGATAGCAGTCAGGCCGGGGGAGAACTTTGCCACGACCGGGCCTCGCGCCACCGACTGCCCCTGCGCGGCCAGCGCCTCGTGGAGCACGGAGGCTGGCGTTTCTGGGAGATCGAAGCCGGCGCTGATGGTCGAATCTTGAGTGTCGCGAAGGGTCACGCGACACGAGGACGGTGAGGTCTCGCTCACCGCGAACGGATACCGCTGGATACCCCCATAGATCCACTTGTCCCGTTTGCCGAAGCCGCCATCGTAGTGCAGCTCCCACTTGCCGCTAGGCGCCAAGATCGAGGGTGCCGCTCGGCTCTGGCGTCGAATGACTTCGTAGGCCCCCATCGTAGTTAGCAAACTGGAACTTTGTCTCCCGCGCCATGCCCCTACCTCCTTGCCGGCCTCGGACTACCCTTGGTCATCCCCGACGCGATCGCCGAGACGATCAAGACAACGAGGAGGGTGCCGCTGAGGATCTTGAGGGCTTTTATGGCCCTATAGTCGGTCTCCGGGGGAGCGGGCTTTAGCTTTGCACGTGGCGCCCGTGGGGCGGGGATGGCCCCAACAGCCGGTACCTACACGAACTCAAACTTGTGAGGCACGCTGTGCCCAGCCCTGAGACGGCATCGTCCGCGCCGCGAATCGACGACCTGACATCGGTCGGTTACCGCCTCCGCCTTCGTGTCCGGCGCTGGTTGAGCCGGCTCTGGCGGCGAAGGCTCTGGCGGCGGTTGTGTGCGCTCCTCGTCTTGGGTCATGCGGAAAACCTTATCGAGCGACGCGACGCAGGAGCGGAGCGGTGATCAGCCTCGCCCCCCGCCCGCCGGCCTGGCGCTGTGCCCCTTCCCTGGCCGAGGTCGACGGATTACCCGCCAGTAGCTCATCGATCTCGTCGGTGATGCGTTCGAACAGGCCCGGATGGGCCACGTCGAGGTCGTAGCGGCGCGTGCGCAGCGTCGACTTCGGAAACCGGATCGGGGTGCCGTCCGGGAAGGTGGCGCCCTCATACTTGCGCTCGATGAACACGCGGTCGCGACGTACGCTCACCGCGTCAGCCAGCGGATACAGCACGTCCGGGTCGAGGTTCTCCGGATCGCGGCTGTTGGCGCCCGCCGCGATGAAGAGACTCCTGACGGAGTCGATCCCCGCGCCGGTGAAGGCCCGGTCGTGGCGGGCGAAGAGCATCACGAGGTTGTAGAAGCCACAGCCCGTTGTCGATCGGCGTCTGTCAGCAGCACGACCTGCTTGGGCGTGCCGCCCGGCAGCCGCTCCATCGCTCGATACCAGCTCGTGTCCTCGTTGCGCAGCGCGTGCGCCTCATCCACGACGATCAATCGGCGTCCCGGGCGACCACCACATCATCCCCCATTTTCATCAGCCCGTGCGGGCCCGCGACGCGGGCACGGGGACTAGTCGGAGCTCGGGTTGACCATATTCTGGCGCAGTTGCGCAGCCTTGAGACCGTCGCAAACGTCATCTGGGAGCTTGACGACCTGCCTGTCGATCCCCCAGACGTCGAGGGCCTCCGCCAGCCAGCCGACCAGGCCGTCTGCGGCCGCTTGATCACAGAGCGCGATAATGAGCTTGCTCGCGGGTCGGGTCCGCGCCAGCGTGATGAGCTTCAACGCGTCGCCCGTCACCTTATGGCGCTGGCCTCCCTTCAGTCGCCCCTGGTGCGCGAATATCTCCACAAGAACCGACTCGTTCGGCCCGACGCCGTCCACATCCACATAGGCGCCCCCCGGCCCGTCCAGCCACAGCCGCTGTGGTGTCAGGGCGACGCCTAGCTTCTTGGACAGCCGTTTGCGAATCAGTATCTCCGCTTCTTTCTGCGCGTCAGACCTGCTCTGTTGCGTGTTGTCTGGGGCGCTCATCGCCACAGCCTCCTCTGGTATGTCGTGCTTCGGCGTCATCAGCATCCGTCCTATGCGACTTCCCGCGAGCAATATCGGCCATCGCGGGCGGGTCCTGTAGGGCTCTGCAACGCAGCGTGGCCGATCTACGCTGGGCCACGGATGAATCTGGGCGGGGGGCCCGACGACGCCCACGCGGACACGTAGGTAATTCATATCGCAGGTTGAGCGGCCACTATGCTCCAGGGGAGTGGGCTGGCTCACGCAAACGGGGCAGCGATGGCTCAATCTGCTGGGCTTTGCCGTCTCCGTTGTCACTGCGCGGCATTCCTCGCTACGGCTCGTCACTATTGGGCGTGGGTTGCGATCGTGGCGCTGTGGTTGCTCGCGGTGAGCTTCGCCTTGACGACCCGAGCCGAGTACAAGGGGCGTCTGGCGCTGGAACAGCGCCCCCAGCAAGAGCGCCGAGCGCACACCCAACAGCTCTTGGCCAGAGCCATTGCGGACGGCCACGCGATCATGGATATGACGGACGTGATGAACATGGGCATACAGTGGGAGCGCTGGCGCCCGGAGACGTGGGAGATGCTGCGCGAGCACTTCGGGCTCGCGCAAGCGCAGGACTTCTTCGACGCGGCTGAGATGGGCGAACATCCCAACAGGCTCCAGGTTCCTGCGTATGTCGAAGCGCAGGTCGAGTTCTTGGAGGCATTGCACGCCAGTCCAAATGCATAGCCACGGACAGCCATTGACGCCGGCCGCCGAGGACCTCCCACGCGTGTCCGGCGGGCGGGGCGACTCGCCCCGCCCGGGTGTATTGACCGTCGGGCATCGTGGCGGGCTCGCCCGCCAGTGCAACATGGTATTCTCAGCAGTACCGAAGTACCGAGTGACCCATAATGCGAGCGCAGTCCCCGATCAAGGTCCATGAAGCCACCAAGGAGAAGGTCCGCTACGCAGCGTTGATGGCGGGCCTGAAGCAGGCTGAGCTTGTCGAGCGCGCGGTCGACGAGTACGTCGAACATCACCGCGAGCAGTTTGTACAGCGCATGGAGCGCGCGCAGGAGGCGCTGCTGGGCGGCAAGACGTCCACGCTCGCGTACTCGTTGGGTGTCGGTGAGGCCGATGTCGAGCGAGTCGGCGGTGTCTCTTCCGATCAGCTTGGTGACCGATCGAAGATCGGCCAGCGCAGGCCGAGGCGCGCGACCTCGAACCACGCCGGCTCACCCGAGGGTCAGTCCGCGCGGGGCTCCCACAGCTCCGCTTCCGCGGCGTCCAGGACCAAGCCGAAGAGGACGTCTCGGAGTCGCTCCTCGACGAAGCGCCCGTCGGTTGCCTGAGTCGCAATGCGCTCAAGCTCATCACGCGGCCGGTCATCGTCATCGGGTAGCAGTCGTTCGGCTCGATGCAGTGCGGCGAAGATCTCGTAGGCGTCCTCGCCAGAGCCCTCCTCGCGCTGCGCGCCGGCACAGAGCCAGAACCGCGCGGCCTCGGTCTCCAGCCACGTTGCGCCACGCCACCCGTCCGTGGCGCAGCCGGTACATGAGCGGACGCTCAATGAGAGGATGCGCTTCTGCCCGCGCGGTACGCCGAGCGCGCTCTCGAAGATCAGGCCGCATCCTCCGATCGTCGTCGTGGGCGCCGGGCCACAAGCCCAGTCCTGTAAACCCCAGCCCAGCCTCGCATACGCTTCTCTCTCTCCCTCTCCCCTCTCCCGTCGAGCCGGCAGGAATCCCGGGGGAGCTCCGTCAGCTTCTTCGCGCCGGCGGGTGCTCGTGAATGGAAAAGAGCCAATTCTCGCCATAGTCCGGTCGATCAACCGCCTGCCCGTTGGCGGTCAGCTGCACCTCGATGTTGCCCCGCGTCGCGTTCGAGTACGGGCAGACCTTGTGCGCGGCGGCGACGATCCGGACGGCCTGCTCGGGGTCATCGATCTGCGGCAGGCTCACGTCGAGCGCCACGGCGAGCCCGAAGCCTCCGCCCTCGATCGGCAACAGGCTGACGCGGCTGTCGATCGACACGTCTCCGACCTCGGCCCGCTCGCGACGCCCCACCACGCCGACGCGCTCTCGAAGCAGGCCGCGTACCCGATCGCGAACAGCTGCTCGGGGTTGGTCCCACCACCTTCGCCGCCCAGCTCCGGCGGGCTGCGAAGCTCGACATCCAACACCCCATCGCTGGTGCGGCCGTGACCTTCGGCCCGCCCGCCGGTGACGGTCGCCTCCGCTGTGTAAAGCACCTTCGCCATGTTGCCTCCGATCGTCGTGGGCGCCAGGCCGCCAGTAGCCCTGCGAACCCCAGCTCTGCCTCGCATGCGCGCAGCCGTGATCGAGCAGGATGAGAGTATGTTCTAGCGGGTTGTTTTAGAGTGTGCGGATGGTAGTATCCTGACCACAAAGAAAGGAGAACCACCATGCCACTCGTTCTACGCGCCGCCGAGAAGCTCGAAGACGATGCGACCAAGCTGCCGATCGCCACGATCGCCGGCCTCCTGCAGGATGCTCTGGGGCAGCGGATGACGGCCTACCTCGCCGGCCTCAACGATGTCAACAGATCGGCCGCTACCGCAAGCCCGGCGGGCCGACACCGACCACGCAGGTCGAGCTGCGGCTGCGGGAGGGCTATAAGGTCGTGCGCATGATCCGCGACTGCTACGACGCCGAAACCGCCAAGGCGTGGCTGTTCGAACCAACAGCCGTCTCGGCGACCAAGCTCCGATCGGGCTGCTGCGCAACGGCAAGACACCCGAGGACTTCGTCCCCGTCGTTCGCACGGCGCGGCAGTTCGCCAGCGCAGACGTGTGAGCAGCAAGGGACTCCAAGCGCCCGGCGATGTCCGCTGGCGAGTTGGTCACGTATCCGACCCGATCGGATTCCTACCTCGGGAGCGGTGCTCGTGGAACCATCGCTTCGACGATCCCGAACAGCGATTCCGCACGATCTACTGCGCGATCGAGTCCGAAACCGCTCTGCGTGAGGTACTAGCCGACCTGCGACGAGACACCCGGGAGGTCGCCAACTATCTCGCAACGTTCGGCACCGACGCGCTGGCCGACCTACCGGTGCAGGAGATCACCGCCGACTGGCGGCGACAGAACGTACTCGTCTGCTGCGCCATCAACGCCCAAGCCGAATCCTCGACCTCACCGACCCGACAGTGCGCCACCAGATGGAGCAGCGCCACGCGGCCCTGCTTGCCGCTCACGGGATGAAGCATCTCGACATCACGGAGGTCACGCGCAGGCGACGCTCGATGACCCGCGTGATCGCCGCCGACTCTTACGACGAGCTTGGATGCGCTGGAATCCGCTTCCGTCGCGACTCGACGGCCTGCCCTGCTTCGCACTGTTCGAGGGCCGCGCCAACCTGGAAGCCGTCGATGACCCGATCCCGCTGACCGACCCGGCACCCGAAGCGCTGGTCAAGGTCGCCGCCGACTGGCGCCTGACGCTGCAACCCGCACCGCCGATCACCTCATTGTCATCGAAGCGCTGGTCAAGGTCGCCGCCGACTGGCGCCTGACGCTGCAACCCGCACCGCCGATCACCTCATTGTCATAAGACGCCTCGACGATGAGTTCCCAGCCCTGCGAACCCCGACTCAGCCTCGCATGCGCTCCTCTCTCTCCCCCTCCCCTCCCCCATTGAGCCTGCCTGCCGGCAGGCTCGGCCCGGGCCAACGCCAATAGACAGGTTCAGGTTGCGCCGTGGTCAGCGCGGCTGCGCGCAGTTTGCGTTGCCAGCGGCCCGGATGGCGAGAGCTCGATTGCGTGCACCGGTCGGAAGGGCTCGGTCGTGATCTGTACGCGCTGCATTCGCTCGACCTGGTAGGCGCGATGCTCGTCGGCGTCCGATCGTACTGCGTGGAGGATGAGGTCGCCGGCACGAGTTCGTCGCAACGAGTATGGCTGTATGCGGTGGACCGATCCGTCGTAGGTGAGGTCGACGCAAAGGTGGTTTGTGGCTGCGAAGCGCACGGGCTCAAGCGGAACGCTCTGACCCCAGATCGCCACGGTCGCCGGTGGCGTCCACGTGTCGTCCTCGTCGGGCTCGGTCGGGATTGCCGGTAGGGGCTGGAGACTGCGTTTCGCCGTGCAGCCAGGCGAACAGGGCTGGGAGTTCGCCGATGAACTGCTCGATCGGCGGCAGCGCGGGGAGCTGGTGGCCGAGCATGTTCGCCCACTCCGATTCGAGCTCGTTACGGTGCGGCGCGCTGGTGATCGTCTCGGCGGTCGGGAGGGGATGCCCTTGGCCTCGCACTTCGCCGACGAGCACTTCCTGTATCAGGGCTGCATGTGGTCGCAGCTCCTCGCGCCGGAACAGGTTGACGATGTCGTACAGGTCGCGTGGGCGTCCGCGTTGCGCCATCGCTCGCAACTTCTCGGCGAAGACCTCCTCAAAGCGCGTAGCAGCGCGCCGTGCCGGTCGCTGGCAGCGCATCGGGGTAGGGGTGGGCGATCGTTCGGGGCACGGTTGGCCGGATGACCGTCTCGTCTGCGCCGAGATCGAGTTTGACGCTCGTCGCTCCGGGAGCGTTGCGCGGGCCGCGGTAGTAGATGCGGCCCTCGGCGGATGTGCCCGAGGGACGTGTTCTCGAGGCGCGGCTCGCCGACGGTGAAGTCCAAGCCCGACTCCTCACCGACGCGCTGCAGAACACGCCGCAGCAGCGGAATGACCTCATCGGAGGCGAGCGGACCTCCCGGCAGGATCGTGAAGTCGAGGTCCTCGGAGAAGCGGTAGGTCTCGACGTAGCACTTCTTCAGACACGTCCCGCCCTTGAAGATCCAGTGCTCGCCGAGCGTCGCGTCCGGAGCCGATACCCCACAGGACCCAGCCGAGGACGTAGTCCTTCTCCACCACGTGCTCGGCCAGACCCCATTCTTGAACGCGTCCCACAATGTCCGCGCGCGAGATCATCAGTCCTCACCACGGCTCTGCAGATCGACGTTCATGCGCAGCCCCCAGCGCCGGACGATGCGACCCGTTCCCGAGACGGTGGGATCGAGCTTGCTCAACCCGGCGCTGCGCCGGGTTGAGCACGCATCCCTCAGCGGACCGTCGATGCCGAGCAGCTCAAGCAACCAGCCGAGTCGCTTGAAGACGGTCCTGTTCCCCAGCCTGTCGCCGTACTCGATCAGCAGCTCATCATCGCGGTGCTCGCTTCGCAGGTACTCCTCAAGCACCGCGGTCACGTGCCGGATGCCACCGCCGAGACCGGGGTCGTCGAGGACGTCGATGATCGTGCGGGATGGATCGGACACCGCCACGCGCACGTCGCGCCTCCACACGTTGCGGGTGCCGAACATCGCCTCGGCGGAGCGGACCGTAACGAGGAACGGCATTCCCTGCAACTCGTGATGACGCTGCCTGACCGCGCGTGAGGTGACGACCACGACGTCGCGGAACACCTGCTCTGTGAGAATCCCAATGCTCGCACGCGCTCCAACCCCCGATGTAACAGGGTGCGAACGCCTTGCTCGCCACGATCCAGGGGTCCTCGGTCCACTCCCCGGAGCGAGGAGCCTCCAGCGGTACCGGCAGGTAGAGGCCGCGCCTGACCCGTGTCAGCCATCCCCGGCGGCTCAGGTAGCCGAGCTCGCGCCCGGCCGCCGCAGGCGCGACGTCCAACACCTTGGCGGCTTCGGCGATCGTGAACGGGGCGCTGAACGAGCGGTGCAAGCGCTCCAGACGCTGCCGGCGAGCCGCGCTGATCCCGGCCGCCCGGGTCGATATCGGATCTGCGGAAGCCACCATCATGTTTTGCTTTCTGCAGTCAGAGTATATCGATGCGGGTGCCTCGGATCACGGGCTCGCCGCCCTTGATGCGCTCCTCTCTCTCCCCTCCCTCCCCCATTGAGCCTGCGGGAATCCCGGGAGCTCCGTCAGGGCAAGCGCTATTTTTTCTTCTTTTTCGGCTTGTGCCCCTTGAGCGCCACATCGCCCGTGGTGGTCTTGAACACCGTGCCGGAGAGGTACGTCGCGCTCCCGGTGCTGCTCAGCTTGTAGTGGTCGTGCTCGAGCAGCTTCAGGCCCGTACTGTTGAGCTTCATCGCGATCGTGTCCGTACCCAGGGCGAGCGAAGAGAACGAGACGTTGCCGATCGTCTCGACCACCGTTTTTGTTTTCTTTTTTTTGCCTTTGCCCGTCGTCTTCTTGACCTTCGCGACCAGCGTCAGGCTGCCGCTGCACTTCGCGCCGGCGCAGTCCAACGCGATGGACATGTTGCCCTTGCTCGTAACGTCATCGGTCTGCTTGGGGATCGTGAGCAGCGACGTGGGCGCGACTGCGGCGACCGTCAGCACCTCTGAGCCGCAGGCGCTCGCGCTAGGCATATTCGCAGAGTCCCCGCTGTACGCCGCCAGCCAGTAGTAGGTACCGGGTGCGAGCGCGCTCGTGACCGGAGTCGACGAGGCTGCGGCTCCGCCGGTCACCGGCCCGCTGGACTGGAACACGGGGGCTCCTGAGCACGAGGACGACGCGTACAGCGTGTAGGTGGCCGTGCCGGTTGCGCTGGCGGCGTTCACACCGCTGATCGTCGCTTTGTCGGTCTCACCAACCGTGCCCGCAGGGATCGTTATGTTTGCTCCGCTTGTTGTGCCGGAGGTCTGGCTGGTCGAGATTGCGGTCGGTTTGAGCTCTAGCTGTTGGTAACTGACGGCCTGCAGGAAGACTTGATTGCCAGTGCCGGGATTGTCGACGTAGGCGATCTCGGCACTGCCGCCACCGATGCCGGTGATCACGCCGTGGGCTGTGTAGGGGATCGGGGTGAGCACGGGTGCACCCCAGTTGGCGCCTCCGTTGGAGCTGTAATCGAGCACCGTGTTGCCGTCTTCCCAGAAGGCGTATACACCGGTGCCGGAGTCCTCGGATACGTCAAGCGCGTCGACACCATCCAGGACTTCGCCGGTGATATCGGCCAGCTCGAACTGGGAGGCCGAACGAGCCCCCGGTGGCTGTCGCGATGAACGGGCGGTAATCCATCTGCCAGTCCGGCCCGGCCCCGGAGATGGCGGAGCCCTCCTCCTCGAGCACACCGATCCCACTCTGACCGCCGCTGGCAAGGACTGGTTCCTCAGCGGAGCAGGCGAGGAGTTGATAATTCGGCAGACCCTCGCCGTTGAGGGTGCCACCAGCTTTGGAGGTTCCGTCCACCTCACCGGCGGAGACGCCGTAGCCGGTGGCGGCGTAGTTGAGGCAGCCCGTGGGCGTGAGCTGGGCGGCGCTGTTGTTTGATCCGACGCCGACCACGATGTCGGTGCCTGCGGGTGCGGGCGCGGGCGCGGGCTCGGCGGCGATCTCCGGTCCGTTGGTGTCGAGGCCCTTCCGCGGGTATTGACCGCTCGGGTTGCTGTTGGGGCTCGAGATCGCGGGAGACTCGGGGCCGGCGAACGGCGAGTCGCTGAAGAAGTTGCCGTAGTCGTCCAGCAGGCCGACGTCGGTGTTGCTGAGCGCGACGGCGTTGCCGAACGTGTAGAAGAGCGAGACTGGGCTGATGAATTTGCCGCCGTTCTGCAGCCCATGGCTACTTGACAGGAAGGCCGAGCCGTCGCCGGGCGACTCCCACGCGACGCTGCCGGTGCTGACGGGCGTGCCGATCACCACTACCTCGCCGCCCGGCAGGACGACGAGCCCCCAAGCCCCGGTTCGCCGCTGGTGTCCGAGTAGCCTGGGAATTTCGAGTCTTCGAGCAGCACCGTGCGCCGCCCTCACAGCCGGTGGCGCCCGCCGGCAGGACGCACAGGTCAACACCGGGGCCTTGGGGATTCGCCCAGGCAACGTATGTCGTCTGCGACACCGGGTCATACGCGACCAACGGCGCAGTTCCATTGTCCGGGGCGTCGAGGGCGATCGGCGAGGCCAACGCCGAGGTTGCGAGCGCCGCGAACGCGAGCACGGCGGTGGCGGCGAGCGCACCGACCAGCGCGCTGCGGCGAAGCGCCGGGCGCATCGTCGTCATCCCTCTTCCACCCGTACGCGCCTGTCTATGGATGCGAAACATGGCCTCCCCATCTATCTGTTCGTGGACACCCGACGCCGCCGATCGTTGCCGATCTTGGCGCCGAAGACTACCGCATCAAATAGCGATCTGAAGAGGCGTGGACGCATGTTCAGCCCGCGATCGTGAAGTACTTCCGATGCGACGCTCACTGCGAATGCGCAATGATCAAAGCCAACAATGCACGTCGAGTCCAAGCCGCCGGCCGTCCGGCGTTTCGGCGCGATGCCGATGCTCGCCCTGGCGCTCGCCGCGCTTGCGCTCAGCCTTTCGCGGGCGCCGGCCGCATCCGCGGACGTCTGCACGGGCGGCGCGCCCTATCAGGGGTCCGGTTCGCCCCCATCCTCGCTGCCCGCGGCTGTGCCGTTCTTGAAGAGCCCACGCTGGTCGAAGGAGACCCTGCCGCAATGGTCCGAAACCCTGGCCTCGATCGGATTGGGCAATCAGCTCGCCTACGCCTGGTATGGGGACACCGTCCTGTGGGACGCGACCAGCACGGCCGCCTGGTGGGTGATCCCCGGACAGTCGTGCGGCTTGGCGCCCGACGGTCAGCTCTACGATCCGCAGGACTGCGTCCTGGTCTACGCCCAGCTCGCGCTGGTGAGCTTCGACTGCCTGGACTCGCAAAAGCTGGCTGGCGCGAACCCGCCCAAGACCGTCAAGCATGGCGGTCAGCTGCTCGTGTCCGGCTTCGCCCCGCCAGGCACAGGGTCTGTGCGAGGTAAGCTTCCAGAACGGCAGCGCCACCTTCCCGGCAGTTGGTGGCGTCTACGGCGGCAGCGTGAGCGCGAGCCTGGGCACGGCCGGACAGGCCACGAACCTGCCCGCCGTCGTGCCGCGCCCGCTCGCGACCGTCGTGCTCGTCGATGAGACCGGCCTGTACTCCTCGAGCCAGGGTCCGCTCGCGAGCACGCCGCGCCTGAAGAGCGTCGCGGCCAGGCTGCATGCGCATCTGCCGTCGGTGAGCGCGACGATCCTCGGCACCGCGGTCACGGGCCACCGAGCCCACGACGACGTGCTCTACGGCTCGGGCGCACGTACGCTGGCGGCGCGCGTGGCGAGAGCGCTGCACGCACCCGCACCGACCGCGCTGAGCGGCGGCGCGCTGTCGATGTTCGGGTTCGTCGCGCGTGTCGTGGTGCTGGTCGGGCGCAGCGACTGAAGACCCCGCCGCGCCCATGAGCGCTCGGCTCTTCCGCGGTTGTTCGCGCTGCTGCCGCCGCCGCCGGGCGGATCAGTTCAAGCTTCTGTTGCCGGCGCGCCTGGATGCCTCGAACGACCTCCATCACTCTAAAATTCATGCAGACACGCCGCATGCGGCGTGTCTCGGGGCCGCACATGTGCGGCCCCGCCGTCGTCCCCCCATCATCCCCCGTCTCATCCATGCACTAGCCTGAGTGCATGAACCGCGGCGGTCGATGGCTCACGATCACAGGCGTCACGGGAGCCGGATTCCTGCTCGCCACGTCCCTGGCGATGGCCACGGCGGCGCCCGCGCCGAGCGCACCCTCCTCCCCCACCCCCACGAGCGCACCGCTGCCCCCGACGCGACTGGCGAAGCTCCCCGCGAGCACGATCGCCGACGGCGCCCAGCCGCTCACGGTGATCCTGTCGGCGCCCGTGTATCCGTCCTCGCCGGCGCCGATGCTCAGCCCGCGGGTAGCAGGACGCTGGCGCATCGCCGGCGACTCCGAGGTGTTCACGCCCGCCTCCACGCTCGAACCCTGCTCGGACTACGCGCTGACGGTGTGGGCGGGCACTACCTCCACCGCCCACGCCCCCCTGGGACGCAGGCAGACGATCCGACCTGCACGTGGCCTGCCCGCCGATCGCCGGCCTGCAGCAATCGCTGGCGCGACTCGGCTACATGGGCGCCGCGCTCCATCCGCGGTACGACGTCCACATCGCCTCCGGCCGGGAGACCCGGCGCGAAGCGGCAGAACACGCGTTTCATCCACCGCGCGGCGCGCTAGCGCCCGACCCCTCCGATGCGCCCCGCTGCCCAGACCGGCCAGCTGGACGAGACCACGCGCGGTGCGCTCGACCGTCTACCAGGCCGACCGCGGCTCGCAGCTCGACCGGCGAACCGAACGCCGCCACGTGGGCATCGCTGCTGTATGACGAGAGCGCCGGTCGCCGCGACCCGCAGTCCTACACCTGGGTGACCGTGTCCGAGTCAGAGCCCGAGCGGCTCTACCTGCACCGCGGCGATCGCGTCCCGTTCAGCACCCTGGTCAACACCGGGGTGGCCGGTGCGGAAACGCAAACCGGCATCTTTCCCATCTACGCCCGCTACGTATCGACCACGATGGCCGGCGAAGACCCCGGCGGCGCCAAATACGACGTGCCGGACGTCCCCTGGGTCAACTACTTCAACGGCGGCGACGCCGTGCACGGCTATCCGCGCGAATCGTATGGCTTCCCCCAGTCCAACGGCTGCGTGGAGCTGCCGATCGAAGCCGCTCGCACGGTGTTCGGGATGCTGCAGATCGGCGACATCGTCGATGTGATGGGCTGACCGACGTGACCGGGCGGGACAGCCGGATGCTCGGGAGGCTCGCTCCCCACAGATCCCGGCGGCGAGCGTGAGCGGGCGGACCCATCAACGTCGCCCGCGCGGATGGGTGCGCCACTACGCGGGGCTTCTCTCGCCCGGCGCCGCGGCCGCCGCGCCCGTCATTCTGGAACGCGACTCTGGGCAGCGGCTGCGCCGGCTGACAGCGACTGCCGGCGACAGCGCCCGCCAGCGGGTCCGGCGTTCGCGGCCGCGGATGCGCGCCCTGATCGCCGCGCCCGGCGGGCGGCTGCACTGGCGCGATGTCCCCGCCCCTCCGCCGCCCGGCCCGGACGGTGCGATCGTGCACCCAATCGCCTCCTCCACGTGCGATCTGGACTGCCCGCTCGTGCTCGGCGCCACCCAGCTCGCGCTGCCGCTGCACCTCGGGCACGAATGCGTCGCCGACGTTCTCGCCGTCGGCGCGCGGGTCGCCACCGTGAAGGCCGGCGATCGCGTAGTCGTCCCGTTTCAGATCAACTGCGGCGTCTGCGCGCCGTGCCGCGCCGGGCGCACAGGCAGCTGCACCGGCGTCCCGCCGATCTCGATGTACGGCATGGGCGTGAGCGCCGGCCACTGGGGCGGGGCGTTCTCCGATCAGCTCGCCGTGCCCTACGCCGACGCGATGCTCGTCGCGCTTCCCGAGGGCATCGACCCGGTCGCCGCCGCCAGCGTCGCCGACAACGTCTGCGACGCCTACCGCCACATCGCACCCCATCTGCCGCCCCTGCTTCAGGACGACCCCGACAGCGAGGTGCTGATTCTCGGCGCCACCGACCCGAGGACCCTGTTCACCGCCAGCCTGCCCCTCTACACCGGCCTGATCGCCCAGGCGTACGGCGCCCGCAACATCACCTTCGCCGACGCCCGGCCCGGCGTGCGCGCGCATGCCGAGCGTCTGGGCATGGACGCGCTGCATCCCCGCCGGCTGCGCCGGCGCCGCGCCGCCCCGCTGGTCGTGGACACCAACGCCAACGAGGGTCTCGCGCTCGCCAACACCGCCCCCGACGGAGTCTGCACCAGCTCGGGCGGGCTGCACCGCAGCGGCAGCATCCCGCTGCTGAGGATGTATGTCCGCAACGCCACCTTCCATGTCGGGCGCACCCACGCGCGGGCCCTGATCCCCGAGGTTCTCGACCTGATGGTCGACGGGCGCCTGCATCCGGAGGCGATCCCCATGAACGTCGCGCCGCTGGACGATGCCATCGGCGCCTTGCGTGAGCACTTCCTCGGCGTCGAGAGCGTCAAGACCGTGCTGACGGCGTAGCGCGATGAG
This sequence comes from uncultured Solirubrobacterales bacterium, assembly GCA_963799735.1. Classification (GTDB taxonomy): domain Bacteria; phylum Actinomycetota; class Thermoleophilia; order Solirubrobacterales; family Solirubrobacteraceae; genus Palsa-744. Next base: position 48,013 of record CAWCYP010000042.1, on the reverse strand, counting down.
TGTTCTGGAGGAGGTCAGACACACGCTGTGGCCACCCGCGGGGGATCGTCATGGACCGCTCTCGCCGATGCTTGTGGCGCTCACGGTCGTCACGGGCTTGGTGGACGCCGCCAGCTACCTGAAGCTCGGGCACGTGTTCGTCGCGAACATGACGGGCAACGTCGTGTTCGTCGGCTTCGCGCTGGCGGGCGCGAGCGGGCTGTCGCTGAGCTCATCGCTGATCGCGCTCGGCGCATTTCTGCTCGGTGCGCTCGGCGGCGGATGGCTCGGGGGGCGTCACTCCGCGCATCGCGGGCGCATGCTGCGCGCCACCGGCGTCGCCCAGGCGCCGTTGATGGCGGTGGCCCTGCTGGTTGCGGTACTCGCCGCCACGCCGCCCGATCGGGGCATCCGCCTGACGATCACCGCTCTGCTGGCGCTCGCGATGGGCGTGCAGAACGCCGCTGCCCAACGCCTGGCCGTACCCGATCTGACCACGAGCGTGTTGACAAAAACGCTGACCGGCCTGGCCTCCGAGGCCGCCATCGTGGGCGGCGCCGGCTCCAGACTGGGACGGCGCGCACTGGCAATCGCGGCGATGCTCGCTGGTGCGCTGATCGGCGGGCTGCTTGTGCTGAACGTATCCGTCGCCTCGGCCATCGCGGTCGCGGTCGCGCTCGTCCTGGCGGTCGGGCTCGCCGCTCACCTGGTGTCCGATTCGGACGCCGAGTGGACGCGACCCTGAGGCGTTACACGCTACTGAACGTCGGTCGGATAGCAGATAGTAGTACTATATGCTAACTTAGCGTCGTATGGTACAGCGAGAATTCTGGCTGGACTGCGTGCAGCGCGCGTGGCGCGCACGCTCGGTGGTCTGGCTTGCGGGCGTACGGCGGGCGGGCAAGACGTGTCTGTGCCGGAGTCTCGACGACATCGAGTACTTCGACTGCGAGCTGCCGCGAACGAGGCGGCAGATGGACGATCCGGAGGGGTTTCTCGGCGAGTTGAGAGGACGCCGTATCGTCCTCGACGAGGTGCACCGCCTCGCCAACCCATCCGAGCTGTTGAAGATCGCCGCCGATCACTTTCCCGACGTGCAGATCCTCGCCACCGGCTCCTCCACGCTCGAGGCCACGGCGAAGTTCCGGGACACGCTCACCGGTCGCAAGGAGACCGTGTGGCTGACCCCGATGCTGCTCGCGGACGTCGAGGAGTTCGGCGGCAGCGGCCTGGAGCGCCGTTTTTTGCACGGCGGCCTGCCGCCGTTCTACCTCGCAGACGAGCCGCCCGCGCGCGAGTTCCAGGAGTGGATGGACGCCTACTGGGCCAAGGACGTCCAGGAGCTCTTCCGTCTGGAGCGCCGCTCCTCATTTCAGCGCTTCACCGAGTTGCTCTTCACTCAAAGCGGAGGTATGTTCGAGGCCACCCGTTTCGCCGCCCCGTGCGAGGTCTCGCGCCAGACGATCGCCAACTACCTGACGGCGCTCGAGGCAACATTCGTGGCTCATGTCGTGCGCCCCTACAGCACCCACCGCCCGACCGAGATCGTCGCGGCGCCAAAGGTGTACGGGTTCGACACCGGCTTCGTCTGCTACCACCGCGGCATCACCAGCCTGCGCCCAGAAGACATGGGCCTTTTGTGGGAGCACGTCGTCTTGAACGAGATTCAAGGCCGCCTACAGCACCGAGCGCTCCGCTACTGGCGCAACAAGCGCGGAGCCGAGGTCGACTTCGTGCTACCGCAGCGCGGCCGAGACGAGCCGATCGCGCTGGAGTGCAAGTGGCAGGCCGCGTCGTTCGATCCCTCCGCGCTGCTCGCATTCCGCCGCGGCTACCCGCAAGGCGAGAATTTCGTCGTGGCCCCAGACATAGAGCGCCCCTACACACGCACCTACACGGGCACGCGCGTGCGCTTCGTCTCCCTCGATCACCTCATCGCCTATCTCACACGCGAGCCCCTGGCCTGAGACCGCCGTCGAGATCTGGCCCGGGTAACCGCTACCGAGCCTTCTCGCCCCGGCCGAGCTTCAGGCTCAGCGGACGGCCCCCTCGATCTTCAGCGCCGGTCCTGCGTCGGTGAGACAGCGCGCCGGATGTCATGCCCGTCGCTCCTCCGACTCCTCGCCGAAGAGCTTTCTGGCCTTCGCGGCGAACGCCGGAGTGCCAGTCCGCTCGATCGCGCCGATCAGTTCTTCGATCGTCCGTCCTCCCCATGCCGCTGCCTGCTCGGTGAGGATGTCGCGAAACAGATCGAGGTCTTTATCTATCTCTCTTGACAAGAACACGTCGGGCTCAACCACATCGATACCGAGTGCTCCCAAACCTTCAACTTTGAAGCTCTTATCGAAAGTAAAGATGTAATCCGCTTCGCCGACGACTGCCAATGCACAGATGTGCTGGTCATCCTCATCGCTCGTCAACGCCGACAGGTCCAGATCAGACGGGATCTTGGAAATATCGACGCGGCCCGCGGGAAACGCATCGGTCATCAACCCAACCCACATCTCCGCATGCTCGCGGTCGAGATTCTTCTCCTCCATCAACACCCGGATCGTCTCCTGCACGAGCTCCTCGCTCCAGAGAAACTCCAGAAGGTCGCCCGTCGTGGCGGCACGACCGAGCAGCTCGTGCAACACCCGGGAGAAGACGACGTTCGTGTCGAGGACAGCCTTCGGCGGCACTACTCAAAGACGCCGGCGTCGTTCATGCTCGCCGCGAAGTCATCCAACCGCCGCTTTGCCGCCTTGCGGCTACCGGCAAGCTCAACAACGGCGCGCGAGGGAATCACCCTGTGGGTCGAACCCGGCTTACGCATGAACGGCAACATGCCCGCGTCGAGCAGCCGCGTCATGTGCTGGCGCGAAATGCCCAGGAAGTCCGCGGCCTGCTGGGGCGACATCGTCTCCGACTCCCCCACGATCGACACCGACACGGGGCCATCCTCGAGATCGATCTCCTCGAGCGCACGCTTGACCCCATCGAGAATGTCGTCCCGCTGCGTAGTCGCGTCGAAATGAAGAGTCTTCGGCATAGCCCGACCACCATAGCACATAACTGCCCTAACTGCACATGGATCGCCGAGCCGGCGGCCTCATGGACCTCGATGGCGGCATGGCGCTTTCCGTTGCGGGGCTGTGGCTTGATGCGCAGATCGATGTAGACATCGAGGACATCGGCTACTTGAGCAAGGCGCTTCAGGCCGTCACACGCGGACAGCCAATTTCTGTCAAGGACTACTCGGTGAATACGACGCGTTGTGGACCTTCTGCGACGTGAAAGACCTCGAGATACCCATGGATAACAACGCGGCCGAGCGAGCGCTCAGGCACGCAGTGATCATGCGCCGCGTCCAGCGGCACCCAATCGGAACAAGACAACCGCTGGGTCGAGCGAATCCTCTCAGTCCGCGAGACACTGCGCCTGCAAGACCGACCTGTACTCGACTACCTCATCCACGCCGCGACCGCCGCCCGCTCAGGCCAGCCGCTGCCATCAATCCTCCCAGCCGGACCCTGAGCCCCAGTCACTGCGCCCAAACGAGCCTGCGACCCCCTGAACGGGTACGTGCCAGCGGTGGGCATCAACGTCGCGGGCATCGTCCAGGTCCCAGGTGGGGTTGGGGCTCACGGAGCCATTCAGAGCCCTCGAGAACCTGCCCGCGATGGCCGATACCGCTCCCATGAGGCCCAAACACGGAGCGAAGGCAATGAAGCGCCTATCGATCACTACCCTCGCCGTACTCAGCCTCGCTATCGCAGTCGCCGGCTGCGGCTCGACGGCGACAAAGCCATCTGAGCCGAAGGGCGGAGAATCCGCAAAGATCGTCGCCAGCAAGGCGACACCCGCAGCAACAACCACGCCAACTGAAACGACGGCCAGTGCTCGCAGCGATACCGTTCAAGCCGAAGAGATGATACTGGCGGAACACAACGGCTGGAGTCTCGGACAGTTAGAACTCATGGAGAAGGATGGCGACCAAGAGGGTGGAAGCAAAGAACAGTCCATTTGCATCTCTCTGTACGACGCTGCGCGCGTGACCCCCGCTCAAGCGTACGCTTCCCCGATGTCGAGCGAAACTCACCGAATAGGGGAAGAAGCCGGCGTCGCTTGCGCTAACTAAGCCTCGGCTGATTAGACCCACCATCTATTCGGATCGCAACCTAGGCAGCGAACTTGACGAAGTCGCATAGGACGGATGCTCATGACGCCGAAACACGACATACCAAGGAGGCTGTGGCGATGAGCGCCCCAGATAACCCCATGCATCTGGGCAGAGCTATCGCGCACGAAAAAGCCGAGAAACTGATCCGCCAACGGCTGTCCAAGGAGCTAGACGTTGACTTGACGCCACAGCGGTTGTCGCTAGATGGCGGTGCCCATGTGGACGTGGACGGCGTCGGGCCGGACGAGTCTGTTCTCGTGGAGATATTCGCCCACCAGGGGGGACGAAGGGAGGTCAGCGCCGCAAGATCATGGGCGACGCGTTGAAGCTCATCACGCTGGGGCGAAGCCGGCCCGCGAGCAAGCTCATCATCGCGTTCTGCGATCGGGAGGCCGCAGACGGCGTGGTCGGGTGGCTCGCAGAGGCCCTTGACGCTTGGGGGGTCGAAAGGCGGGTCGTCAAGCTCCCCGACGAGGTTTGCGCCGACCTGCTGGCCGAGCGACTGCGCCTGAAGATGGTCTTCCCGAGCTCCGACTAGGAAGGGGCTGGTGATGGCACGCCCGGGACCGGAGCAGTACCGGACCGGCGCCGAATTGCGCTGGGCGAAGAAACAGTGGAAGCGCCACCACGGCAGATCGCTGATCTTGACGCTCTTTGCGGGCTACGTGATGCCGCTGCGCCCAACGACATCGCCGGAGAAAAGTCCAAGGTCGCTTACGGGCAGGCTGTGCGTGAGGCCTTCGCTTCGCATCTGGGCCTCATGCGACATCGGCCTGCGGCTCCAGTGGTACGTCATCACCCACTGCGGAGTATTGGGCAGCCGCTGCGCCCTTGAGTGGATGGGTGCCGGCGTCAGTCGCGAGCATTGCCGACGCGTCCCTCGCCGCACCGGTCGTGTACGAGTTGTGGGGTTGGCCCACGGCCGACTGAACACTGCAATGGGCGCGAAGCTACCTGGCCTACTCGTCCTGGGCTACCGGCTCGGTCCCATTGGGATCCCCCGCCGCCTCGGGGACCGGCGGTGCGGGCTGCGAGGCATTGGCCAAATGCGCCCCGAGCGCGCCGAGTGCACCAGTGAGCAGCGCGCCGGCCGCCACTCTGCCGGGGCGCTCACGGCCTATTTCGGCGAGCGCCAGCACCGCCGCGATCAGCACCACGTTGTACTCATAGCCGCCGTTGGTCGCCCAGGGGCCGTTCTTGGCGTGCACGGTCTTGATCGCGGTCAGCATCGTGGCGGTCAGAACCGAGGCGGCCAGCGGCGTCGCGATTCCCGTCGCGAGCAGCGCCCCTCCCCCGGCCTCGGCCGCGCCGGCGGCGATTGCGTTGCGCCGGCCGGGACGCAGGCCGATGTGCTCGAAGCCGGGCGGTCGCGTCGAGGCCGTTGCCGCCGAACCAGCCGAACAGCTTCTGCGTCCCGTGCCCGAAGAAGAACCCACCCACCGTCAGCCGCAGCAGCAATCGTCCGATCTTCATCTCTGATCCTCTTTCTCGTCTCTATTCAGGTCCGTCTTGTGTCTACCCATAGTTATACGCGCTCCAGATTTTCTATCAGGCCGCTGGACTGCCCGTCGGCGTCGGCGGTCCCGAGGGTGGCCGGCGCGGCGTAGTGATACTGCCCGCCGCGCATCAGGGACGCGCCCGCGGCGATCAGGCAGGCGAGGATCGCGAACGCGAACGCCTCGTGCAGACCCGTGCGAAACGGCTCGGAGATCAGCTGCGGGAAGAACGAGCGCCCGGCCAGCGTCGCCCGGCCGGCGGCCGGGAGCGAGGCGAGCGCGTGTGGGCCGAGGAGATGCTCGACCGGGTTGTAGCCGAGAAACGCCGCGAACAGCACAGACACGGGCGGCAGGTGCGCGGCGGTGTGGCGCAATGGCGAAGGAGACACCGTGAGCACGCAGGCCGGCAAGCATCGTGGCGGGCAGCGTCGAGGATAGGCCGAGGATCATCAACGTGAAGAAGATCCCGACCGACAGGACCTGGGCGGAGTTCTGGAACGTCTGGTTCATCCCGCCCCCCGCTCCCCGGTGCTGGGGCGGCAGGCTGTTCATCACGGCTGCCCGGTTCGGCGAGGCGAACATGCCCATCGAGATGCCCATCATCAGCAGCACGCCCGCGAATGCGGGGAACGGGAAGTCGATCGGCAGCAGGCCCAGCAGGAAGAAGCTCAACGCGGAGCCGAGCATCCCTCCCGTCGCGAACCAGCGCGCCCCGAAGCGGTCTGACAGGTACCCGGAGGTGGGGCCGGCGACCATCATGCCGAGTGTCAGCGGCAGCATGTAGATGCCCGCCCGCAGCGGCGTATCGGCGAAGTTGACGCCGTGCAGAGGCAGCCAGATGCCCTGCAGCCAGATGATCAGCATGAACATCAGGCCGCCGCGCGCACACCGCCGAGAGGAACGTCGAGAGCGTCCCGAACGTGAACGCGCGGATGCGAAACAGCGGCAGGCGAAACATCGGCTCGGCGACCCGCTGCTCGATCGCCGCGAACGCCGCCAGGCACGCGACGCCCGCGCTCAGCAGCCCGAGCACCCTTGGGCTGGTCCAGCCCGTGGCGTGGCCGCCGTAGGGGCGGATGCCGTAGGTGACCGCCACCATGATCAGGACCAGCCCGAGCGCGAACGTGACGTTGCCGCCCCAGTCCACGCGCGCGCGTTTGGGCGTTGAGCGCTCCTGCAGCTTCAGGTATGCCCACACGGTGCCGAACAGCCCCACCGGCACCGAGATCAAAAACACCAGCCGCCAGTCGATCGGCGCCAGCAATCCGCCGAGGACGAGCCCGACGAACATCCCGCTCACGCCGACGATGTTGTTGATGCCCGAGCGCCATGCCCCGCTGGTTCTCGGGGAACGCGTCGGTGATGATCGCCGCCGAGTTGGCCAGCAGGAACGCTGCCCCCACACCCTGCACGATCCGGAACACGATCAGGTACGTGGCCCCGGCGCGCCCGGTCATCCAATCCACGGTCAGCACCAGCGACGCGAGCGTGTAGATGACGAACCCGAGGTTGTACATGCGCACCCGCCCGTACATGTCCCCCAGGCGCCCCAGGCTCACGATCAGCACGCTCGTCACGACCAGGAACCCGAGGATCATCCACAGCAGGTAGAAGCTGTTGGCCGGCTCCAGCGGGTCCAGATGGATGCCCCGGAAGATGTCGGGCATCGCGATCAGGATGATCGACCCGTCGAGCGTCGCCAGCAGCACCCCCAGCGTCACGTTGGACAGTGCGACCCACTTGTAGCGATCCGAGGCGGGCGGGCCGCCGTTCGTGCCCGCTCGGATGCTCGCGCCGGTGGCCATCCCTGCATTAATACGACGATGCGGGCCCTCGCGGGCCGTGCGTCGCTCCTACTTCACGGTCAATGTTCCTTCCATGCCGGCCATGCGGTGGCCGGGAACGGAGCAGAAGAACTTATACGTGCCGGGTTTGAGGTTCAGCGACAGCGTCTTGGTCCCGCCCTGGAACGTCGGTGTCGCGCCGACGATGGCGCCGGAGGAGGATTCGACCGTGACGTTGTGACTGAGCGGGGCCATGTTCGTGAAGTCGATCGAAACGTTCCCGGCTTTGGCCGTCAACGAGGTCTTGTTGTATTTCAGTTCGCCTTCGTGGTTGGCTTCCAGGCTCAGCGCTTCTCCCTTGGCCGTGGCCGGCACCCGGTGGTGAGTACGAAGAGGGAGAAGAAGAGGAGGAGAGGTGGCCGGGGTGGTACCGGGCGTCGGTGTCGAGGTCGATGACGAACCGCTGCTCGACGAGCTGCCGCCACAGCCGGCAACAGCCAGCAGCGCGACCAGCGCGACGCTCAGCGCGACCGATCGGCGGAGAGCCTCCCGCCGGTGGTCTTGTCAGTAGATGTTGCGCTCATCATCGTCCGTCCTCCCTGTCGTCGCTGTCTAGGCCCGCCACGGCACTCTGCCAGGATCATCGCACGCCGGACACGATCCCGGGTTCCCGCGAGCGCGTCCCGCTTCATGCCCTCAGACGCCGTCTGCCCGAGAACCTTCCCCGTGCGAGACGTGCTCAGAACAGGGCTTCCTGCGCCGGCGGGTCCGGCGTTTTCGGGGCGGTCGGTGGAATGGGCGCCGGCACGCGCCTGAACCCTCCGGGCGTCGAATGCCTCCCACAGCGCATGAGCCCCGCCAGGCGCTCGCGTTCCTCGCGCGGCGCATAGGCGCCGCGACTGTACAGCCGCTCGTAGCGCTCGAGGAGGTCTGGGCGCTGGATCCGCAGCCAGCCCATGAACACGTCGCGCACCTCCCCGCGCAGGTGCAGCGTGGCCCCGCCGATGCTCGTCGCGCCGGCCTGGATGGCCTGCTCGAGCAGCGGCTCGATCTGGTGCGGCGCGTCGTTGATCCCCGGCATCAGCGGCGCGATCAACACGCCCGTGGGAATGCCCGCGCGGTTGAGCTCGGCGACCGCCTCCAGGCGCGCCCGCGGGTTCGGGGTGTGCGGCTCGGTGGCACGCCAGGCCTTCTCGTCGAGCGTCGGGATCGACAGGCAAGCGCTGAAGTGCGTGCGCTGGGCGATCTGCAGCATCAGTGGGAGGTCGCGCAGCAACAGCGGCGACTTCGTCAGCACCGAGCAGGGATTGCCCCCCTCCGCGGCGTCGCGCAGCGCCTCCCAGATGCCCACCATCAGCCGGTAGCGTCCCTCCACCCACTGGTATGGATCGGTGTTCGTCCCCAGCGCGACGTGCTCGCCCTTCCACGACGGCCGCACCAGCTCGGCCCGCAGCACCTCCGGTGCGTTGACCTTGACGACGATCTCGCGCTCGAAGTCGCGACCGGCGTCGAAGCCGAGATATGTGTGCGATGGGCGGGCAAAGCAGTAGCGGACAAGCATGCGCTGCAGCCCCGGTACGGATTAATCGTCCAGCGGAACGGCATCCGCGAGGCGCCGGGCACGCGATTGAGCACCGAGCGGGCGCGAACCTCGTAGAAACGGGTCTCGAGCGCCTCGGGCGCGTCGAACCGGCGTACGACCGCCTCGTCGCGGTACCCCGGCAGCCGGCGCTGCTCCTCCTCGCCCAGCGTCAGGTTCGACCAGCGCACGAACACATGTTCGCACATGCGCCCGACAGGTGCGCCGCCGCACTGTGGATTCGCGGACTTGGAGGCATTCGTGGCGGCCTGCGGAGGTCGCTGCGCGCTACGCTTCGCCCATGCGTACGGTGGTTCTGGACCCTCCCACGGCGGGGCTCGATGAGCTGCTCGAGCGCCGGCGCCGCTCGGGTCTTGATCGCCTCGACGAGGTGTGGGAGGGTGTCCTGCACATGGTCCCCGCACCGAGCGATGGGCATGGTGACATCGAAAGCCAGCTCCACAGAATCATCGGACCCCCTGCCCAGCAGGCGGGCCTTCGCATGATCGGCCAGTCCAACCTCGGCGAGTCAGAACACGACTTCCGCGTCCCCGACAGCGCCCTGCACCGGCCCGGCGCCTCCGGCACGTGGCACCCAACCGCCGCCCTGGTCATCGAGATCGTCTCGCCAGGCGACGAGAGCTGGGAGAAGCTGCCTTTCTATGCCGTCCACGACGTCGATGAGGTACTGATCGTTCGACCCCGCCAAGCGCTCGCTCGACTGGCTTGCGCTGGGAGACGGCGAGTACCGCCCCATCGAGCGCAGCGGGCTGATCGAGCTAACTGTCAGCGATCTGGCCGAGCGCATCGACTGGCCGGTGCACTAGCCGAACCGACGCCCGTTCGATAGACAGACCGACCCTCCCAGCCGCTTCTCAGCCCGCCTGCCCGCTGGGGCGGATCAGCAGCTCGTTGACGCTCACGTTCGGCGGCTGGCCGATCGCGTAGAGGATCGCGTCGGCGATGTCCTCGGATGCGAGGGGCGTGACGCCCGCAAAGCGCTTGGCCATCTGCTCGAGCACCTCGGGGCGGTTGTGGCCGGGGAGCTCGGTGGCGACGGCGCCCGGCTCGATCAGGGTCACGCGCACGCCGAGCCCCACGGCCTCCTGGCGCAGGGACTCCGAGAACGCGCCCACGCCCCACTTCGTCAGGTTGTAGACGCCCGAGCCCTGGCGGGCGACGCGGCCGGCGACGGAGCTGACGTTGACGATGTGCCCCGAGCCCTGCTCGCGCATCAGCCCCAGCGCCGCGTGCGTGCAGTACAACACGCCGAACACGTTCGCGTGGATCATGCGCCGCCACTCCTCGGTGGGCGCGTTCTCGATCGGGCCGAGCAGCATCACGCCGGCGTTGTTGACGAGCACATCCAGGCGCCCGAGCTCGGAGTGGGCGCGCCGCACGAACTCGCCGGCCTGGTCCTCCTCCCCCACGTCCGTGGCGATCGCGACCGCGCGGCCGCCGCAGGCGGTGATACGCTCTGCCAGCGCCTCAATGCGATCTGCGCGCCGGGCGGCGAGCGCCACGGCCGCACCCGCTCGGGCGCACGCCAATGCGGTTGCCTCGCCGATGCCCGAGGAGGCGCCGGTGACGGCGACGACCTGGCCGGAGAGGTCCACGGAGGCCATCGATCGAGCATAGCGGCGATAGGACATGAGCAAAGCCGGGTACAGAGACTTAAGCGGGCCTCGCGGGTTCCATATGGTCCGGGACCTCGTGCACGCGCGCGTGCAGGTCGTGCGAGTACGTCCAGGAACAACAAGGAAAGATCGATCGTGAGGAAGGAAAGCCGACAGAAAGAGTGCTGAAAAGTGCACCAAACGGCAGGGAGCCGCGTACATCTTGTCGAACGAGACCCAGATCGACTGTCCACCCAGGATGGTTGACAACGCAACTATCGCGGCGTATAATTCCGACTGCAAGCATCGGATTAGAAGGACCAGACATGGCAGACACACCCCGCAAAACCCCGAGAACCACAACAAAACCGGCTGACAGCGCGGCCAACGGCGCGCTGGACGCGTTCATACCCGAGTCCGTCGACCAGCTGCTGGCGCACTCGCGCCGCTACCCCCTGCTCACACCCGCACAGGAGATCGAACTGGCGCAGAAGATCGAGCGCGGCGACCTGCAGGCCAAGGAACTGCTCGTCAACTCGAACCTGCGCCTGGTCGCCTCCAACGCGCGGCGCTACCAGAACCAGGGGCTGCCCCTGGCCGACCTCGTGCAGGAGGGCATGCTGGGGCTGATCAGGGCCGCCGAGAAGTTCGACTGGCGCAAGGGCTTCCGCTTCTCCACATACGCCACGCTGTGGATCAGGCAGGCGATTCAGCGCGGCCTGGAGAACTCCGGGCGCACGATCCGCCTGCCCGTCCACGTCGCCCAGCGTTCGCGCAAGGTCGGGCGGGTCGAGCGCGAGCTGTCGGTCAGGCTCGGGCGCGAGCCCACCGTCGAGGAGATCGCGGCCGAGACGGGCCTGGAGATCGAGCAGGTCGAGGAGGTGCGCCACCAGCGCGCCGCCCTGGTCAGCCTCGACCAGCAGGTCGGCGAGGACGGCGACACCGCGCTTGGAGATTTGCTGCCCGCCGACGCCGAGGTGCCGGAAGAGACCGCCTGGGACAACGAGCGCGAGCGGATCGTGCACGAGGCGATCGCCCAGCTGCCCGAAACCGAGCGCACCGTGCTGACCCTGCGCTTCGGCACCGGCCGCGAGGAGCCCCAGACGCTGACCGCGATCGGCAAGCGCCTCGGCTTCTCCGCCGAGCGGGCCTCGCAGCTGGAGCAGCGCGCGCTGAAGAAGCTGGCGGAGTCGCCCGAGATGGCTGCGCTACGAGAGGCTGCCTAAGCGCGGATGTCACAGAAGTCGTTGTGGGAGCGGACGGTCGAGCTGACGATCGCCGCCGGTGAACGGATCCTGGCGCCGATCGAGCGGTTCATCGGGCGACGCTCGCTCGTGGGCGACGCGACGTTCTTCGACAACGACCGCTTCCCGTGGATCGCCGAGATCGAGGCGAACTGGCAGACGATCCGCGAGGAGGCCGAGCGGCTGCTCGAGGACCGCGACGACCTCGCCAACTTCCAGGACATCTCCAAGGACCAGATCGAGATCACCGACGACGACCGCTGGAAGACCTTCTTCCTCTACGGCTACGGGTTCGAGGCGAAGCTCGGCACGGAGATGTGCCCTCAGACAGCCCTATTGATGCAGCGGATCCCGGGAATGACGACGGCGATGTTCTCTATCCTCTCTCCCAACAAGCACATCCTCGACCACAGGGGTCCCTACAAGGGCGTGTTGCGCTACCACCTCGGGCTGATCGTCCCCCGCGACGCGCCGGCGTGCCGGATCAGGGTCGGTGAGGACATCCGCCATTGGCAGGAGGGCCAGAGCCTGGTGTTCGACGACACGTACAACCACGAGGTCTGGAACGACACCGACGAGACGAGGGTGGTGCTGTTCGTGGATGTGCTGCGCCCCCTCCCCTCCCCCTGGTCGCAGATCAACCGGGCGATCGTCAAGGCGATCTCCTATTCGCCGTTCGTGCTCGACGCCAAGCGCAACCAGGAGGCGTGGGAACGGCGCTACCGAGCGCGCGGGCGATCACAGCAGGTCACAGCAGCCTGAAGCGGGCGGCCTGACACGGGCTGGTTCGGGCGTGCTGCGCAGAGTGTCAGCACGGCGGGGTAGTCTGGCGCGCACGATAATGTCATCCGGCACCCCAGCGTTTTGAGCACCGCGACGAGCCCACCCCCGCTGCCCCCTCCCAGTGGTGTTCCGCCGAGCTGGATGGCACCCGAGCCACCGCGTCGTGCCTGGTGGATGGCCAAGCGCGTGCTGCTCGCGGCCGTCGGGATCGTCCTGCTCACGGGCGGGGCGACCTACGCCATCGCCCGCAACGAGGTCAGCAAAGTCGTCGAAGCGCTCGACCAGAGCAAGCCTGTCAAGGTCGCGCCGAAGGTGCTCGCTCCCACGAGCAAAGGCGAACCGGAGACGCTGCTGCTGATCGGCAACGACGAACGCCGGCACACGACGACCGCACCGGTGCTGCCGCACTCCAACGAGATGCTGCTCGTACGGATCGACCCGAGCAAGCCGACGATCTCGATGCTCTCGATCCCGCGCGAGCTGCAGGTCACGTTCACCGCGCCCACCGGGGAAGTGATCACGAATCGCATCAACTCCGCCTACACGTACGGCTTCGAGAATGGCGGCGGCACCTCCGGCGGCGTCAAGCTGATGGTCGAAACGATCAAGCGCGTGCTCGGCATCACCGTCATCAACCACGTGTTCGTCACGAACTTCAAGAAATTCGCCCACGCGGTCAATGAAATGGGCTGCGTCTACATGACCGTGGACAAGCGCTACTACCACAGCAACAGCGAACCCGGCGCCGAACAGTACTCCGAAATCAACCTCCAGCCGGGCTATCAGCGGCTGTGCGGCAAGCAGGCGCTCGAATTCGTCTCCAACCGCCACGAAAGCACATCGCTGATCCGCGACGCCCGCGACCAGCGGTTCCTGCTCGAAACCAAGGCGGAGTACGGCCCGACGCTGTTTGAAAACCGCGAAAAGTTCGAGCGGATCCTCGGCAAGGCCATGGAAACCGACCTGCACGGCGAAGAACAGGTGCTGCAGCTGCTCGAGCTCCTGGTCGAAGCGGCCGGCGACCCGGTCCGCCAGGTGCCGTTCCATGTCAACCTGGGCCCAAGCCTCGACACCGCCACACCCGAACAGATCAGCGAAGCGGTGCATTCGTTCCTGCACGGCACCGCCGCGATCCACACGCAGAAGCTGAACCAGGCGGTGAGCGCCGCTCGCCCGCGCCGTCATGCTCACCGCGGCGCTCCAGGGATATACCTGACGCCGACCTCCGCGGAAGCGCTCGAGCAGGCGCGCTCGGCCGCGCCGCAGCTGCCCTTCGCGCTCGAGTATCCCCGCGCGCGCGACACCTTCGCGGGCGCCGAACCGGACATGCTGCACGTCTATGACATCCACGACGGGCGAGGCCACCTTCACTCGATCTACACGATCGTCATCGACCGCGGAGGCCTGGGCGAATACTACGACGTGCAGGGAAGCGGCTGGACCGACCCGCCCCTGCTGAGCCACCCGAGTCAGACGGCTCACATCGGCTCGCGCACCTACGAGCTGTTCTACGCCGGAGAACAGATCAAGACGATCGCCTGGCGTGAAGGGAGCGCCGCGTACTGGATCGAAAACACGCTCACCAACAGCGTCGGGCCGCGCGAGATGCTGGCGATGGCCGAGCAGACGCCAGCCGGTCATCAGCCCCCGTCCCAAAGGCGCCCAGCCGACCGCGGCGACCTCGACCCCACGCGTAAGCCTGCCCCCGCGAGAGCTCGTCACCACGAGCCTGACAGCCAAGCTCGAGGCCGCGCTCGGCTTTGTGGGCCTCGGAGCCGTCGCCCTCCTCGCACTGCTCGTACTCTCTCGCCGGCGCGAGCTGATCCAGCTGCGCGAGCAGGTCGCCCAGGCGATGGCGCTGGAAGCACAGAGCCGGCGGCGGTAGGCACGTCCTCGAGGGTCAATCGCACCGGTCCTGGCCGGCGTGATCTAGCGCAGCTGGTCGATGAAGGTGTAGATGACCATCAGGCTGACGAGGACGACGAAGACGCGCAGCGCCCACAGTCCGGCTGTGGCGCGTGCGCTGAGCTGCGGCTCGCGGCACGGGCCGGGAGGTTTCGGCCACGAACTGGTCGCGCTCGAGGTGCATGATCAGCTCGTCCTCGAAGCGCTCCTGTGGCTGCAGGTCCTGCTCTCGGATGCGCGGAGCTCTGGTGTGCGTCGTTCGATGATGGGCGTCTCGTGTCTTCATGAGCCGATGAGATGGATCGTCTGCAGGAAGGAGTCGATGCCGTAGGCGGCTCCGCAGAGTCCGACGAACGCGATGACCGTGATCCCGATCGCGTTGGTCGAGCGCTTGTTCGCCCACCGGCCCATCAGCCCCTTGTCGTTGGCGAGCATGACCATGAAGACCAGGCTGACGGGGAGCAGCACGGTCGCGAGCACGTTGGCGTTGAGCGCGATCGAGAGCAGCGGCGCGCCCGGGATCAGGATGACCGACCGCGGCGAGCAGCGCGACCCCGATGTTCGCGGCGTAGAAGACGGCGGCGTTGCGCGGCGAGCTGTTGAAGCTGTGGGAGACCCCGACGCATTCTCCGGCGGCGTAGGCGGTGCTGGCGGAGATCGTGAGGATGGCCACCGCGCCGGCCTCGATCAGTCCCAGCGCGAACACGGTGCCGACGGCGCTGCCCGCGACGTGCTCGAGCGCCTCGGGGAACCCGGCGCCCGCGAACCCCTGGATGCCCGATCCGTCGTGGGTGAGCAGCGCCGCCCCGGCGATCAGCGCCCCGACCCCGAAGATCGCGGCCAGAACCGCGCCGACCGCGGTGTCATAGCGGCCGTGCTTGACGTCGCGGGGAGTCATGCCCTTGTCGGCGGAGGCGCTCTGCTGGAAGAAGATCATCCACGGCGTCACCGTGGCGCCGATCGTGGAGGCCAGCAGCAGCAGCAGCGTGTTGAAGCTCCCGCCGGGGAAGGGGCTGAAGTCAAACGAGCTGGCGATCGCTCCGACGTGGGGTTTGACCAGGATCGCCGCCACCAGGAACAGGCCGTTGAAGAGCGCCAGGCCGAGCACGATGCGCTCCCAGCGCCAGTAGCGCCCGCCGCTGAGGGTGAACACGACCAGCGCCAGTCCGAGCGCGACGGCCACGCCGGAGCCGAGGTGGAAGTAGGCCAGCCCGACGCGGATGGAGACGAACTCGGCGACGAGCGTGACGAGGTTGGTGAGGGTGAGATCGCCGGCGCCGAACCAGCCCCAGACCCTTCCGTAGCGCTGCAGGACGAGCTCGCCATAGCCGCGGTGGGTGACCGCGCCGACGCGCATGCACATCTCCTGGCAGACGAAGGCCATCGCGAACAGCACCGGGATGAACGGCACGAAGAACCCGAGCCCGTACTGCGCGCCGTCGGCGGCGTAGGCGATCATGCTCGGCCCGTCGTTCTCGCCGAGCATCGCGAGGATCCCGGGGCCGACGAGCAGCCACAGCAGATGCCAGCGCTTGCGGTGCCTGCGCGCGTGATGAACGCGCGAGCGGTCCCGAGACCGTGCGGTGTCCTCCTCGGTCAGCGGCGGCAGGACGAGGCCGGGGGAGGCGGCGGCTTCAGTCGTGGCCATCGGTGGCTCCTTGCTGACACTGACGCGGCTCTGCTGAGGCGTCTGGTCGACCTCGACGCGCATGGCGCCGGCGAGCTGGCCGCCGATCGCGTGCTCGCGCTCTCCGAAGACGCACGAACAGCGGGCCGCCGAAGGGCTGGCGCTCGCGGACCGCGAAGCGGTCTCCCGGCGAGATCCCGCAGCCGGCGAGGTAGCGCAGCATCTCCGGGTCGGAGTCCGAGACGCGCACGAAGACCCCTTCCTCGCCGGCCTGCCAGGCTCTCGAGGCTGCGCGTCGAGCGCTCGTCGAGCTCGAGCTCGGCGCTCGGGATCGGGTCGCCGTGGGGGTCCACCGTGGGGTTGCCCGAGCTTGGCCGCGATCAGCTGCCTCGAGATCCTCGGAGAGCACGTGCTCGAGCACCTCGGCCTCGGCGTGAACGCGATCCCAGGGCATCCCCAGCGCGTCGGCCAGAAAGCTCTCGAGCAGCCGGTGATGGCGGATCACCTCCAGCGCGAGGCGCCGCCCGTCGGCGGTGAGGCGCACTCCCCGGTAGGGCACGTGAGTGGTCAGCCCCAGCTCGTCGAGCTTCTTGAGCATCGCCGAGACAGAGCCCGGCGTGATGCCCAATCGCTCGGCCAGGGCGTTCGTCGACACCGGCTCGTCGCTGCGTGACTCCAGCGAGAAGATCGCCTTCGAGTAGTCCTCGACCGCCGGTGAGCGCAACACCTCCTTGGACTGCCATGAACAAAGAGTATGGCATGCCAAGACATTAGTCAAGGTGATGCTGGGTTCGGTTTCGCTGGATTGGTTTCGCTGGATCCGACTACCGGGACAGACGCCTAAAGACGACGCCCCGGGAAGACGACGCCCTGCTAATCGTGGTCGGTGTGCACCGACACGTCGATCACGTCCGGGTGCGCGGCCCTGATCTCGTGCTCGAGCTCATCCGCGAGCGCGCGCGCGTCGGCGAGCGTCTGATCGGGCCCCAGGCACAGCGTCAGCACCGCGCGGGGACCGTGGCTGAGGTGGCGCGAGCCGAGCGCGGTGTCGGGCTCGACGTGCACGACCACGTCGCTTCCGGGCAGGTCGCGGGCGATCGCCTCCTCGATCGCGCTGGCGACCGCGTGGCCGTGGGCGAGGTCCGCGTCGGGCTCCACGCCTACGACCACGTCGACGAAGTGCCGCCCGCCCGACTCGCGCATGCGCAGGCGGCTCAGGGTCACGGGCTCCTCAATGCCCGCGATTGCGGCGCGCGCGGTCCGCTCGGCCGGTCCTGAGGCGCTGTCCATCAGCACGCGCACATTGCCGCGCATCAGCCTCCCCGCCGAGTACAGCACGAGCCCAGCTACGAGCAGCGCCGCGACCGAGTCGGCCTGCGGATGCCCGGCCCGCACGAGCACGAGCCCGATCAACACGGCCACCGAGCCGACGAGGTCGAGCGTGAAGTGCAGCGCGTTCGCGCCCAGCGCGGCGCTGGAGTGCCGGTGCGCGGCGCGGTGCAGGGTGCGCGAGCGGCCCGCGTCGATCACGATCACCGCGCCGATCACCGCCAGCACGTACCAGCGCGCGTCCGCCGTCGGCCCGTGCCCGGCGAGTCGGCCGATCGCCTCATACGCGATCGCGATGCTCGCGACGATCAGGATCGCGCCCTCGCCGAGCGCCGACAGGTGCTCGGCCTTGCCGTGGCCGTAGGGATGCTCGCGATCGGCGGGACGCCCGGCGACGCCGACAGCGAAGAACGTCAGCAGCGCCGCGACCAGGTCGGTGGCCGAGTGGATCGCCTCGGCGATCAGCCCCAGGCTGTGCGCGAGCAGACCCACGACCAACTTGATCGCCACCAGCGCCGCCGCGGCGGCGACCGACGCCAGGGCCGTGCGCTGCGCGGCGTCAGATGCGTCAGACGCCCGAGACGTCAAGGCCGGTTCCCTGCAGCAAGGTGTTGGCCTGGGAGTTGAGCGTCGTGAACTCGCCCGTGAGGATCAGCAGGCCCAGGGCGATCATGACCGCGCCGCCGACACCGATCACGATCGGGAAGTGGCGCTTGACGACCTGAAGCGCATTCGTGGCGCGCTCGAACGCGAGCGCGATCAAAAGGAACGGTATCGCCAGGCCCGCTGAGTAGAACGCCAGCAGCAGCGCCGCGTGGGCGGCCGAGCTGGAGACCGCGGCCTGCGTAAGAATCGCGCCGAGGGTGATGCTCGTGCACGGCGTCCACGCGATCGCGAACGCCGCCCCCGCGATCAGCGGACCGCCGCGCCCGGCCAGTCGCATCAGCGACTCGGAGTGCCACTGGAAGTTGAGCCGATCGACGAACGGTGTGGCCAGGAACGCGACGCCCATCAGCACGATCACGATCCCGCCGAGGAGTTCGAGCGTCTGTTTGTGGTCGTTCAGCGTCGAGCCGATCGCCGTCGCACCGAGTCCCAGCAGGATGAATATCGAGGAAAAACTGGCGATGAACAGCAGGCTCGGCACGAGCACGCGTCGCGCCCCCGCGTGCCGCATGTCCGCGGGCGCCACCCCCACGACGGTCGACAGGTACCCCGGCACGAGCGGCAGCACGCACGGCGACATGAACGACACGAGCCCGGCCGCGAGCGCGATCGGGATGCCGACGCCGCCGGCGGTGTCCGTGGAAGAGGCGACGGCGATGAGCGGGTGGACGAGGCTCATGGGCGCCGCTCCAGCAGGCATCCGAGCACGCGCGACTGTGAGGCGGACAGGCTCATCTCGCGTTAAGCCTACGACCCGGCGGCTAAAGTCAGCCCCGTGAGCAGTCAGCCATTCGCTCAGGGGCACGGAGGCGGTGGAGGAGGCGGCGGTGGCGGAGGCCGCCGCTCGGAGCAACCCGAGCTGCGCCCCGAGGACATTCCCGACCGGCCGGTCTCGCTGCGGCGCATCGGGCGACTGTTCATCCCATACCGGCTGCGCCTCGGCCTGCTGCTGGGGCTGATCGTGCTCGGCTCGGTGCTCAGCGTCGCCTCGCCATTCCTGCTGCGCGAAGCGGTCGACAAGGGCATTGTCGGGCACGACCTGACCCTGCTCACGTGGCTGGTCGCCGGCATGATCGCGCTGGCGATCATCAACGGTGTGATCAGCGTCGCGCAGACGCTGATATCCAACCAGGTCGGCCAGCGCGTGATGCACGACCTGCGCGCCGCCGTCTACGCGCACCTGCAGCGCATGTCGCTGGCGTTCTTCACCCGCACCCGCTCGGGAGAGGTGCAGGCACGCATCGCGTATGACATCGGCGGCATCGACGACGTCGTCACGAGCACCGCCACCTCGACCGTGTCCACCGTCGCCACGGTCACGGCGACGATCGTGGCGATGTTCGCGCTCAGCTGGCAGCTGACCGTGTTCTCGCTGATCCTGCTCCCGTTCTTCGTGTGGCTGACCCGCCGCGTCGGCAACGAGCGCAGGCGCATCCAGTCGGTCCGTCAGGGTCGCCTCGCGGACATGTCCACGCTCGTCGAGGAGTCTTTGTCGGTGTCGGGCATCCTGCTCGGCAAGACGATGGGCCGCTCGCACGAGCTGGTGAACCGGTTCAGCTCGGAGTCGAGCGAACTGGCCGACCTTGAGGTGCGTGCGCGGATGGCCGGGCGCTGGCGCATGGCCTCGGTGCAGATGAGCTTCGCGATCATGCCCGCCGCGGTCTACTGGTTCTCGGGCTACTCGATCGTCCACGGCCAGGACGTGATCTCGATCGGCACCGTCGTCGCGTTCACGACGCTGCAGACGCGCCTCTTGTTCCCGATGCAGCAGCTGCTGTCGGTCGGCCTCGAAGTCCAGACCTCGCTGGCGCTGTTCGGGCGCATCTTCGAGTACCTCGACCTGCCCGTCGACATCGAGGAGCGCCCCGACGCGCGCACCTTGAGCGGAGTGCGCGGCGACGTGCGCTTGGACGACGTGTGGTTTCGCTACGACCCCGACTCTGACTCGCCGTGGACGCTCGAAGAGATCACGGCGGAGATCCCGGCGGGGACACGCACGGCGCTCGTGGGTGAGACCGGGTCTGGCAAGACGACACTCGCATATCTGGTCGCACGGTTGTACGAGCCCCAGCGCGGCTGTGTCAGCATCGACGGGGTGGATATCCGCGACCTGACCCAGGAGTCGCTGGCGGCGACGGTCGGGCTCGTCTCCCAGGAAACGTACCTGTTCCACGCCTCGATCCGCGAGAACCTGCGCTTCGCCTGTCCGGACGCCAGCGACAAGCAGATCGAAGACGCCGCGCGCGCGGCGCAGATCCACGAGCTGATCTCCTCGCTGCCCGATGGCTACGACACGCCCGTGGGCGAGCGCGGCTACCGCTTTTCCGGCGGTGAGCAGCAGCGCATGGCAATCGCGCGCACCGTCCTGCGCAACCCGCCCGTGCTGGTCCTCGACGAGGCGACCTCCGCCCTGGACACCGAGACCGAGCGCGCGGTCCAGCTGGCGCTCGATGAGCTGTCACGGGGTCGCACGACGATCGCGATCGCCCATCGCCTGTCGACGATCCGCGACTCCGACCAGATCCTCGTGCTCGACTCCGGCCGGATCGTGGAGCGCGGCACACACGACGATCTGCTCGAGCGCGGCGGGCGCTACGCCGCGCTCTTGAGCGGAGCGGAGGTGTATGAGGGTGCGGTATGAGGGTGCGGGGTGGGCGCATATGGGGGCGGGACGTATTAACTTTTTTTTGCCGGTACTCCACTGGTATATACGTATATACTAATGTTCTTTTTTGATCTTTATATTCCCTCGGCTTTCCACTTCTCCGCCAACTTCCACTCTCCCCGGAAACTAAGCCGTCGCGTCGATGTTCAGGCGCACGTAGTCGACGATCACCGGCTCGCCCAGCTCGGCCATCACCTCGTCCATAAACGGCTCGCGCAGACGCTCGGGCAAGTGCTGGACGTGCGGGCCCAGCACGATCGTGGACAAAAACTCGCGCGGGTGCTCGGGCTCGGTGGGCGCCTCCGTGAGCCAGCACTCGGCGGTGGCGAACCCGGCCGCTCGCAGCCGCGCCTGCGTGTCGGCGGCGTTGGCGTAATTCCACGGGGGCCGGAAGTCACGGAAGCGCTCCGCGTAGGGCTCGCGCTGCATGACCATGGCGGCGCGACCGCGCAGCTTGGTGATGTTCTCCTCTCCCCCGCATTGGGCGACCAGCCGCCCACCGGGACGCAGGACTCCGTACAGGCGGCGAAACAGCGCGTCGTGATCGGCTATCCAGTGGAACGTGGCGGTCGACAAAATCGCGTCTACGGGCTCGTCCAGCTCCAACTCCAGCAGGTCCGCTCGGCGGATGTCCGCGCCGGGCCCGAGCCGCGCGCGGGCCGCCGCGACCATCGACTCGGACATATCCACGGCGATGACCCTGCCGCGCGGCAGCCGCTCGATCAGCGTCTCGGTGATCCGGCCCGAGCCGCAGCCCGCGTCGAGCACCGTCATCGCCGGTGAGCGCCAGCCGGTCGAGCACCGCCTGGCCCAGAGCCTCCATCGGTCCCGAGATCCGACGTAGGCCTGCCCGTCCCAGTCGCGTATCTCTGGCATACGTTCGTACGCTATCACGTATGGCCTAAACGACTACGCGACTCGAGCAGCGCCTTCGAGAGCCGTCCCCCCTGCCAGGCGAGCGGCGATTGGCCGGGATCCTCCATGATCAGCCTCGCGCCGGGGATCGCCCGCGCGAAGCGTTCCCCCACGGCGAGCGGGTGGCCAGGGTCGGCCTCGTCGCGGCTTGCGATCACGAGCGTGGCGCCTCGATGCCGCTCAGCTCCTCGATGCTCTCGAATGGGCGCGAGCGCGGCACGACCTCCAGTGCGTCCGCCACCGCCTCGGGATGGTCGTGGGCCGACAGCCGCTGGCGAACGACCGTTTCGACCGTCGCTCGCCATGCGCCGGGCACGGGCGAGAAGTCGTACGCCGCGAGAAACCCCTCCACCCCACCTTCGCGCAATCCCCGCGGAGCGCGTCCCACTCGGCGAACGCGTCCGGTCCGGTCGTGTCGGCGGCGGGATCGTAGGCTGGTGTGATCAATCCCAGCGCCGCGACACGCTCGGGATGGCGCAGCGCGAACCGCGCGATCGTGTGCGCGCCCATCGAGGCGCCGGCGAGGATGGCTCGCTCGATGTCGAGCGCGTCGAGGATCGCCAGCAGGTCGCGCGACAGGCGCTCGTATCCGTATGCGCCGGGGTTCGGCGGGGGGGCCGAACGGCCGTGGCCGCGCGCGTCGTAGGAGATCACGCGCAGGCCCGAGCGCTCGAGCACGCGCGAGCCCATCACGACATAGCGGCGTGTCGCGGTCAGACCATGCAGCAGGACGATCGGGGGCGATGACGGCGACGAGCTCTCACCCGTCTGCTGGCCGGACAGCTCGACGCCGTCGTCTGTGAGAACGCTCAGCTCGGTGGCGGCTGGGCGCTCAGGCATGCACGGCCGCGTGCGCCCGAATCAGCTCGGCCGAGCGCTCGGGCCGCTCCCAGTAGAACAGGTGGCCGACGTCGTCGAAGATCTCCAGGCGCGCGCCGGGTATGAGACCGGCGATCATGGGGCCGTTCTGGACCGGGATCATCTCGTCGAGCGTGCCGTGGATGACGAGCGTCGGCAACGCGATCTCGTGCAGGCGCGCCGAGGTGTCGTGTTCGACGATCGCCCGCCCCTGCTCCATGATCACCGCAAGGGCCACGGCGCCGGCCAGCCCAACCTCCAGAAAACACGCCCAGGCCGGGGTCGGCCGCGAAGCCCGGAGACACGTTGGCCTCCCAGGAGGCGCGAATAGCACGTTCGCGGTTGCCCGAGGCCCTTCCTTCAGCGATTCGGAGCCCGACCCCTCAGCGGAGAGCGCGCTGCCCTCGCCGCCACAGTAGGTGCAGCCGAGCGTGAGTGAGCGGATGCGCTCGGGATTGGTCAGAGCGAGCTCCTGCGCGACCATTCCGCCCAGTGAGATGCCCAGCACGTGCGCGGATTGACCTCAAGCGCGTCGAGCAGGCCCACCGTGTCCTCGGCGAGCTGGGCGGTCGTGATCGGTCCCTCCAGGCGGCTGCTCGCGCCCACACCACGATGGTCGTAGACGATCGTGTCGAAGTCGCGGCGCAGATCGTCGAGGAACCCGGCGTCCCAGTGAGAGAAGGTGCCGCTCATCCCCATGATCATCAGCAGCGGCGGCCCGGAGCCGGCACGCTCGTAGCTGAGCTCGATCTCACCCGCGCGGGCCAGCGGCATCGGCTGATCCTATATGTGCAGCGAGAGCTGGTCCAGCGCTCTGCGCAAGTAGGGCGAATGGGAGGAGTGGGACATCTCGGGGGGACTGTCAACTGTTTCGGCAGCGGTCAAGCTCGACGTCGCGGGAGCTTCGGCAGAGGAGATCAGCCCGGCGACCCGCACGCCGAGCAGGCGCACCGGGCGCGGGGGCGCGTACTCGGCGAGCATGCGCAGCGCGACGGCGGTCACGAGCTCGGCGTCGTTGGTGGGCGCCTCGATCGTGTGGGCGCGTGTGACGGTAGTGAAGTCGTCGAGGCGAACCTTGATCCCGATCGTGCGTCCACTGCGCCCGTGTGCGATCATGCTCGTGCACAGCTCATCGGCCATCACGCTCAGCGACTCGCGCATCAGAGCGAGATCATGCACGTCGTAGTCGAACGTCCGCTCGCGCGACTCCGAGACGACCTTGCGCGCGGCACCGACGACGCCGTCGTGCTCGAAGCGTGCGCGGCGACCCAGCTCGACCCCGAGGTTCGGGCCGAACCGCTCGACGAGCGTGTGTTCAGGCGCCGCGCCGACGTCCGCGAGCGTGGTGAGTCCCAGCTCAGCCAGGCGCGCCGCGGTCTTCGGGCCGATCCCCGGCACGAGCCCGGGCGGCGCCTGCGCGAAGCGCGCGCACGCCTGCTCGCGCGTGAGCACGACGAACCCCGCCGGCTTCTCCGCGTCGGAGGCAACCTTCGCGACGAGCTTGTTCGGCCCGATCCCCACAGAACACGTCAGCTCCGTCTGATCCCTGATCTCCGCGACGAGTCGGCGCATCGCCGCGCGTGGCGAGAACAACCCGCTCAGGTCGAGATAGGCCTCGTCCAGGCCGACGACCTCGACCCGCTCGACATGCGTGCGCACGATGTCCATCACCTCGCGCGATGCCTCGCGATAGGTCGTGAAATCGGGCGGCAGCACTATCGCCTGTGGGCACAACCGGCGTGCCCGAGCGGCGGGCATCGCCGAGCCGACGCCGTACTTGCGGGCCTCGTAGCTCGCGGTCGTCACGACCGCCCGGGTCCGCTCCCCGCGACTATCACTGGTTTGCCACGCAGCTCCGGATGGCGTCGCAGCTCGATCGAGACGTAGAAGGCGTCGCAGTCGATATGGGCCGTGCTCAACTCGGATGAGGACTCGACGGGCATCTGGGCCGAATCTAGCGCTCCTTCCGGCGGGCGCCACGAGCACGCTGGGCGCACATTCGCCGAGCCCCGAAGCGCGCCCTACAGTCCCGTGCGATGAACCCGAGCCACGGCGCACCGTTCCGGGGATTCCGCGACGACTCCGAGTCGCCGTTCTTCTGCGCTGCCGGACACACCCCGGAGGAAACCTGGGACATCAGCGTCAACCGGCTGGCCCAGCTGCTCGTGAAGCTCGGGCCCGTCGCGAAGTCCCGGCCGATCGAGATGTCCCCCCGAACTGCTGTGCTCGTGGCACCGCGAGATCTTCGGCGAGCTCTTCCCCGAGGACGGCTATAACGACCTGGAGTTCGCATCACGAGCTGCTCGCCGTCGCGGTTGGGAATCTCTATCTCCCACTCCAACAAACATCTCTCGATCACCAACGCCGAGATCATCGGCGACGCCGGGAGCGCTTGACGGACGTCCTATCCCTGAACCATGACCGAGCACACCAACAACGGCGCTCTGAACAGCAACGGCACTCGCAAGCGCATCCACGCCGTCATCGACGGCAAGCGCGTCCCGCTCGACCGGGCAGCCGCCCTGTACATCGCCCAGCAGACGCATCTGCTGGCCCTCGGCGATCCCAAACGCGCCGCCGAAATGGTCGCCGAAGCCGAGCGTGCCGAGCGCGAGCAGATCACCGCCTGAGTCGCACCCACCAGCCACGACGTTCCCAGGCTCGATAGCAGCGCAGATGCAAACGCGTCCCAATCGACATCGGCAGTGCTCAGCCGGAATCCCGGCACGCGGACAATCCGGAATACGATTGGGGACAATCCGGAACTGTGGCGCCGGGAGCGGCGGGTTCGATGGAGTCTCAGACGCCTGGCTCGCAAGAGCTCTGCGAAGAAGCCCTTGCCGAGGACGCTCAGGGTGAGCAGCGAGCCGAACAGGACGACGGCGTCGATGCTCTCGCGGCCCTGCTTGGTCCAGTAGTCGTCTTCGAGGTTCAGCCACAGCGCGAACTCGTCCAGCGTGAGCGCCGCGCCGCTCCCAAACGCGCTCGCGGTCACTCTTGACGTCCAGCGTTCCTCGTTGATGCCGATCTCCAGCAGCCACAGGTACCCGACCGTCAGCAGGCCGGCGATCCCGAAGGTCATGTGGTGGATGTGCCGCCCGCCCGGGGTGATGTTCCTGAACGGCCCCCGCCCGGCCCTGATCGCATGAGTGATCCCGCGCACCGCCGCAAACGTCACGAAGAACGAGCCGGCGGAGAACAGCTGGCGCTCCTTGCGCCGGTCCCCGAAGTACTTGTAGTACAGAGAGCGCATGTCCCGCAGGTCCCGCTCGGCAGCGAACCGCCCGTTGGAGTGCGGCGAACCTGCAGGCGCGGACGAGGGCGGGGTTTGGCGATCGGTGTCCATGAGGCGTTCGAGCATAGTTGACGTATGGTTCGCGCGAGCCCCCGCCGAGGCGGTCCACCCACCAACGAAGGGCAAATGAAATGGACGCCGTGAACCACCAGGTCAGACTCGCCGCCCGCCCGGTCGGCCTGCCGAAGCGCAGCGACTGGTCCTACACCGAGGAGCCCGTCCCCGAGCCGGGCGATGGCGAGGCACTCGTCAAGATTCGCTACATCGGCCTCGAGCCGGCGATGCGCGGGTGGATGAACGAGAGTCGCTCATACATCCCCCCGGTCCAAATCGGGGACGTCATGCGCGGGTTCGCGGCTGGCCGGGTGATCGCGTCCAACCATGCCGATCTGGCCGTCGGCGACCACGTCACCGGGCTGCTCGGTGTGCAGGAGTACGCGGTCGCCAACGGGAACGCCCTCTTCAAGGTGGACACCGGACTCGCCCCGCTCGAGACCTACCTCGGCACGCTCGGCATGCCGGGCATGACCGCCTACTTCGGTCTGCTCGACATCGGCCGCCCCGCCGAGGGCGAGACGGTCGTGGTGTCGGGCGCCGGCGGTGCCGTCGGCGGAGTGGTCGGTCAGATCGCCAAGCTCAAGGGCTGCCGCGTCGTGGGGATCGCCGGCGGCGCCGAGAAGTGCCGCTACGTGGTGCAGGAACTCGGGTTCGACGCCGCCATCGACTACAAGTCCCAGGACGTCGCCGCTGGCCTCGCACGAGCACTGCCCGAAGGGCATCGACATCTACTTCGACAACGTCGGCGGAGAGATACTCGACGCCGCCCTCGCGCACCTCGCCCGCCATGCCCGCGTGGTGATCTGCGGAGCCATCTCCCAGTACAACGCCACCGGCGCGATGACCGGCCCGTCCAACTACATGTCGCTGCTCGTCAACCACGCGTCCATGACCGGCTTCGTGTTCTCGGACTACCTCGACCGCCTCCCGGAGGCCACCCAGGCGCTGGGCGGTTGGGTCGCCTCCGGGGAGCTGTCCTCGCGCGAGGACATCGCCGAGGGCGGCATCGAGCGCTTTCCCGACACGCTCTGCGGCTCTTCAGCGGCGAGAACACGGGCAAGCTGGTGCTCCACGTCGCCGAGAGCTGACGGCGAAGCTTTTCCTTTCATCTCTTCTCTATCGATATCCGTCTATCAATCCACCTTTCGGGCCAACCCACGACCCGCGAACGCGAGCATGTGTTCGAGGTGGGCTTCGAGGGTCGCGAAGTCGTGTTCTCCGGGATACACGGCGCTGTGGGCGTCGGCTCCATCGGCTCGCAGGGCGGCGGCGAACGGGGTGTTCTCGGAGGGATCGGCGATCACGTCCTCAGCGGCTCCATACACGTACGCGCGCAGGCCCAGGCGTGAGATCACCGAGCGGTCGGCGCGCGCCTGGCCTTCCAGGCCGTTGAAGAACCCGAGCCAGCTCTCCGCCGTCCCGAACTCGCTCGGATGGGTCAGCGCTATGTGCATCGCGCCGTAGCCGCCCATCGAGTACCCGGCGATCGCGCGGGCGCTCCGGTCGGGGATCGTCGGCAGCATCCGGTCGATGAGCCGCTGCACTTCCAGCACATACGATTCGTAGCGTCTGGCGCCCAGGTTCAGCCAGTTGTTCGACCCCGGCCCGCCCTGGATCATCACCGCGATCACCGGCGGGATCGTGCGCCGGGCGATCAGCCGGTCGAGCGTGCCCTGCACCCCGATCTGCAAAAACGAGCCGTCGCTCTCCCCGTCGCCGTGCAGCAGGTAGATGACCGGGTAGTGCATGGTCGTGCTCGCGTAGCCCGGCGGCAGGTAGATCAGGAACGAGCCTTCGCCTCCCAGCGCCCGCGAGACGTAGCTGGTCGAGTCGATCGAGCTGCCCGCCGCGTCATTGCTCACCCCCACGATCGTCGGCAACGACTGCAGAGGACTCGCGGTCGAGCGCTCCAGCGTAATCTCGGCCGCGGAGGGACGCGAAGCGGATCGCGCTGCCGACGAGACGTTCGACGTCGGTCCGGCCGTCCAACGCCAGTCCGACGCACGCGGCCGCCAACATGGTGAGGAGCAGGCTCGCGCCATACCGTCGCGCGAGCCCGCGCTGTGGACGGCGCGCCTGCGGTATCGCCGGCTCCGCGCGGCGAGGGCTCGCGGGCACCCATGGCGGCGGCAGCAGCTCCACCGCCGCTTCGCCCCCACCCGTTCCGGGCCAGGCCCAGTCGCCCGAGCCGTCCAGCCACATATGCACGCGCGAAGATTTCACGTCGGTGCATTCAACGACCGGTCACCGCCGATGCCAAGCCCTGCACGAACGCTCCCAGCGCGACAGTCGACGAGCCGCGCCCGTCAGCGCGTGCTCCACACCTCGCCCGTGTCGCCGAACCCGAGCGCCTGCTTGGTCGCTTCGGTAAGGTCGAATTCGCGCCCGGCCACGTACGGGCCGCGGTCGATCACCCGCACCCGCACGCTGCGATCGCCGTAGCGCAACGTGACCAGAGTGCCGCACGGGAGCGTCTTGTTGGCGACCCCCATCGTCGTGCTCGTCAGCTCCCCGCCGCACGCCAGATCCGCCGCCGCCCCCGTACCAGGACGCCTCCGCGAGGCGATACACGTTCAGGCGCCCGAGCGGACGACGGGCACTCGATATCCTCCGCGTCGCCGGCGAAGCGCAGCCGCACGCGCTCGCTGCCCGTACGGCGCGGCACGTAACGCAGCCGAAAGCGCCCACCGCGGCCGGTGCGCGTGCTCGCGAGCGTGCTCCAGCCCCGCGCGCCGAGCGCCTGCAGCTCCACCACCCGTCCGGCCAGGTCCGGCTCCAGCGTGCCCCTGACCGTGCTCGCGTGGTCGGCCAGCACGTTCAGGTCGGGCCGGCGAACGATGAGCGAGACGTGCGCGGGCGCCGCTCCCAGTCCTGCCAGCCCGGC
This sequence comes from uncultured Solirubrobacterales bacterium, assembly GCA_963799735.1. Taxonomy (GTDB): domain Bacteria; phylum Actinomycetota; class Thermoleophilia; order Solirubrobacterales; family Solirubrobacteraceae; genus Palsa-744. The sequence continues at coordinate 19,169 of CAWCYP010000042.1, read as the reverse complement.
GATGATGCCGGGTGAGGATCCGCCCGTCGTGATTTCGATCGGGACGAGGGGCGTTGCGGGCGCAGCAGGCTGCGCGGACGTCGCAGGGACGTACATCGAGGGGATGCCTCCTTGGTGTCCGCCTACGGGGTTAGCTGTCGGGCTCACGAGCGGCGTCCGCGCGCAACGAGCGCGCATCTACCGGGCGTTACAGCCGCATCAGCGGCCGATTCGCCCCATCCGGCTCAGCCTCGTCCTAGAGGCGATCCGGCAGTGGGTCCCCCGCTCGCATCCATCCACGGACGCGACTCGGCAGGTCGAACGTCGTAGGAGGCTAGCTGGTCGTGGGGACGGGGTTGTGTGAGGTGGGTCACACATTGTCCAATAGGTATGTAGAATGTAGACTACGGAGCCCGTGACAGGGCAGCACGGTCCGAAGTGATCCGAGTGCTTCGCGGTGCCATGCAGCGGGGGATTCGCCGGGTGTGCGGGCTACGCTATAGGCGTAGGTGGAGCGCGCGTAAGGGCCGCGAAGTGGAGGCTGCGTTCTGGCGCGCGATGGCGAACATCGAGGATGAGATTGCTTTACCGAGACTTGCGGCTCGCAGGCGTTGAGGAGAGGCGACAGGAGCGGGGAGCCAAGGCGCCCTACGGGGGCCGTCGGCTCATAGTTGATACGTCGGCGTGGACAGCTATCAAGCGCTCCAAGGCGCTTGAGAACACGCCGAGCGAATGGACCGACGCCATGCGTCGTGGCCAGCTACTGCTCAGCCCGATTGTGCGGCTCGAGCTTCTGCATCACGCGAAGAACAACGCTGAGGTCGAATCCTGGGGTGCGGCATTTTGATCAACTCAAGGAAGTGTCGGTGCGGAGTGCCGCATATCGGGCCGCATTCAATGCGATCCAGGAGCTAGCCGCCAAAGGCGGTGGCGGCTATCACCGCGCGGACCTTGGCGACGTGCTGATCGCCGCCTCGGCGCAAGAGGCAGACGTTGGCGTGCTCCACTACAACTTTGGCGACTTCGGGAAGCTGGCGACCGTGCTCAACTTCGACGCCGTGTCGCTCGCGAAGCCAGGCACTTTTGAGCGGGAGGGCGAGAAGATAGCCTGGGCACATGGACACGGACCCGCGCGACACGAACATGGACCCGCGTGACATGAAGCCCACGCAGCCGACCCAGCCCAAAGGGATCGACCCGAAGACGGGCAAGCCGCTACGAGCCGGTCGAGATACCGGTCCCGAAGCGCAGCACCTGGGATCGGCTGTTGCACCGGGCGGAGAACACGCCGCCGCCGAAGGGCTAAGCGCAGCGAGCCTCTGGCGTTCCCGTATCGCTCGCACGCCTCAGGACGCGGCGGCGACTGAGTCCCACCCTCGCCACATTGTCCCGCCCGACCTGCGTCATATGCGCGCCACGGCAGGCATATCGATGGTCTTGCCTGCGAGTAGTTCGCTAACCGTTAGGAGCTGCACCCTTGATGCTGGCCCCATGGCTGGAGTAGAACCCTGCGGCTGCAGCCTCTTGGCGCATCGGCCAGGTTGGCTCGTTAGAGATCAAGACACCGATCTGCGCTTGTCGCGTTGCAGCACTCCACGAGATCGCGACATGGCTGACCTGGACCTTGCCAGCCTTGACGGAGACGATACCTCTTCGCGTTTCGTTGCCCTCGTCAAAGAAGTAGAGCCGACCGTCGATCCCTTTGTCGCGCCCTTACCCTCCTGCGACGAGCGCCGATGAGCCCGAGAGCCCACCACTGAACTGTGGATCGCGCAAGCCGGCGCGTCCTCGCGGTCGTGGCTCGCGAGCACTTTGTAGTCAGAGCTGCCCATCGTCGTAGCGACTCTTGATAAGCGATACCCTCGCCACATTGTCCCGCCTCTTCTGACTCTCTCTACCCCCACACAAACCACATTGATCGCCTCTCCACCCGGGATCCTCCCGCCCGCATTGACGCGAGCCCCCCAACCCGCGACAATCACCGCAGTGGCCAATCCCGACCGCCTGTCCGCACTCGACACAGCTTTCCTGCACCTGGAGGACGACTCGACCGCGCACATGCACGTCGCTTCGGTGATGGTCTTCGAGGGTCTCGCGCCGACGCCCAAGGAGCTGACCGATCACGTGCTCAGCCGCCTGCACCTGGTGCCGCGCTATCGCCAGCGGCTGGCCTACGTGCCGCTGGGCCAGGGACGCCCGCTGTGGACGGACGACCCGCACTTCAACCCGCGCTACCACATCCGCCACACCGCCCTGCCGCGCCCCGCGGACGAGGCCGCGCTCAAGCAGCTGGCGGGGCGGCTGTTCTCCCAGCGCCTGGACCGCTCCAAGCCGCTGTGGGAGATCTGGCTCGTGCAGCGCATGGCCGGCCGGCGGTTCGCGCTGATCGCCAAGACCCACCACGCGCTCGTGGACGGGATCTCCGGCGTCGACATCACGACCGTCCTGTTCGACACCTCCCCCGAGCCGGCCGGCACGTCGAGGCCGCCGGCGCCGTGGACGGCCAGGCCGCTGCCCGGCTACGCCAAGCTGCTCGGCGAGGCGCTGCTCGAGCGCGCGACCGTCCCCGCCGAGATGACTCGTGGCACGCGCGCGCTGCTGCGTGCGCCGCGCAAGGTCGCCACGCAGGTCAAGGACAGCATCGCCAGCGTCGGCGCCACCACGCTCGCCGGCATCAGCGCGCCCGCCCCGCCCAGCCTGTTCAACGTCGACATCGGCCCGCACCGCCGCTACACCTGGGTGGACGCCGACCTCGCCCTGTTCAAGGCGGTCAAGGACTCGCTCGGCGGCACCCTCAACGATGTCGTGCTCGCCTCCGTCAGCCTCTCCCTCGGGCGCTACCTGCGCGCGCAGGGCCAGAACACCGACGGACTCGTGCTGAAGGCGATGGTCCCCGTCTCCGTCCGCGCCGACTCCCAGCGCGGCGCCCTCGGCAACCAGGTAGCCGCGATGTGGGCGCCCCTGCCCGTCGGCGTCGAGAACCCGGCCGACTGTCTGGCGCAGATCCGCGACGCGATGGAGGACCTCAAGCATTCCGGCCAAGCCGTCGGCGCGCAGGTCCTGACGAACCTCGCCGGCTTCGCTCCGCCCACGATCCTCAGCCAGGCCGCGCGCCTGCAGGCCCGCCAACGCTACTTCAACCTCGTCGTCACCAACGTCCCCGGCCCGCAGTTCCCGCTATACCTGCTCGGCCGCCGCCTGCGCCGGCTGTATCCGGTCGTGCCGCTCGCCCGCCGCCAGGCGCTGGGGATCGCCGTCATGAGCTACGACGGCCACCTCGGCTTCGGCCTGCTCTCCGACTACGACGCCGTCCCCGATCTGGAGGCGATCGCGCGCGACCTGGATCAGGCGATCGCGTCCCTGGCCAGCGCCGCCGGCGTGCAGCCCGCCCCGCCCGCAAACGGTCCGGGTCCGCCACCAAGGCAGCAGCGTCGCGCAAAGCCGTCTCGACCAACGGGTCCGCGCCGCCCGGCGCCCGCGCCGCGGGCAAGGCGGGCGGGGGCAGGGCCGCGCCGCCGCGCAAGCCCGCCAAGCAGGGCTGACGGAGAGCTCGCTCCGCGATGCGCCTGGCGCTGTGCCAGATCAACGCCACGGTCGGCGACATCGCCGCCAACGCCGATCGCATCCTCGCCGGCGTGCGCTCCGCGCGCGAGGCCGGCGCCGAGCTCGTGCTCTTTCCCGAGCTCGCCCTCACCGGCTACCCGCCCGAGGACCTGCTCCTGCGCGAGCACTTCCTCGCCGACGCCCGCTCCGCCCTGGACGATCTCGCCCGTGAGGTCGACGGCATCACCGCGATCGTCGGCTTTCCCGAGCTCGACTCCGGTCGGGTCTACAACTCCGCAGCGGTGCTCGCGGACGGCGCCGTCCAATCGATCTATCGCAAGCTCCACCTCCCCAACTACGGCGTCTTCGACGAGCGCCGCTACTTCACCCCCGGCTCCTCGCGGAGCGACGATCGAGGTCGGCGACCACCGCGTCGGCCTGACCGTGTGCGAGGACCTGTGGCAGCCCGGCCCGCCCGCGACCGAAGAGGCCGCGTCCGGCGCGAGCCTGCTGATCAACATCTCCGCCTCCCCCTACCACGCCGGCAAGGGCGCCGAACGGGAACAGCTGTTTGCTCGCGCGCGATCGAGTCGGGCGCCCACGTCGCCTTCTGCGCGCTCGTCGGCGGCCAGGACGAGCTCGTCTTCGACGGCCACTCCTTCGTCCTGGACCCCACCGGCACGACGATCGCCCGCGCGCGCCAGTTCAGCGAGGACCTGCTCGTCTGCGATCTCGATCTCCCCCCGGGCCGCCGGCCGCTAGCTCAAACCGCCTGCACGAGCCTCTCGCGCCCGTCGAGGCCGAGGTCTACGCCGCGCTACAGCTCGGCCTGCGCGACTACGTGGACAAGAACGGCTTCTCCCACGTCGTCCTCGGCCTCTCCGGCGGGATCGACTCCGCGCTCGTCGCATGCCTCGCCGCTGACGCCCTCGGCGCCGAGCGCGTCAACGTGGCGATCATGCCCTCTCCCTACTCCTCGGCTGCGACGCAGTCAGACGCCCACGCACTGGCCGCGGCGCTCGGCGCGCGCACGCACGAGCTGGCGATCGCATCGGTCATGGACGCCTACATGCACACCCTGCAGCGCCGAGTTCGAGGGCCTTGCGCCAGACCTGACCGAGGAGAACCTGCAGGCCCGCATCCGCGGCAACCTGCTCATGGCGCTCTCCAACAAGTTCGGCTGGCTCGTGCTCACGACCGGCAACAAGTCCGAGATGTCCGTCGGCTACACCACCCTCTACGGCGATCTGGCCGGCGGCTTCGCCGTCATCAAGGACGTGCCCAAGACGCTCGTCTACCGCCTGTGCGAGTGGCGCAACTCGCCCGCCGGCGCCTCGCCGGCTGCCGAGCAGAGAGGAGGAGGAGGAGGAGGGCGCCCCGTCGCGCGCATCCGCGCCGATCCCCGCCTCGATCGTGGCGCGCGCCCCCTCCGCCGAGCTGCGCCACGACCAGCGCGACGACGACTCGCTGCCGCCGTATGACCTGCTCGACCGCATCCTGCACGGCTACATCGAGCTCGACCACAGTCGTGAGCAGCTGATCGCCGACGGTCTGCCCGAGCCCGAGGTCGACCGGACGATCCGCCTCGTCGACCTCGCCGAGTACAAGCGCCGCCAGGCCCCTCCCGGCATCAAGGTCACCACGCGCGCGTTCGGCCGCGACCGGCGCATGCCCATCACGAACCAGTACAGAGCCGCCGACCTCGTGATGCGCCGCCGACCTGCGCTCGCCACGCTCGCCTGCACGCTCTGCGCGCTCGTCCTCGGGGCGTGCGGCAACACCATCCAGGACCAGCCGATCCCGCACAACGAGCTCGAGAGCCTCGTGCTCGCGCCCTACCCCGTCTACTGGCTGGGCAGCACGTTCCACGACCTCGCCATCACCGAAGCCTTGCGCGACCCCAGCGGGTCGTTCACCGTCCAGTACGGCGACTGCCTGGAAGGCGGGCAGTCCACGTGCGTGACGCCGCTGAAGATCGTCACCTCCCCGGACAACAGCTTCGTGCCCGGCGAAGGCTCCCCCACCTCCCGCACGACGATCTCCCTGCGCGGCGTCCCCGGCTTCCTCGCCGAGCGGGGCAAGGCGATCTCGATTCCCACGGGCCCGGTCGTCCTCGACGTCTACGCCCACACCCCCGCCCTGGCCCTCGCCGCCGCCGCCACGGCCGTTCCGATCAACTATCCCGCCTCACCCTTCTCGCCGCTGCCCGCGCGGCTGCCCGACATCGGCTTCGGCTCCCGGCCCCTCCCCTCGCAGGTGCCCAACCCGCTGAAGGCGCTCGGTTAGGCGGCGTCGGGCAGCGGCCGTACCGCGATCGTCATCCGTGTCACCGCGCACGTCCTGCCCTCGTCGTCGCTGAACGTCACATCCCAGATCCAGGTCGTGCGCCCGCCGTGCAGCCGCTTGGCGTGCGCGTGCACGGTCCCCTGCGTGATCGGCCGCAGGAAGCTCGTGCTGTTCGACATGCCCATCGCCACCTTGCCCTCTCTCATCACCGCCACCGCGGTCGCCAGCGAGCTCATCGACTCCGCCAGCGACGCATAGAGCCCGCCGTGCACCAACCCCATCCCTGCTTGATCTCCTCGCGCACGGCCACCCGGGCGCGCACCTCGGTCTCCGAGAACTCGAGGAGCTCCAAGCCGTAGAGGCGATCGTACCCCGCCACCGCCTCGTTCAGCTGCTCGGCGGTGGGGAAGCTCGGCGTTGCCATCGCGGCGCCACGATAGCCTACGAACCCTCAGCACAACCATGCCGCGACTCGACGATCTTCCCCCCGACCTGCGCGCCACGCTGTCCCTGCTCGTGGACCGCGGCAAGAGCTACGCCCAGGTAGCCGAGCTGCTCGGCATCCCCGAGAGCGCCGTCCGCGATCGCGCGCACGCGGCGCTCGATGCGCTCGCCGGCGCTCCGAGGGGACCGGAGTCCGCGCCCGCCAGCACTCCGGGGGGACTGGAGTCCGCGCCCGCTCCCTCCGCGCGGGGCACGCGAGCCGCCGAGAGCGCCGGTCCGCCGGGCGACGCCTCTGGCGCGCCGCCGGGGCTGCCCGTCTCCAGGCGCGGCGGGGCGGCGCTGCTCGCCGGGATAGCCGTCGTCATCATCGTCGTGGTCGTCCTGCTGACCAGCGGCGGCGGCAGTTCACACCCGAACACCGCCACCAACACCTCCACAAGCACGACGCCGACCGCATCGACGGGCACGCAATCGAGCGCCTCGTCGAAAACCCCCAGCGTCACCAACCAGCTGACGCTGACCTCGCCCGAACCCTCGAGCAAAGCGATCGGCATCGCCGAGGTCCTCGCCGAAGGCTCCCAGCGCGCCTTCTACCTCGCCGCCGAACACCTGCCGCCCTCGCAGGGATTCTCCTATCTGATCTGGCTCTACAACTCCCCGACCAGCGCCGAGGCGATCAGCAAGGCCCCGACGGTCGGCTCCAACGGGCGCCTGCAGGGAGGCGCGCTGCTGCCCTCCAACGCCAGCGAATACCACCACATCGTGCTCACCCGCGAGACCAGCGAACACCCCACCAGCCCAGGTCCCATCGTCCTAAGCGGCGCGTTCGCCCTGACGAAATAGCAGCTTGCCCGGGTTCATGATCCCGGCCGGATCGAGCTGCGCCTTCAGCGCCCCGATGCTCGCCACGCCCTCCGCGCCGATCTCGCGCTCGCAGCCACGGCGCGTGGTCGCGGCCGACCGCGTGATGGTGGGTGATCGTCCCGCCACCCGTGACGATCGCCTCGCTCGCCGCCCTCTTGACCGCGCGCCACTGCTCGATCTCCCCTCCCTCGCGCTGGCGGGCGATGAACGTGTAGTACAGCGAAGCCCCCGTCTCGTACAGGTGCGAGACATGGCACATCACGATGCCCGGCGTCCCCTGCTCGGCCAGCGCCCCCTCGATCGCGCTCGCCACCGCGTCACGCAGCCGCTGCACGTTCGACCAGCGCGTCGCCGTCTCCAGCGTCTCGACCATCACGCCGTGATCCAGCAGCTCGTCGCGCAGGTAAGGCGCCTGGAAGCGTCCCTTCAGCCAGGCCCTGCCCGGCGAGCCTCCCAAGCGCCAACCCCCCGTTATGGCGGGCCAGCGCGAGCGCGCGCCCGCGCCGGGCCTTGACCTCCTTCGCGTTTCCCTCGAAACCGACGATCGCGATGCACCGCTCGGCTTGTCCTTCCCCGTATCCGCGTGCACCGAGATACGCCCGCCCGAGCCGGCCCTTCAGCCCTCCGTCCCCCGCCAGGAGCATCGACATGCGCGTCTCCGCCGCATCTGACAGCCGTGCGACGTCGGGGAGCGCATGCTCCTGCGCCATCGCCCGCAGAGCATCGATCCCCGCGGGATAGCTCTCGAACATCACTCCCTCATACACCCGCTTCGCCGGCGCCTCGCGTACCCGCAGCGAGACCGTGGTGATCACCCCCAGCGTCCCCTCCGAGCCAACGATCAGTTCTCGCAGCCCCGGTCCCGCCGCGCTCGCGGGCATCGCATCCAGCGCGATGTCTCCCGCCGGCACCGCCATCCGCAGGCCGAGCACCATCTTGGCGATGCTCCCGTAACCGCTCGAGGCCTGTCCCGCCGAGCGGCTCGCCGCGCATCCGCCCAGCGTCACGTACTCGTATGACTGCGGCCAGTGCCCCAGCGTCAGCCCCTCCGCCGCCAGCCACCGCTCGAGCTCGGGTCCGCGCATGCCCGCGCCCACCGTCACGATCTTCGACTCGCGGTCGAGCTCCACGACCTCCCGATCCGGCGCATGTCCAGCGCGATCACCCCCGCGTGCCCGTCCCGCAGCGGCTCGACGCCACCCACTACGCTCGTCCCCCCGCCGAACGGCACGACCGCCAGCCCGTGTCGGGCGCACACCTCCAGCACCGCCCGCACCTGCTCGTGTCCTGTAGGCAGCACGACCGCGTCCGGGGCGCCCTCGGGAATGCCCGCGCGCATGCGCACGAGATCGACATACCCCTTCCCGGCGGCATGTCCCACCCGTTCCGAGTGATCGTCTCGCACGCCGTCTCTACCGGCGATCGCCTGAAGACTCGCCTTCGCGCTCTCGGCGAGTCGCGCCTTCGGCAGCTTCACCGCGCCCAGCGCGACCGGCGGACGCGGCGTGCTCGCCACTCCCACCGTTTCGCGCAACAGCTCCAGCATGCGCGGGCTCAGCGCTCGGGAGGCGTGCTCCGGATCGCCCCATCCCCACCAGCGCATCCGCGGCGGCTCATCCATCGTGACCACCGATCCGCTCCAGCCCGTCCAGCGCCTCTTCGATCGTGCTTGCCGCCGCTCTTCGGACCATGTATCCACCGAATCGGGGAAAGAACCCGTTCAGCGCCTGTCTCAGCTCGATCGTCACCTCCGTCGATGCCCTCGCCTGCGTCCCGTCCGTGACATCCCTCAGGCACACCTCGGTTTCCGCCGACCTCAGCAGCCGCGCGAACGGGCTGCCCTCCAGCCGCTGCTCCCAGCGCAGCCGCCCGGCGCGCTCGTCGGACTCGACCAGCGTGAAGTCCGCGCGCACGTATTTTCCGCTTGACGTGGTCATCACCTCGGTGAACTGGTCCTCGGTCGACATCCTCCACCCGGCTCACCCGCGGCCACCACCGCGGCAGGTGATGCGGGTCGCGGATCGTCTCCCACAGCTCCTGCACCGGGGCGGCGATCGTGCGGGTCCTGCGCGTCGTCGGCATGGGTTGCTTGCCTCCCCTGCTCCCGCTCAGGACTCGTAGGAGATCAGCGCATGCGCCTCGTGTGGCGCCAATCGTGCCCGCCCGCCGAGAAGCTCGAGCTCGATCAGAAACCCGCAACCGGCGACCTCGCCGCCGAGGCTCTCGACGAGCTCGCACAGCGCTCGCGCGGTCCCGCCCGTCGCCAGCAGGTCGTCGTGCACCAGCGCCCTGCCGCCCGCGCCCAGCGCGTCGGTGTGCAGCTCCAGCTCGCCCGAGCCGTACTCGAGCAGGTACTCGGCGCTGACCGTCTCGTACGGCAGCTTGCCCGGCTTGCGCGCGAACACGAACCCCGCTCCGAGCTCGAGCGCCAGCGCCGGCCCGAGCAGAAACCCGCGCGCCTCGGCCGCGATCACGCAGTCCACGTTCAGCGGCCGTGCGTACTCGGCAAGTCCCTTCACGGCGGACCGCAGCGCGCGCGGATCGGCCAGCAGTGGTGTGATGTCCTTGAAGCTCACCCCCTCCTGGGGGAAGTCCGGGATCTCACGCACCAGCTCTCGCAGCTGAGGGCTCACACCACTCACACCGGCGGCGTTCATCGCATCAGCGCACGATCTTGCGCAGGTCGCGCACGAGCAGCAGGTGCTTCAGGTGGGTCGCCACCGCCGCGAGGTTCTCCAGTGCCTCCAGCGCCTCTTTGCGCCGTTGCGGGTTGCGCGAGCGCAGCGCGGGCGCGAGAATCTGCTGGAGCAGGTTCGCCTCGCGATCGGCCGAGGATCTGAACACGCGCAAGTTGCGCCCGCCCACGCCGTAGCGCGCGAGCTCGGCCACCGCGCCGATAATCTCGCGTTCGGTCTCGTCGAAGTAACGCACGCCCCCGCGCAGCTCGCCCTTGACGACGCCGTACTCCTCCAGCTCGCGCACGAGCTTGGCGTCCGCACTGGTCTCCTCCAGCACGTCCTCCAGCGAGTACAGCGCGCCGGTCACCGCGCTCACGCTCACGCTCGTGCGCCACGGGCGCACTCCCTCGCGTCCGCGCTTGCCCGGGACGGGTGGCGCCGTGCCAGCGCCGTCCCCCGCGCGCCCGGCCGCCAGCTCCTGGCGGATCACCCGCAGCGGCAGGAACTCGTCGCGCTGCATCCGCAGGATCGTGCGCAACCGCGCCACGTCGCCCTGCGTGTACAGGCGATAGCCGCCCGGCGTGCGCCGCGGCGTCAGCAGCTTCTGATCCTCCAGGTAGCGGATCTTGGAGATCGAGATGTCGGGGAACTCCTGCGCGAGCGCCTTGCACACCGTGCCGATCGTGATCGACTTCTGCCGTGGCGCGCCCGGGGCGCCCGGGGCGCCCTCGGTCCGCTCGAGCTCGGCGTTGAGCTGCTCGACGTCGGACTGAGGTGTCTGCGCCTGGGTGGCCATCAGCGTGCGTGGAACGTCAGCTTGTACTTGCCGATCTGCACCTCATCGCCCTCCTCCAGACGCTGGGACTCGATCCGCGAGCGGTTCACGTATGTCCCGTTCAACGAGCCGCAGTCGTCCAGGTGCCACTGCCCTGCGCGCTCGATCAGCAGCGCGTGGTCGCGGGAGACGGTCACGTCGTCGAGGAACACGTTCGAGTCAGGGCGCCGGCCGATGCTCATGCGCTCGCCCTGCACGGGAAAGCTCTCCCCGACGCGCCCTCCTCCAGCTCGGATCACGAGCGCCGGACCGTGCGCGGTGACATCCTCCAGCTCGATCGGCACCAGCTCGCCCGCCTCGTCGATCCGGTAGGTCGCGGTGATCGGTTCCCCACTCCACCCCGCCCGCGCCCTCCGCGCGCGGCAGCAGCGCGCCGCAGCGCTGGCAATAGTTCGCGCCCTCGACGTTGACGAATCCGCACTCCGTGCAGTGCAGGGCCATGACGATCCTCCCTAGTCCTCCACCCCCGTCCTCTACTCGACGTCGGTCGGGACGGTGGCCTGGTTGTTGGCGAGAATGTCGGTCAGTTGCTTGACGTCGTCGCCCGTGATCACCGGCGTGACGCCTCCGTCGTGCTTCTTGCGCAGCCTGTTCACCAGCTCGGCGCGCAGGATGTCGATCTTGCCGTGCAGTATCCGCCGCTTGTATGAGAATCTCGGTCTCTTCCTCGGTCAGCTCTTTGATGAGGTCCTTCAGCTCGATGTCGTCCAGCGAGCCCAGGTCTGGGAACGTGTCCATATCTGATCTTCCTGTCGCGGTGTGGTCGCCGAAGCCGGCTTGCCCTACTTGTTCAACCCATGGAATTGCCACCCAGACTTTACCGTAAAGTAGAGCTTGAGGCTAGGTTTGACCGCGGGGCCGGGATGAAGCTTCCCGCAACCGCGTGAGTCCCGACCGCGCGTACAGCACCGTCGCCGTCAGCGCCAGCGCCAGGCCGATGTACAGCAGCACTTCGGCCAGTCCTTCGAGCCCGACCAGCGCGAAGAAGAACGAGCCCATCACCGGCGCGACCGACAGGCGCCCGGGCCAGTTGATGCGCAGATCGACCCCGCGCGTCAGGCCATAGCGACCAAGCGCGATCATCGACAGCTCGCGCACCACCAGCACCGCCAGCGCCCACCGCGGGAGCAGTTCGAAGCGCCAGCACACCACCACGCCCGCGATCACCAGCAGCCTGTCGGTGATCGGGTCCATCAACGTTCCCAGCCGGCTGTACTGGCGCGTCACCCGCGCGGCAATCCCGTCGGCGTAGTCGCCCCAGCCGATGATCGCGAACAGCGCCGCCGGCGCCGCGCCCGTTCCATCGGAGCTCGACAGCGCCACGATCAGGAACACGGGAATCAGCGCCAACCGGAAGAACCCGATCGCGTTGGGAACCGTCCACGGGCGCAGCGGCTGCCCGGCCAGCGTCTCTGGCGGCGGCGGCCCGGAGCGGTCCAGGCCCACCAGCCGGCGCAGGGTCAGCCGGGGCGCGCCCGTCTTCAGGGGTGGCGGGGTCCATCGAACTTGCCCGGCGAGGAGATTGCCCGTCTACGGGAGGCCCTGCCACAGCTCGTCCACCGCCCGGATCAGCCCTTCCGGCTCGCCGTCGAACGGTATGCCCGGGGCCGCTTGACGGCCGCGGCGCACCTGGACCTCGATCTCGCCCGACTCCACCGCGCGCCGCCCGACGGTCAGTCTGCAGCGGGCACCCGAGCAGCTCGGCTTCGGCGAACTTCTCTCCCGGGTCCGATCTCGCGGTCGTCGTAGATCGTCTCGATCCCGCCGTCGCTCAGCGTCTGGTAGCACGCGCTCGGCGGCGTCGTGCTCGGGCGTGCCGGGCTTGCCGAGCCCCACCAGGTGCACGGCGAACGGCGCCAGCGCCCTAGGCCAGGAGATGCCGTGCTCGTCGGCGAACTGCTCGACCGCGGCAGCGACGATCCGCGCCGGGCCGATCCCGTAGGAGCCCATCCAGACCGGATGCTCCTCGCCGTGCTCGTCCAGGTAGTTGGCGCCCAGCGGCTCGGAGTAGCGGGTGCCGAGCTTGAAGATGTTGCCGATCTCGATCGCCTGCTCCACCCGCAGCGGCTCGCCGTCGAGCATGTAGTTGCCCGAGCCGTCCTCGTGCACCTTCGGGTCCTGCTTTGCCACCTCGACGTTTGCCGCGTAGCCGTCCGGCGCCCGAGCACGACCGATCCTCGCCGGCCGGGCACGGCGCCATGTACTCGTGCGCGCCGAGCCCGCCCATCATCCCGACGTCGGACTCCACCCTGTACCAGCGCAGCCCCGTGCGGTCCATGATGCGGTCATACGCGCCGACGTGCACCGCGTAGCGCTCCTCCAGGCCCGCCTGGTCGCGGTCGAAGCTGTAGGAGTCCTTCATCACGAACTCCCTCGTGCGCAACACCCCCGCGCGCGGGCGCGGCTCGTCGCGCTCCTTGACCTGGAAGTGGTAGACGATCAGCGGCAGGTCGCGGTAGGAGTGGATCGTCTGCGCGGCGTGGAACGTGACCGCCTCCTCGTGGGTCATCGCCAGCACGAGCTCCGAGCCCTTGCGGTCTGACAGCTTGAACAGCTCGTCGATCTCCAGCCGCCCGGTCTTGCGCCACGGCTCCGCGGGCTGCAGCACCGGCATCAGCATCTCCTGCGCGCCGATCGCGTCCATCTCCTCGCGGATGATGCCCACCACCCGCTGGTGCACGCGCCAGCCCGCCGGCAGCCACGTCCACATGCCCGCGCCCATCTGTCTGATCAGACCGGCGCGCACCATCAGCTTGTGCGAGATCGCCTCCGCGTCGGCGGGCGCCTCACGCTCGGTCGGCAGCATGTACTCGGACAGACGGGGCATCGTGGAGGCAGAGCCTAATCCATGCCCGTCCGAGCAACCGTTCGCGCACGTGATCGACCGGGCAGTTGGCCTTTGATAGAAAGAAAGGGTTCTCCTAACAATCGTGAACAGAACCCCGACAAAGGACTCCCATGGCCTACACCGTTCCACCGCTCCCATACGCCTACGACGCGCTCGAGCCCCACATCGACAAGACGACGATGGAAATCCATCACGACAAGCACCACCAGGCCTACGTCGACAAGGTCAACGCCGCGCTCGAGGACACTCCGCTCGCAGACGCGGCGATCGAGGACGTGCTGCGCGAATCTCTCCCAGGTGCCGGAGGACAAGCGCACCGCGGTCAAAAACAACGGCGGCGGCCACTACAACCACTCCTTGTTCTGGGAGAGCATGTCCCCCAGTGGCGACGGCGAGCCCGCCAGCGAGCTAGCGGACGCGATCTCCTCGGCTTTCGGCTCGTTCGCAGACTTCCAAACCCAGCTGAAGACGGCCGGCGTCAATCAGTTCGGCTCGGGCTGGTCCTGGCTCGTGCACGACGGCTCCGGGTTGGCCGTCGTCGGCAGCGCCAACCAGGACAACCCGATCTCGGGCGGCAAGACCCCGCTGCTGGGGGTCGACGTGTGGGAGCACGCCTACTACCTCTCCTACCAGAACCGCCGCCCCGACTACATCGACGCATGGTGGAACGTCGTCAACTGGGAGAAGGTCGCCGAGCGATTCGCGGCGGCGGGCTGATCGAAAGCGAACGGGCCGAGTCGGTGCTTCTCAGCTGCGGCTGAAGCGCCGACCGGCCACTGGTGAGACGGCCTCGTCCAACGAAACGGCCGGCGTGAGCATCGACTCCAACACCGCGTCGGCCTGCTCATCGTCCTCGGCCGCTGCTGCCTCGAGCGCCGCGATCCGCTCCGGAGTCATCTGCGTGTCGTCCTCGTTCTCGGCCAGCCAAGCGCGCGCCTCCGCGGCGGCCGTCTCGTCGCGCTGGACGGTCTTGCCGGCTGCGTAGTAGCGGTCGATCTCCTTGAACAGCTCATCGACCAACTGCTCCGTCGGCACCTTCTTCAGCGGCTCGCCCTTGGAGTAGATCATGCCCATGTCTTTTGCGCCCGTAATGCCGAAGTCCGCGTGGCGCGCCTCGCCGATGCCGTTGACCGCACAGCCGAGCACAGAGACCTCGATCGGGTCCTCGTAGGCTTCCAATCGCCGCTCGACCTCGACCACAACCGTGTCCATGTCGAACTGCAGGCGCCCGCATGTCGGGCACGCGATCAGGTCCGGGCCGCGCTCGCGCAGCTTCAGGGCCTTGAGGATCTCCCAGGCGACCTTCACCTCCTCCTCGGCATGAAAGGTGGAGAGAGAGATGCGAATCGTGTCGCCGATCCCGTCCGCCAGCAGGGTTCCCAGGCCGACCGCGCTCTTCAGCGACCCCGACCACTTCGTGCCGGCCTCGGTCACGCCCAGGTGCAGGGGATATGGGATGCGCTCGGCCAACATCCGGTTGGAGGCGATCGTGTTCGGCACCGACGTCGACTTCATCGAGACCTTGAAGTTCGTGAAGTCCAGCCGCTCCATCAGCTGCACGGTCTCGATCGCCGCCGTCACCAGCGCCTCGACGGGATCGTCGTACTCCAGCTGGCGCAGGTGCTTGGGCAGCGAGCCGGAGTTCACGCCCACGCGCAGCGGAGTGCCGCGCTCTCGGGCCAGCGCGATCACCTCTGCGACCTTCTCCGGGCCCGCCGATGTTCCCCGGGTTCAGCCTGACGCAGTGCGCTCCCGCCTCGATCGCCTTCAACGCGAGCGTGTGGTTGAAGTGGATGTCCGCGATCACTGGGATCGGCGACTGCGCGACGATCGTCTGCAGCGCCTCGGCGTCCTGCTCGCGCGGCACCGCCACCCTCACGATGTCCGCGCCGGCCTCCGCGACCGTGCGGATCTGATCCATCGTCGCCGTCAGGTTCGCCGTCTCGGTCTTGGTCATCGTCTGCACCGCGACCGGCGCGCCGCCGCCGATCGGGACCGGGCCCACGTGGATCTGACGCTCAGAGGCCATATAGCCTGATTCTACGATGCCCGACGTCTACGCCACCGCACGCGGCCCGCTCGCGCGCCTGGCCTCGCCGTTCGCGGCCCGCGCGCGCGCGCGCCGCCACGAGCGGTTCTTCGCGCTCACGCACCTGCCCGAGGGCGCACGGGTACTGGATGTCGGCTGCGGGCGACTCGGCCTGCGCGCCCTGGAGCCGGATCTCGACATCACCGGCGTCGACCTCGCCGAGCGCCCGGACTACCCGGGGCCGTTCGTGCGCGCGGACGCCGCCGACAGTCTTCCGTTCGCCGACGATCAGTTCGATCTCGTCTACTGCTCCAGCGTGATCGAGCACGTCCCGCCCGCGCGCCGCGCCGCGTTCGCCGCGGAGGTTCGCCGGGTCGGTTGTGGCTGGTTCGTACAGACCCCCGCGTGTTCGTTTCCGCTGGAGCCGCACTCGCTGCTGCCGTTCGCGCACTGGCTACCACCGGCGCTGCGCAGACCCTACTGGCGACTGGGGGCGGCCGGGGAGTGGGAGGAGATCGAGCTGCTGCGCCAATCCGAGCTGGAAGCCCTGTTCGGTCCCGCGCTACCCGAGCGCTTCGGGCCGCTCGTCAAGAGCTGGGTTTGCGTGCACTCGCCGGACGGCGAGAGGCGAGACATGTAGGTCAGCCGCCGAGCCGGCTGATGTCGTTGCTGACCCCGTTGATCACAAGAAAAGCGAGCAGCACGAGCCCCACCGAGCTGAAGCGCCACATCGCAGCGACCGAGACCCGTCTTCCGCGCACCTTCTCGGCCAGCGCCCACAGGACATGACCACCGTCCAGCGGCAGAAACGGAAAGAGGTTGACGACCGCGAGGATGAGCGAAATGTAGTCCGAGGAACACCAGGGCATAACCGGCCCCGGCAACCACGGTTTCGTGGGCGATCTCGGTGATGCCCACGATGCTGTGGAACTGCTGGCGAACCTTGGAGCTCGTGAAGGCATGGACGTACCCGAGATCAGCGTGCTCGTCGTCGAGTCCACATCTCGTGCACCGAAGTTCCAGCGGCGCTGAGCGCGCCGGAGCTGACTTCGCGGCTTCCGCGAACTCGAAGCCGACCAGCATCCGCTTTTCGGCTTCTTTGTCGTAGCGCGGATAGACCGACACCGCAGCGTCCGTCCGGCTCGGCGGACCGTCAGCGCCACCGGCGTGGCCGCGCGGCAGCCCTCGACGAGCGCGCCCGCGCAGCGATGGGCCGCGATCATGCGCACGCGAGGTCGCCGTCGCGCGCCGCCGTCCACCGCGACGATACGATCGCCCGGCTTCAGCACACCGTCGGCCGGCTCGTGCGCGCTCGATCGGCGCACCGAGGTGGTCGCGACGACGGCGTTCGTGAACGGATCGAGATTGAGGTTTTCCGAGGGCCCCCCGTTGATGCTGCCCGAGAAGAGGATCGCCCAGAACAGCACGAACGCGATCACGATGTTCACGCCCGGCCCGGCGAAGATCACCACGATCCGCTTCCACGGCGGCTGGTTGTAGTAGGCGCGCCGCGACAACCTCCGGGTCGAGCCCGTCGATCTCCTCCGGGTTCATCCCCGTGATCTTCACGTAGCCGCCCGCGGGGATCGCGCCGATCGTGTACTCGGTCTCGCCCCGTGCGACCCGCAAGATCGTGGGCGGGAAGAACAGCGAGAACCGCTCCACGCGCATCCCGACCGCCTTGGCGGCGAGGAAGTGCCCCAGCTCGTGCAGCACGATCAGCGCCACGATGCCGAGGATCGTCAGGACCCAGCTCATGGGACTCAGTTTGGCAGGCGCGTCCGCGGTTGCCGGCGGTTGGCGTGGGAATTACACGACTTCGCCCAAGCCCGCGGCCGCGTCGATCGCGACCTCCCGTGCCCGCCGGTCGGCCTCGTATAGCGACTCGAACGCCCGCACCGGCTCTGCCGGCAGCTCCGACAAAGTGCGCTCGATCGTCTCGGCGATCGCGTTGAAGGCCAGGCGGCCCTCCAGGAAGGCGTGCACGGCGATCTCGTTCGCGGCGTTCAGCACGCACGGCGCAGTGCCCCCGGCCAGCGCGGCCTCGCGCGCCAGGCGCAGGCATGGGAACGCCTCGAGCATCGACCGGCTCAAACGTGAGCGTGCCGATCGCCGCCAGATCCAGCGGCACGATCGGCAGATCCACGCTCTCGCCTCCATGCAGTGCGTATGAGATCGCGATCCTGCAGTAAACGCCAGTCGACCCTCTAGGAAGGCGTGGACGGCGATCTCGTTGGCGGCGTTCAGCACGCACGGCGCCGTCCCCCCGGCCAGGGCGGCCTCGCGCGCGAGGCGCAGGCACGGGAACGCATCGAGGTCGACCGGCTCGAACGTGAGCGTGCCGATCGCCGCCGAATCCAGCGGCGCAATCGGCAGATCCACGCTCTCGCCTCCGTGCAGCGCGTATGAGATCGCCACACGCATGTCCGGCGGGCCGAGATGCGCGAGCATCGCGCCGTCGGCGAGCTCGATCAGGCCGTGCACCAGCGACTGCGGGTGCACGAGCACGTCGATCCGGTCGTACGGCACGCCGAACAGGTGGTGGGCCTCCATCAGCTCCAGGCCCTTGTTCATCATCGTCGCCGAGTCGATCGTGATCTTGCCGCCCATCGCCCACGTCGGGTGGGCGAGCGCCTGCTCGCACCGTCACGCCCTCCAGCTGGGCGCGCGTACGTCCGCGGAACGGCCCGCCGCTGGCGGTGATCGTCAGGCGCTCCACCACGCCCGGGGGCTGCCCGGCGAGCAGCTGATGCAGGGCAGTGTGCTCGGAGTCGACCGGCACGATCTGCGCGCCCGTGGCTTCCGCGAGCGCGCTGACGAGCTCACCGCCGACGACCAGCGACTCCTTGTTGGCCAGCGCCAGGTCGATCCCCTCGCCGAGCGTGGCGACCGTCGGCCCCAGCCCGGCCGAGCCCACGAGCGCGTTCAGCACGAGATCGGCGCCGGACTCGACGACCAGCCTGACCAGGCCCTCGGCGCCGCCGAGCACCTCCCCCTCCGTCCACGCCTCCGACGCGCGCGCCGCCGCGTGCTCGTCGGCAAGCGCGATCCGCCTCACTCCGTGGGCCCGCGCCTGCTCGATCAGGGCCTCCCACGAACGCTCCGCCGAGAGCCCGACGAGCTCGAACTGCCCCTCACCGCGGGCGCACACGTCGAGCGCCTGCGTGCCGATCGAGCCGGTCGAGCCGAGGATCAGGAGCCGCTTGGCGCCTTCCTCCGAGCCACGAATGCCCGCCGACCCACCGGCGACAGACTCGCCCTCAGTGGACATACGCAAACCAGATGTAGTAACTGGCCACAGCCGTGAACAGAACCGCGTCGAGCCGGTCCAAGGCGCCGCCGTGCGCGCCGAACAGGCCGCCGGAGTCCTTGACGTGAGCCTCGCGCTTGACGAAGGACTCGAACAGGTCTCCGACAGGCGCGACGAGCGCCACGCCGAGGCCGAGCACGAGCGCGTGCGTGCCCGGCAGCCAGTCCTGGTAGCGCCCCGCGAGCCAGACGCCGGCGACGGCGAACAGCATTCCGCTGAAGCAGGCCCTCGACCGTCTTGTTCGGCGAAATCCACGGCGCGAGCGGGCGGCGCCCGAACAGCCTGCCACCCAGGTAGGCGCCCGTATCGCCCAGGAACGTGCCGACGAGCACGTCGATCACGATCCCCTCTCC
>CAWCYP010000041.1:0-30511 GCA_963799735.1 uncultured Solirubrobacterales bacterium | reverse complement strand
TGGGCGCCGCCGAAGCCTTTCATGGCCTCGGTCATGCCCGCGGGCTTGTCGAGAATCTGCGAGAAGCGCACGACCGTGACGGTGTCCTCCATCGAGACCGCCCGTCCGTAGATCTGTTCGAGGAAGTGAATCAGCTCCTCGTGGCGACGGAACTCGGGGTTGTCGTGCTTGATGTCGCGCGGGGAGAGATCGGCGAGGCGCATCACCTCGACCTGGTCGATGACCGCTTCGAAGATCCGTTCCCGAGGCGAGTACTGATACCCGATCGTGACGAGCACCGCCTGGTTCTTGCGGTACTTGCCCGACTTGTCGCCGAGCCGGATCGTCGCCGTCTTGCGCCCGCGCTTGAGCTCGTCGGCGAAGATCGTGGAGTAGAAGTTGAGAACCTGCATTACGAACGGCAGGCTACCGGTCTTTCTCCAGGTAGGCCAGCGCGAGCGCCACCATCTCGCGCTCGGCCTCGTGGCTGAGCGCCGTCTGCGCCTCCCGCAGGCCGATCCAGCGGACCTCCTCGACCTCATCGTCGTGGTCTGCGGTGTCGCCTTCCACGTAGGAGAAGAGGAAGAACGCGACCGACTTTCCGATCGTGCGCCCATCGCGGCGGTACCAGTAGCGCGACTCGCCCAGCTCGCACACCGGCTCGGCCACGATCCCGGTCTCCTCGCACACCTCCCGCACCGCCGCCTCGATCGGGGTCTCGCCGGGGTCGACGTGGCCCTTGGGCAGCGCGAGCACGCGCGAGCCGTCGGCGGCGCGACGGGTGGGGACGATCGTCACGACCTCCTCGCCGCGCACGACGACGCCACCCGCGGAGAACTCGCGGGCCTGCTCTCTGGGAGCCTTGGACGCCCGCTTGGGCTTGGAGGACTTGGAGCCTCGGGAGGACCTCGGGGATTGGGAGGATCTAGAAGACATAGCGCTCCAGCGCGCGCACGTCGTGGACCACGAGGCGCCCGCGCCCCTGCGAGATCACTCCGGCGCGCTCGAGCACGGCCAGAAAGCGGCTGGCGGACTCGCGCGAGGAGCCGGCCAGCTGCGCGAGGTCGGCCTGGGTGGCGATGACGAGCACGTCCTCGCCGGCCGCGCCGTCGGGACGCTCCTGGGCGACGAGCCCGGCGAGAGCCGCCGCGACCCGGCTCTGGACCGTCTGAAAAGACTGGCGGGCGAGGCGCTCGTTGGTCTCGCGCAGGCGCCTGCCGAGGGCGATCACCAGGCGGGTGGAGATATCGGGGTGCTCGGTCATCAGGCGGCGCATGTCGGGGCCCAGCACCGCCACTACGCTTGTCGGCTCGATTGCATCGACCGTCGCCGAGCGGCGCTCGTCCTCGAACATCGCCAGCTCCCCGAAGATGTCGCCGGGACCGAAGGTCGCGAGCGTGATGACGCGCCCGTCGGAGTGCTCGCGCACGGCACGGGCGCGTCCGGAGCGCACGATGTAGCAGGTGTCGCTGGAGTCACCCTCGCGGAACACGACCTGGCCGGAGTCGAACTCGCGCGGGACGGCGAGCTCGGCTATGCGCTGCAGGTCGCCGGAGACGAGCGTCGAGAACACGGGCACGCGCGCAAGCAGCTCGACGACCTCGGCTGAGCGCATAGGAGCCACGGCGCAGGGAATATCACACCGCGCCCGCTCCTCAGACCGGCGCCGGCGGATGGGCCGCGGCGCTATCTTCAACGGATGACTCGGTTCGCGAGCTATGCCCTCGCGCTGACGCTGGCGGCGGGCGCGCTGTCCCCCATGGCGCTGGCGCAGAGCACGAAGACCGCCGCGCATGAGCACTCGCTGCTGCAGTCGCGCGAACTGTGGGCGACGATCGATGTGTGCAGCCCCTCCGATCAGCCGAACACGGTCGGAGTCCGCGGCTCGATGCCGGGCGACGGCCACCCCAAGGACGCAATGTACATGCGCTTTCAGCTGCAGTACCTGGAGGGGGAAGCGAAGACCGACACCTGGATCGACCTCGCGCACGGGGGGGACTCAGGCTTCATCGCGGTCGGCACCGGCAAGACTCCGCGCCAGGGCGGCACGAGCTTTCAGCTAATGCCGGTGACCGGCAAGCCCGCATACACGATCAGGGGTCTCGTGACCTTTCAGTGGCGCCACGGCGCGCGCATCCTCCACGAAGTCACGCGGACGACCTCGGCCGCTCACAAGAGCGTCGCGGACGCCGATCCGGCGGGATACAGCGCGGCGCAGTGCATGCTCGGCTAGTTCCGGGCTCATCCTGAGGAAGCCGAGCCGCATGGAACCCAGCGCGACGATCTGAGTGGTGCTGTTCCAGGTGCTACACTGGCTGAGTGCCCACCCGCCATGCCCGCCATTCGGTCACCGAGACGCCACCCGTGCGTGAGGCGCTCGACGCGCTGCGCCTGCGCGGCGAGCGCGTACGGATGGGCGATCTGGTGATCCGCGGCGCGCGTGAGCGGCTGCGAGAGCTGGAAGCCGAACGTGACGACGAGGCCGAGCGGGCGAAGCTTCGCCGCCAGCTTGTCGAGCAGCTGCGCACCGGCGAGGGGATCGACGTGGACGCGGCCTACGAGGTCCGCGAGCACGGCTGGATCCATCGTTGAGCGGTTACGGCCAGCCGCTGCTGATCGACCACTCGGTGTGGGCCCGAGCAAGCGACGGGCGCCTGACCGGCCGTCCACGTGAGAGATTTGAGACGGCGCTCTCCGACGGGGAGCTGTGGACGTGCCCTCCTGCCCTGCTGGAGATGCGCTACAGCGCCCGCGACAGCAAAGCGTTTGCGCTCACGGGAAAGCGACTCGGCGCGCTGGAGCACGCTCCACTCACCACCGAGGCCGCCGCGTCCGCCCTCACCGCGCAGGCAGAGCTCGCCGGGACGCCCGGCATCTCACACCGCGTCAAGCCGGTGGACCTGCTGATCGCCGCGATCGCCGCGGCCGCGGATATCGGGGTGCTCCACTACGACCACGACTACGACACGATCGACCAGCACACCTCGTTGTCGTTCACAAGCACATGGGTCGCCCCGCGCGGCAGCATGGACTGAGGCAGAGTCCCAGGAGCCCTCACGCGCTCAGCGTCAATCGCCTCGGGCCGGCGCGGAAGCCGTACTCGGCGAGCACGCTCTCCCAGCGCGATCCGACGGCCGGCTCGCCGTCGATTCGCTCCAACGATAGCTTGCCCACTCGCCCGGCGTGAACGGCCTCGGCGAGCGCGCGCAGCGCCGCCTGCACCGGTTCCTTCGCGGCCAGCGCCACCAGCGCCTCGCGCAGCGGCTCGCCCTCCCTGCCGGCAGATGCAGGAGAGCCGCTCACCCCCGTGCTGGGCGCGGCGGAGGGGACGAGCGTGATCAGGCCGCGCCCGGAGCGCTCGACGTACAGCACGGGCTCGTCCTGCACCATGACCACGTAAGCGCCGGCGACGCGCGCGGGGCGGCGGCCATGCTCTTGGCGCTCCTCGCGCTTCGGCCAGGGCAGCGCCGCGCCGTAGGGCTGCGCGGGGTCGGCGGCGGCGATCACGAGCGTGCGGCCGCGCTCGCTCGCGTCCCCGGCTGGGCCAGTTCTCCCGGCGCGCAGGCGCTCGACCGCGCCCGGGAGCGCAAATTGCGCGCCCCCCAAACCCTCGATGAAGTACCCACGGCGGCAGATACCGAGCGTCTCCAAGCTCGAGAACGCGTCGTACAGCACCGCGAAGCCCCCCTTGATCCCCTCGGCCAGCACCTGCTCGCGGGTGACGATCCCGTAGCGCTCCAACAGCAGCTCGGCGAGCGCGCGCCTGCGTTCGGGCGAGGGCAGCGGCGCGGGCTCGGCGAACAGGCCGGCGGTGAGCGACCAGCGGCCCTGGACCTGCGCCTGAGCGCCCGCCCGGCGCGTGCCGAAACGGGAGCGACCCACCATCGTGCGCCCGGAACGCGAGCCCGCCTCCAGGGCCCCGCGTCCTCCGCGGGCGAGCGTCAGGTGAGGGGCGCGCAAGGGCGCCCACGCGTCGTTCGTCGCCTCGCCCGCCCACACCAGATCCCACAGCGCCTCGCGCAGCGCCTCGGCCGGGACGTCGAGCTCGGCGATGAGGTCGGAGAAGAAGCACGGGCCCGCGGTCAGGCGCGCACGCAGGAGCTCGTGCTCGGGGGCGCCCAGGGGCGATTGGCCGACGCCGGCGGGAGACGATGCGCTCGAGCCACCGCGCGGTGTCTCGGGTCCGGCCGGCGAGGACCCCGCGCGGGTGCCCCCGCGCGGCATGGGCGGCGGCCCGATCAACGCCGCGTCCTCGCGGAAGTACAACGCCACCCGTCCCGAGCTTCGCCCGAGCGAGCCGGCGCCGACCCACACCACCTCGCCGCTCGCGCACAGACTGTCCATCCATGACTGCGAGTAGGCGCCCAGCCTGCGGGGGAGCACATCGCGCTCCCAGATCTCCGCCGGCAGCGCCAAACCCTGGAGAGGCACCAGCACCTCGCGCAGCCGGTCGATCCCCGCGCCCGCACTCGCGTGGCGATCGATGCCCTGCCACGACGGCAAGAACGCCGCCAGCGCGCGGGCGTCGGCCGGCTCGATCTCCTTGCGCAGCGCCGCCAGCGAGGCACGCCGCAGGCGGCGCAGAACCTCGACGTCGCACCACTCGCGCCCATCTGCGGGGATGGTTGAGTCCCCGTCCACGGGAATGGTTGTGCCCACCCCCGCAGGAGGGGACGCGGCGGAGTGGATCGCGTTGGGGCGAATCTCGCCGCGGACGATCTCTCCGGCGCGCTCGAGCTCGCGCAGGACCGCACTCACATCGACGCGGTAGCGGGCGTGAACCTCCTCGGTCGTGAACGGCCCGTGCGTGCTCGCGTAGCGCGCGACCAGCACGCGCAGGGCGTCGTCCACGTCTTGCAGGAAAACCTCGGGCAGGCCGCCGGGCGGGACGGCGCCGAGCGCGTCGCGGTAGAGGCCGGCCTCGTCGGCGGCGATGAAGCGCTCCTCGCCACCGACCCGTATGCGGATCGCGCGCCGTTCGCGCTCCAGCTCGCGCAGCATGCCCACGTGATCGACCCCATCGAACACGCGCTCGCGAACCTCGGCGGCGGTGAGGTCGCCGACGCGCCGCAGCACGTCGTGCAACCCGTCGCGGCTCGTCGCCCGCGTGATCTCCGAGCGGTGCTGCAGGTCCTCCTCGACGCGCTCCAGCGCGCCGGGATCGATCAGCTCGCGCAGCTCCTCCTGGCCGAGCAGCTCGCGCAGCAGATCCCGGTCGAGCGACAGCGCCGCCGCGCGGCGCTCGGCGTTCGGCGTGTCGCCCTCGTACATATACGTCGCGACGTAGTCGAACAGCAGCGAGGAAGCAAACGGCGAAGCGGTCTGCGTCTGCACCTCCACGAGCGAGATCTCGCGGCTGTGCAACCCGCGCAGCAGCCCCTCCAGACCCGGCACGTCGAGCACGTCGCGCAGGCACTCCCTATAGGTCTCCAGCACGATCGGAAAATCGGCGTAGCGCCCGGCCACCTCGAGCAGGTTCTGGGCCTTCAGCCGCTGCTGCCACAGCGGCGTGCGTTTGCCGGGATAAGCCCTTGGGATAAGCAGCGCCCGGCCGGCGTTCTCACGAAAGCGCGCCCCGAACAGCGCCGAGCCGCCCAGCTCGGCCGTCACCGTCCGCTGCACCTCCTCGGGCTCGACCAGCACCAGCTCGGCGGCGGACGGCAACGACTCGAGATCATCTGCGTCGAGGTCGGGCAGGTGCAGCACGATCCCGTCGTCGCTCCAGATCGCGTCCGCCTCCAGCTCGAAACGCTCGCGCACGCGCGCAGAGATCGCCAGCGCCCAGGCCGCGTGGACGCGCCCGCCGTAAGGAGACAGCACGCACAGCCGCCAATCGCCGATCTCGTCGCGAAAGCGCTCGACCACGATCGTCCGCTCGCTCGGCAGCACGCGCGTGGCCGCCTGCTGCTCGCGCAGATACTCGATCAGGTTGCGCGCCGCGCGCGCGTCGAGGTCGTACTCGCGCTCCAGCGTCTGAGGCTCCTGCTCCACGGCCCAGCGCGAGAACGCGCCGATCGCCTCGCCCAGCTCCTTCGGGCGGCCGACCGAGTCGCCCTTCCAGAACGGCACCGCCCCGGGCGCCCCGGGCGCGGGGGTGACGATCACGCGGTCGCGGCCGATCTCCTCGATCCGCCACGTCGAGGCGCCCAGCAGAAACGCCTGCCCGGGCCTGGCCTCGTACACCATCTCCTCGTCGAGCTCGCCGACGCGCCTGCCGTCGGGCAGCGTGACCGCGTACAGCCCGCGGTCGGGGATCGTGCCGGCGTTCGCGATCGCGAGCTGGCGCGACCCTTTGCGCGCGCGGATCGTGCCCGGCGACGCGGTCCCACACGATGCGGGCGCGCAGCTCCCCGAACTCCTTGGACGGATAGCGCCCGTCGAGCATGTCGAGCACGTTCTCCAGCAGCTCGCGCGAGAGCTCGGCGTAGGAGTACGTGCCGGTGATGAGCGCGTACAGCTCGTCCACCGAGACCTCCTCGGCCGCGACGGCGATCGCGACTATCTGCTGGGCCAGCACGTCGAGCGGGTTGCGGGGGACGACGGTCGGCTCGATCTCACCTTCGTGCATCCTGCGCACGACGACCGCGCACTCGAGCAAATCGCCGCGGAACTTGGGGAAGATCCGCCCGCGGCTGACCTCGCCGACGCCGTGACCTGCGCGGCCGATGCGCTGGAGGCCGCGCGCGACGGACTTGGGCGACTCGATCTGCAGGACGAGGTCGACCGCCCCCATGTCGATGCCGAGCTCCAGCGAGCTGGTGGCAACCAGGCACGGGAGCTCGCCAGCCTTGAGGAGCTCCTCGACCTTCGTGCGCTCCTCGCGGGCGAGCGAGCCGTGGTGGGCGCGCGCGATCTCGCGTAGCGTCGGGTGGGGGGACTGCTCACCGTCCACGCCTTCCTCCTGTGCGGAGGCGAGCTCGTTCAGGCGCAGCGCGACGCGCTCGGCCGAGCGGCGGTTGTTGACGAACACAATGGTGGAGTTGTGCTCGCGCACGAGCTCGAGAAGCTTCGGGTAGATCGCCGGCCAGATCGAGCCGCGCGTGGACTCGCCGCCGGCCACCGGCTCCAGGGGATCGGCGGCGCCATTGCCGGGTTCGGCCATCGACTCCACGGGCACCTCGATGCGCAGATCGAGCTCCTTCCTCGCGCCCGCATCGACGATCGTCACCTGGCGGTGAGGGCCGACGAGAAAACGGCCGATCTCCTCGAGCGGGTTTTGCGTGGCGCTGAGACCGATGCGCTGGATTTCGCGAGCGTGTCCGTTCGGCCGGGTGTTCGGCGCGGGAGCGTGGTTCAACGCGGGTGCGTGGTTCGGCGCGGGAGCGTTGACACGAGCGTTCGCCTCGAGGCGCTCCAGCGTCAGCGCCAGATGCGGCGCCGCGCTTGGAGTGCGCGACCGCGTGGATCTCGTCGACGATCACCGCCTCGACCCCGCTGAGCATCTCGCGCGCGCGGGAAGTAAGGATCAGATACAGCGACTCCGGAGTCGTGATCAGGATGTCCGGCGGCCTACGCATCATCGCCGCGCGCTCGCGCTGGGGCGTATCGCCAGTCCTGATCCCCACGCGCACGTCCTCGGCGCCGATCCCGCGCAAGGGCGTGCGCAGGTTGCGCTCGATGTCATAGGCGAGCGCCTTCAGCGGGCTCACGTAGACCACGCGCACGTGCCCGGGGGCGTTGTCGGGCGTGGCGGCGTTGGGAGGAGCGGCGGCGGGAGCGACGGTGTGGGCAGTGGTGTCGTCGGGAGTCGCGGCGGCAGTGCTCAGCCGGTCGAGCGCCCACAGAAACGCCGCCAGCGTCTTGCCCGACCCCGTCGGCGCCGACAGCAGCACGTGCTCGCCGCGCGCGATCGCGGGCCACGCCTGCGCCTGGGCGGGCGTCGGCGCGGCGAAGGCCGCCTCGAACCACTCGCGCACCTGCGGGCTGAAGCTGGAGAGCGGCACCGGTTGAGGCTAGCGCGCAGCGCGCTCAGCCGATGCGGTCGAGCAGCTCGGCGCCTACTGGCTGGCCCTCACGGCCGGGGCGTTTGCGTCTTGCAGCGTGCCGGTCAGGATCGCGGTGTTGCGGCCCGCCGGCGCCGGCAACCCGAGCGCGGCGTTCACCGCCCGATCGACCTGCGGCGCGCGACAGCCTTTGGCTGCCGGTCCCGCGAACGAATCGTTCACGAGCGAGGTCCCTCTCACTATAGTCAAATTGTATTCACCCTCGAACTTTGCCCTACCGACCCTTCCCCTGATCGGTCTGTTGGGCCTCGGGGGATCCGTCGTGCCCGTTGTCAGGGGTAGCGATATGGGGCGCCGGATCGAACCGATGTAGCAGCTTCCCCCGAGGAACGCATTGGCCAGCCTGACCCTCACCGGCAGGGTCAGCGCCGTTCCCCGACCTTCGATCAGGTTCTGCACATTGATATGAATCGAGCTTGCGGGCCCAACCAGTTCGATCGTGGCCGTCACCGCCGTCGCTCCCTGCCGGACGAGCTTTTCATAGAGCGCCCGCGATGTCGGCGCCAGCAGTCTGGGATCCACGACTTCCTGAAGGCCCCCCGGGACGATCTGCGGCGTGCGCGACAGCGTTTCGCCGTCCTGCGCCGCGATCAGGGTCTCGTGGACGATTTCCTTTTCGGAGTTTTCCACCACGTGCACCCCGCCCTGCAGCGTGATCGTCCGGCTCAGCGCAACCGCCTTGGCCCTGGCGCCGGCGACGAACTCCCCGCCCGCGGTCTGCGTGAACAGGCACAGCCTGGTCGCCGGGTCCTGCAGCGGACAGTGCTCTGAACTGGTCGCAAGTCGGTGCTCTGACCGTTCCGGTCGATCAGGGCAAGGCCCCCCGCCAGCAGCGCCACCAGCGAGACGAGGGCGGTGCGGCCAGCGCCGACGCCGCGCGGCGAGCCGCTCCGAGCGTGGGGAACGCGGGGAGCCATCCCGCGCCGGCGATCGGTCCGAGCGGCGGGAGCGCTTGCCAGCTCCCCCGTGGCCCGCCTTCCCGCGCCGCCGGCGCCCGACCCTGCGCTTGGGACAGCCGGCGACAGCGACCCTCGTGGTCTGGGTCTTCAGCGCTCCGTTCTGGGCGGTGATCGCGGTCGGCATCTCAAGCTCTTGCCCGCACATGCTTCCCTTCGCCCTGGCGGGGATGTCCGTCGCCAGGATCGAATGCGGACCCTCTCCCAACACGAGCGTGAACTCGCCGATCGGCATGTCCGGGATCGAGTTGAACGTCGCGCTGGTCAACCTCTGCTCGAGGTCGAGGTTGCCGTCGAGGTACACCACGATCCCTTCGCCCCGCAGCACGAGCACGAGGTCCGGAAACGCCTCGCCGTGGGAGACCAGGTACGCCGGTCCGCTCAGCGGATGCGCGAGCACCGGCGTGAGCACGGTCGCGCTGCCGACGACCGACGCCGCCGGGCACGACGCGGGGTCGGCGTCGAACACCGTGGCCGTGCACGCCTTCTGCAACGTGCTCAGCCGCGCCGGCATTTGCCAGGGCAGGATCACCCGGACTTTGGCGACGTTCGCTTCTGCGCTCTGTGAGGAGGAGGAGGAGGAGGAGGAGGAGGACAGACCTGGGTGAGGGAAGACGACCTTCACGCTCAGGCTCGCGCCGCGCGCTCTGCTCGTCTTCGCCTGCGTCGACACCGTGAACCTCGGGTTGAACTTGAGCCTCGCGCAGTTCACCGCCTCGAACGGGCTCGAGACGGCGGCAGTCGCACCCTGGGCGCTCGCGATCGTGCCCGTCACCGCCAGCGGCGCGCAGCTCGTCGGGTTGAACATGAATCCCGCGCGGCCGATCGTCAGGTTGACCGTGCGCACGTCCAGCGGCACCCCCCGCACGATCGCCGGCAGCGGATCGCTGGCGATCACGACCTGCGCGGTGTGCGAATCCACTTCCACGCGCGCGCGCACGACCTCCTGCCCGAGATCGAACGGCCCCGCGATGGCGGGTATCGTAAGGGAGAGGCCGAACGGTGCGCCCTCATAGGGGCCGGTCAGGTAAATCTTGGCGCCCCTGATCCAGAACGGGTCTTCGCCTGGGCCGGCCGCGATGCTCGCTTCGCCGATCTCGCTCGCGGCTTCGCATTCCCCGTTCGCCGCCCGCGGTTCCGGGCACTGCGCCACGCCCTTCAGCGACGCCAGCAGCCCCGGCGGCCCGACCACGCGCACGCTGCTCAGGCGCTGTTCGCCGTCCCGGCGCGACACCGTCACGCTGAACGGGCTGAACGCGCCCGCCTCGCTGTCCGTCGTGCCGGCCACGAACGACGGGCTGAACGCTCCGGTCGGGCACGCGCCGCCGTCCGGTCCCGAGTTGACCGCGAGGTTCGAGGATCTCCGTCACGGCGGGCGTGAACGGGGTGCTCCACGGCGTCAGCTGCGAGCTCGTCGTGTATGTGCCGCACGCCGGGCGGGGTCAGCAGCGCGGCCCGCGGCCCGCCGAACAGGCTCAGCTTGATCTCGCTCAGCGGCAGCTGCGGAAGGTCGTCGAACGCGATCGTGACCTGACCCGTGTTCGGGTCGAGCGCCGCCGTGCCGGCGAGCTTTATCACCACGCCGCCGCCTTCGACGCACCACGTACAGCCCGACCAGCGCTCCCGCGAGCGTTTCCTGCTGCGCCAGATACACCGCGCCCTTCAGCGGTCCTTCGAGCAGCGGCGTCACCACTTCGGCTTCGCCGATCTTCGACGATTCCGGACACGATCCGGCTTCGATCGGAGCGCACGCCCCCAGTCCGTTCGCCGCCGACAGCGAGATCGCCATGCCCGGCGGCAGCGTCACGGTCAGCTGCCTCAGGTCCGCCCCGGCCAGCCCTTCCGTGCTTTCTTCGTGGGGCACCTTCAGGTCGACGTCCAGGCCCGTCGGGGATTCCGCGCTCGCGGCTTCGGGCGCCGGCTTCACGGTCAGGGATGGGGTGAAGGCCAAGTCTTCGCAGCCCGTCACGGGCGGGGACGTCGCCGGTGAGGGTTCGATGTCGGTGGGCGGCCTGCCACGAATCGACGCTCAACGTCGTGGTCAGCGGTTCGCCGGTGCACGAGCCGGGCAGCGTCAGCAGCGGCGTACCGGTTCTTTCCACCGGACAGCTGAAGCGAAATTCTTCTGTGCTTTTACCGTTTTTTAGATTTTCAGCTTCAAAGAGTTCTTCTTCGATCGCTTTCTGCACCTTCCCCCGCGAGGCGCATACGCCCCGCTGGGCATCGTGGCTCGCGGCAGACGGATCGCCCCACAGGGTGAGCTCGAGGCCATAAATTGACGTCGTCTGGGCGATTTCCACCACGTCGGCGGAGAAACCGTAATCGCCGCCGCTGCGAATCTTGCCGACGATGTGCATGACGAGCCCCACTCCACCAGGGTCCACGCCGAGCTCAGCCGGTATGCCCGTCGGAGGCGTCATGTTGTACACCGCCCCTTTGATTTTCTCGCCCAAGCCAGCGATGTAGACAGTGACCACCCCCACCGCGGAGGCGGCCGGGCAGGCGCCACCGGAGCTTGGACTCGTCTCGAGCTGCGCCTCGGTGCACTTCACGCTCGTCGCGGCAGGATCCACGACCAAGCCCGAGGGCAGGTTCACTTCTAAATCTCTCGGACTCCCATAGATATGCGCGAAGACTTCCGGTTCTCCCAGGGGGACTTCGACTCCCTTCTCATTTTCCTTGAAATCTTCTTCTTCTCCCGTCACCTGGTGGTTGAACATGACCGTCGTCGTCAGCGCGTACGGATGCGAGCCGGCCTGGGTGGCAGAGGCGCCTTCGGTGTTGCTCGCGATCGAGCTGGCAAAGCTTTCAACGCCGAAGGTTTCGCTCGCCCGGGCGGGGCTCGCGAGCGCGAACAACAGCAACGCCGTCAACAACGCAACCAGAGCGCTACGCAGGTGCCGGAGCGGACCTGCTTTGCGACTCATCGTTTCGCCCGTTTGCCATAGCGCTTGCTGGCCCGCGCTTCGCAGATACGTCGTCTCTTCCTCGACTGTTTCTTACACGCTTTCAGCGCCTTTGCAAGCTTCTGCGCACGCGTCAATGGCTTAGGCTTGGCGACCAGTGGCGGCGCTAAGTTGCCTTCGCCGGTGATCGTCGCGCTGGACGCGGCGTCGAACACCGGTGGCACCGCTGAGGCGCCACGACACGACGTTTCGCCCGTGCACGGCGCCGGGGGCGGTGGGGGGTTCTGGGCGGGGATCCCGCCGTCGACGCGGGCGTCGTAGACGTCCACGTTGAGGTCTCGATCCTGACCCACGAGCGGCTGGCGGGTGAAGAAGAAGACATTGCTGCCGTCAGCGCTGGCGTCGCCGAAGTAGGACGGCTGGGTGCTCTGGCCAGTGGAGATCAGGTACAGGCAGCCGCCGTCGCTTTCATAGAAGCTAGTGCTCGTACGTTCACAAGAGCCGGCGCCTTCACGCTCCCACTCGTACACGTCGAGCTGATCGTTCGTGTCGCCGGGCACGAGCGCTTCTTCGGTTTGGAAGAAGACGCGACTGCCGTCAGCGGAGAGGTTATGCGTCAAAAAGGCGTTACGTGCACTGGGAGAAGTGGTCAGGTCGCCGTCGACAGCAGTGAGACGCGCCCCGCTGGCAGTCGGAACCCCGCTCGGGTTGCACGACACGCACACCGGATTGCTCGAAGACAGAGGCCGTTCCGCGTCGTACAGATAGAGCTCGATCCGCCCGTTGTTGTCATAGCCCGTCAAGCGTGAGACCGAGCTGAACAGGGCCGCCCTGCCGTCGGGGCTTACACGCGAGCTCTTCTCTCCCCCAGACGGTCCTGAGCGTTCCGAGCTGTGTTCGTCGTAGTCACGCCAGTCGGGTTCGTCATCGCCTGATCCGGAGCCCGTTCCCAGCAGCTTTGCGATGAAGGTCGTCGTATCTTCGTGCCACTCGTAGAGGTTGTCGGCGCCGGTTTCCGCTTCTTCCCCGTTGCCGTTCTTATCGCTCGCCAGCCTGGCCGTGGCGACGAAGTAGGCGTACGAACCGTCGTCCGAGACCCCGAGCGTTCCCAGCACGCTCGCGGCGCCGCTCGTGAGCGCTTTTGTTTGCCCGGTTTCTACGTCATACCGGTACAGGTCCTCGCCTTCGGTGTAGAAGACGAAAGATCCGCTCGGGGTCGCCGCGCGCCAGTACGCCGGTTCGCTTCCCGCGGACACGGGGATCGTTCTCGCAGCTTCCGGTTCGCGCATATAGATCTCCCCGGTCCCAGCGTCGCTGAAGAAGACGCGAGAGCCGTCTTCGGAGATCGTGTTCCGCGTGTAAAATTCGCTTGCAGATCCTCCAGGTTTCTTGGGCGCGACCGCAGGTCCGCCGGGACCGGCGACCGATCCGCCGCTCGGCGCCTTGCCGTCGGGCAGCACGCCGGCCAGGCTGACCCCACCGGTTGCTTCGCTCCACTCGTACAGGTTGGTGGCTCCAGGGGCAGGCGCCACATTCGCGGTGGGCAACTGCGCCTTCGTTTCGAAGAGGATGCGGGTTCCACCGGGCGTCGCATCCGCGAAGCTGAGCTTTTCAGACCCTGATGTTCGCGGCCAGCAGCTGATAGGAGCCTCCGGCGGTGTCCTCGACGTAGGCGTTGCGTGCGCCGGGCCCTCGCGCACCCGGCGCGAGCGGAGGTTCTTCGGCGAACAGGATCGTCCTGGTCGAGGTCTTCGGTCAAGCCGATCACCTGCTCGTGTGAGCCGGGGGCGGCCCGGGCAGGAGCCCCTCGGTCAGCCATTCGTCGCCGCTCGGGGCGCGAGTGCTCGAGGTACGTCGGAACCTGTCCGCCCGAGCCGGCCGTCCCGGGGAAAGGCGCGACGGCGAAGAAGCTCACGCCTTCGCGGACGGAGATGCCTGCACGATCCCCGGCTCTCCGGCGGCGTCGGTCAGGTTCTTCCGCACGGCGAAACCTGCTCGTACGCGCGGCAGTCCGGGAGCCGCGATCCGTAGAGCTGCTCCGGCGGATCTGTTCGTTGGGACATTCCGCCCGGGCCATAGCCGCCGGCGCCATGGCCGCGACGAGCCAAGCGCTATCGCCGTCCGCCGGACCCCCGCCCCCCTGGCCAGGCCTTCCCGCACCACATCGATTCTACTCGCTCGAAGCGACTGGGGCCGGGATCCTCCCAGCCCTCCATCACCGATGCTCAGCTACGAAACTACTTCGCCGAGAACAACTGCCCAAGCCGCGACCTCCATGCCGCGACAGCAGCTTGACCTTAGTTGTGCTGCTCAACGAAGCATCGTTTTCGCCGATTTTAAAGTCACTGCCTGATTTTTCGGCGACTACTTCGTGTTCCTTCAGCGATTCTTCCGCGTTGGGAAGCCCAGCGTCCTGTTTACCGGTCACTCTTGTATGATCCCGGAACGATCGGGCATTCGCTTGTTTCGCGTTCTATTTCCAGCGAGACAAGTTCTTCTCCTGCTCCCCGCGCCAGTGAATACCGCTTCCGGTTTACCTGGTTTTTCCAGTTTCGCTGGTCAGCGACTCGTTACGTAGAGTTTTATTTCTTTTTCCTCTTCGGCCGTCAGCCTGCAGTGTTCTGGTTTTGTCTCTTTACAGCCGAAGAGGGCGACGTGTCTTTCCTTTCCCAACGATTCCAGTTCCGCCACAAGCGTGTTGGTTTCGCATTCAAACTTTGCTTCGGCGCCGAGGTGGACGTCAGAACTACCGTGCCTCCTGAGCCTTCCGCTTTCTGGTTGCTCATTTCTTCGCCGCTGCCGTAGCAGAACGACCCAGTGGGTCGGGCTCGGCACCGCGCATTTTTTTGGTTCCGCCAGCGCCGACGTCAAGACGACCGCGCTCACGGCGAACGCGGCCAGCAGGCTCAATGGAATCAGTCTAGATCGTGACATCGGCGGAACATACCACATGCTGCGGGTTCTTGCAGTATACGGGATGTGGGCTGCCCGGAGAGGGGTTGTACCGGGGGTTGGCCCGCGTCGCCAGCCGCCGCGGGCGCCGTCCTGCGCCTAGGCCGAGCCCCGTGTGGATGAGGCTGAAAACGATCGCGATAGGATGAGGATCGTCATGGCCGCCAAGCGACAGACCTCCTCACAGCGCTCGGCCTCCCGGACCGCGAAGGCCGCCGCCAACAACGATCGGCTCTCGCCCGTGCACAAGCCCGCGAGACCGATCCGAAGAAGCGCGCCGAAGCGATCAAACGAGCCGGATGCGCGTCAAGACCACCGCTCGAAT
Source organism: uncultured Solirubrobacterales bacterium (assembly GCA_963799735.1). GTDB lineage: Bacteria > Actinomycetota > Thermoleophilia > Solirubrobacterales > Solirubrobacteraceae > Palsa-744. The sequence continues at coordinate 15,390 of CAWCYP010000041.1, read as the reverse complement.
CGACACGATCACCCTCGGCCGGGACTAGCTGAGCCGTGGCCGCTCGCGGTCGCCCGCCGCTGCCGCGCGGTGTGCTCGCCTTCGACGCGCCCGAGTGGCAGCCGCCCGAGAAGGTCCTGCTGGACACCAACGTGGTTGCCGAGGCACTGCTCGCCAACCAGCCCGAGCACACCGCTTGCCTCGCCGTTCTCGAGCGACTCGGCGCGGAGGGCACCACCGTCATGTTCAGCCGCCTGCTGGAGATCGAGCTGTGGGAGGTGGCCTTCAACCTCGCGCTGCGTGAGCGCCATCCCCGCAAGAACGTGCGCCACGTCCGCTACGACAACCGTGTCAGGCCGCGCGCCGCTCGCCTGCTTGGACAGACCCACAAGGCATGGGAGAGGATGCTCGGCTCGCTCGCGTGGTCACGAGTCGAGATACACGAGGAGGTCGCATCAGACGTACCCAAGCTGATGCAGAACTACGGGTTCCAGTCCTACGACGCCGTGCACGCCGCCACGCTGCTGTCCAGCGAAAGCCACCGACTTCATCACCCGCGACGGCAGTTTCGCCGTCCTACCGCCAACCGTCGCGACGCTGCACACCACCCACGCGCGGCTCGCCCAGACACGCGCCCGCCGCCGTCGCGCCGGGTACTGATCGGGCCAGTGTGATCGGGCCCTCGGTCGTTTTCCCTCTCTCTCCTCCCCCTCTCTCCTCTTCCTCTTCCTCTTCCTCATGCAGACAAATGGTTGCATACACGCGGGTCGGTTGATCGCCGGCGCTACGCCTCGAACGCCTCCTGGGTCAGCCCGAACGGGGTTCCCTCGGAGTCCTTGCAGACCGCCCATTTCTCCCCCGGGTGCACCACGCTTCCACCGAGCGCCTGCACCCTCTCCAGCGCCTCGACGATGTCGTTGACCGCGAAGTAGGGCAGGGAAAAGGAGTCACCCGGTCCGCGTCCACGCGCGTGCACACCGACCGTCGGACCTCCCGAATGCGTTTGCCATCCCTCTCCCTCTCCCTCTCCTCGTACCTCCAGCTCAACCTCTAGAAGTCCCGTCCAGAAGCGCCGGGCACGCTCGGGATCGTCCGCGGGAAACTCGATCAGGGACAGTGGGGAGTCCACAGCGCCGATTCTTCAACTACCGCAGGTGCACGGCGACCGATCGAAGATAGGCCAGCAGGGCTTTTGGGGCGCGCAGGAATTCTCTCCACGACGGGAACAGACCCGGCACTTCAAACAGCCCGAGATCGTCGTCGATCCGCGACAGCTTCTCGGTGGAAAGCCGCGGCTGCGCCCGGTGCTCATCTCGCGGCTCCTCGCGACTGCTCGTGGCCTGCACGCTGGATGTCTCTTGCTCAGCCATACCGGTCAGTGTAGCGCTCACAGCCCAGCGCACGTGACAACCAGTGCCATGACGATCGTCAGCAGCGATCCCGCGAGTGCCCATGCCTTGATCCTGAGTCGCCTGTTGGTTATATCGACAGTCCCGTCCAGAATCTCTATGAGCCGCAGCGAGATGCTTTCCTCTGTCAGCCCACCCAAGCGCACGTAGGCCCTCACCGGGGTCAATCCCACGACGACCCCTCCCTGCAGCAGCGCCGCGAGAGCGAGCAGACCGGACACCGCGATCGCGATCAGGGGCTGCCACCAGTCATGTCCCAGCACGGATCGCAACGGGATCGCGGCCGCCCCGAGCGCGACGTCCACGCCCAGGATGCCGACGGCGATCGTATCGCGGCCGGTAGACGTGGCGGCCTGAATCTGCAGCTGCGTTTCGGCGAGCCTGACGATCGGGGCGGCGGGATCCGACATGAACCCAAGCTACCGCTGCAAGTGTGACCTGACACGTACAAATGTGACGACTTTGCGACAGGACCGTGACGATTCATTCAACCCGGCCAGCTGCCGCCCACGCCGCCTTCGATGCGGTGACGCGCCGGGCGTGAGGTCTGGGCCACAGTGCTATGACTCCGGCATCGGCGGAGAATCGCGATCGCTCGAGGCGTTAAGCCGCCGTTGCCAAGGTCAACCGGCACGAACTTGCCAATCGCGTTGGCGATCGAATAGATGTGCAAACCCGCGAGCCCGGCGGCAGCGCCCAGCAAGCCACACACCACGAAGAACGCCAGGACTAGATCGCCGCGGCGCGGGCGCGCCGGCATCACGTCATAGGTCTGACCGTTCGGATGAGCGACTCCGGTATTGCTCATGAAACAGATCACTCATCGAGTTCACGAAGATCATTCGTGGGCGCGACCACTTCAACGGTTGCTCCAACCGCTGTGGCCACAGCTTGAGCGCAAACCCCTGCTCGTAGGGGTGCCCAGGGATGCCGCGCCAGCGCTCCGCGAACGTCTCGGCGTAACAGTGCGCGCAGCCCGGCGACACCTCCTCGCAACCCGTCACCGGGTTCCAGGTCGCCTCCGTCCACTCGATCGCGCTGTTGTCGGCCAAGGTGGTTACTCGTTTGGATTTGTAAGGCTGTCTCCTGCGGAAGGCGGACATAGGTTCACATCTGTGTCGACCAGATCCTGAGTGTTGGATTGATTATTTTTCTGGTCCCTTGTAAATCGGCTATTGCTGGCCCGCTGGACCCTGACAAAGGGCCCAATGGGAGGTGTAGAGTTTGGAGTGTGAGCTACGCGAGGATGAGCGATACCAGTGACGTCTATGTCTACGCAGATGCCGAAGTGGGTCGTCTGCGCTGCTGTGGCTGCATGGCGGACTTCTCCACCACGGCTGGGATGATTGAGCATCTGCGGGAGCACATCGCCAATGGTGAAGTCGTGCCCGACACGACGATTCCCACACTGGAAGCCGACCAGGTAAAGAACGACGCATGGATGGCGAAGGTCTAAAATGGTCGCTTCAAGCCGGTAGTTGATTTGCCACACTTGCCCTATGGGATATCGGCCGAGGTCACGACGGGAAGCTCTGCTCTGCGAACTCACTGAGATGGTCCTCCGAGGGGAGGGACTTGATCCGGTAATGACTGACCGAAAGCAATCCGCGGGCGTGTTGCGGATGGTGCAGGACTGGCTGTTCGATCCCCGCGGACGTGGCGCCAAGTCCGGGCTTCCGCGCTGAGGGACAAAGCTCCGTGCTCCAGTCGCCCGGACGCCCACCGTGTGGATGTAGCCGACACCAGCTGGCGCGATGAACCCGAACAGGTAGGTAATTACCGGACTCTTTGGATCTCTGAGAACGCACGTGTCCCCAGACTCGTACACGAACATCGGGTGATGGAGGTGACGCACATCGCGCTCACCCCGGAAACCAGGGAGCAAGCCTAGGATGGCCGCGTAGTTCACAGCCGCAAGCGCATCGTTGACCGTTCACGGTGAGGGATCACCACGAGCACATCGTTTACCGGGTGAAGGCTTGTAGCGGGGGTTTCTCATGTAGCGGAGTCCGTAGGACGGAGCGGAATGAGAAACCCCCGGCGCATCGTCCGATGGGGTCCTCACCGGCGGCGTGGGGTGCTCAGCTGGCCGGTGGTGAGCAGTTGTCCGTCGGTGTCGCTGACGAGCAGGTTCTCCCCCTCGGTGAGCGAGAGGTCGAGCGTGGCGGTGACGTACTGGTAGGCGCTCCCATCGGGCATCGGGATCGCGCGCCCAAAGATGCGCAGACGCAAATCGGAACGGATAAAGCGGATGAACTCGATCCGGCCGTGCTCGGGCCAACCGGTGGGGATCTCGCTGGCCGGGCGGGGTGTGCGCGGCTTGGCCGGGGTGCTCTGCTCAGGGGTGCGTCCGCCGCTGGCCTTGTAGCGATGCTGGCTGTTGTGGAAACGCTCGAACGCGAGCGTGCGCTCGATGAGGTGGGGCAGGCCGTCGAAGCGCTCTTGGCGGAAGAAGCGTTGCTGGAATGTGTTGTTGAAGTGCTCGATCGTGCCGTTGCGCCAGGGTTCCCGTGGTGGGATGAACACGAGCGTGACTTGCTGGTGCAGGCAGACCCGCACGACCTCCCCCAGGCCTGTCGGTGAGACGAACGGGCCACCGTTGTCCAGCTGCAGGCGTCGCGGCAGCCCATGGCGCTCCCACAGCGCGTAGAGCGCCCCGAGCACGCGCTGATCACCGCGGTCGGTGATGATCTCGATCCCGGCGTGATGGGAAGCCACGTCGATCTGGGTGAGCGCGTGAAAGCGCACCCCGCCGTCCAGATGACGCGGGCCGACCAAGTCGGCCTGGACCACGTCCCCGACACGCTTCGCCGCCGGCGCCGGGTAGGGCAGCCCCTTGGAGGTCCGCCTGCGACTCACGCGCCCCGTCTGCGTAACGCCGGCGCGCGCGAGGATCTCCTCGATCGTACGCACCGGCGGCACCGGCCCACCGAGCTTCTCGAGCTCCCAAGCGATCGCCTCCGCACCGATCTGCGCCCACGGATTCTCCGCCAGCCGCTCTCGGACCGCCAGCACCCGCGCCTCGACATCCTCGCTCGTACGGTTCGCCACCCGTTTGGGTGCCCTGGAGCGACCATCCGCCCAGGACGCATCGTGCGGGTCATAGCGCGCCGCCCACTTCGCCACCCACTGCCTGGTACGCCCAAGATCCAGCGCGATCAACTCCGGTGACTCACCCGCTAACCGCCGCCGCGCCGCCTCGCGACGCAACGCCACCTCCACATCCGACATGCACACCTCCACGCTCGCTCAACAAGAGCACGCGAGGCTGGCACGCCACACCCGATGTAAACGATGTGCTCGCGGCTCAGAGCCCAGCCGCGTAAACGATGTGCTTGCGGTCAGACGTAAACGATGTGCTTGCGGCCGTCACGTAGTCAGTAACTGTTACACGCCCGGCATCCATACTGACTGCGATGAATATCAGAGCTCGGTGAAACCGGGAAGTTTCACGGTCGCTTGATTCTTCGAGGACGAGCCCAGCCAGCCGTGCGTGCAGACTCATGCTGGGATCAGACCATTACGCTCAAGATGCTGAGGGTCGGTACCATCATCAGGTCGTCGCATGTACACGCTCGGACGTGCATTCTCCATAATCCCGCAAGGATAGAGAGCCTCCAGTGACTCGTGGCGGAAGTCATGAAGAACACCAGCCTTGCTTGACCAATCGCTGCCACGGATTTGCTTGGCGACGTGGCAGAATTTAGCTCTGATGGTGTAAAGAGCAATCTTCAAGAAGCCCGATTCATGACCTGGGTCGTTGCAGAGCTCAAACCCCCAAGATTCAAAAAGCGCTATGTAACAGTGGACGTCGTCACCGTTCGAAGGTTGCGGCAAACCGTCGGGCCAGTTGGGCATACCTGGCTCATACCAATACCGGGTGTCCCGCTGCACCCATGCCGTGCAGTTGTACTTGTCGTTATCTTTGCTGGTGATCCTGTGTTTGGAGCCAGCCAGCGAGGGAAACTGCGCATATAGGTCGGCTAGGTCGGGCACCCTCTTAGGGCCAACTAGACGGCCTGTCGCCGCTTATTCCACACAATCCAAGCCGCAGCTGCCTCGGGGATCGTCTCCCTTCCGGCTCCGGGCTGAAACTGTGTTAGCGAGCCAAGCATACGTAGCCAGATCGGTCGGTCTCCCGGCGTTTCAAGTCGCTCGACTAGCCAAGGGATGCCCTGTTCACCCATGGCCATAATTTCCGCATATGCTGGGTGATGGTATGCCAGTCGTGTAGAGGACAAGCCACGTGTCGCAAGGGCCAACTCATCGGCCAACTCGTCAAAGATACGTCGGCTTACGCCATCGGACATTTGCCGTTCCTCGCGCTTGGGCTCGATCGTTTGGTCCTCAAGCGGGCTAAGAAGCTCCAGGGCTGATTGCGAGGGGGCCACGACGCCGTCCTCATCTTCGTCGCCCCAGAGGCTCGGATGCGCCGCGGGCGGATCCATCAGTCCGGTGCTCATAGATCGCAGTGCTCAAGAGGCTTAAGTACGGACGCGCTCAGCTCGTCGGCCAGAACTCGCGCCGAATCAAATGCCGAAAACATTGTTGCGACGATATCAACTGGCGCTTCAAACGGCGCAATATCGACTTCAACGTCACTAAAGACAGCAACCGCCGGGAGCTCGTCAGGCGACCAAAGGCTTGGTGGAGAGCTGATCTCTGTAATCCTGCGTCGTAGGCCACGAGCTAGGCGAAGAGACATCTCACTCGCATTGACAATCCCGGCTTGCATCCACCAATCGTCAAAGGGAGCGGCAAGCTTCCCGTCTAGGGAAAGAGCAAAGTCTATAATCCGCCCCGGATGCTCCGTACCGAGGTAGGCCGCAACTGCGGCGCTCCGAGCCTCGTCGTATGACTTCGTGCATGGCTCAAGTGCCTGAAAGCCGAAACGGGAATAACCTCTGAGCTGAGGTTGCAGTTCTTTGCAGATCACCTCGACGGCCGTGCGAATTACCTCAATATCGGCATCCGGCTTGAGCAGTCCCCACTGGAGACCCTCTGGCGTGAATGTAACTACCTGATGAGGTCCTTGAAGTCGTATGGCAAGCTGATCCTCTCGCTCCAGAAAACGGCGGAGCAGACCTTTCTCGTCCAGATGGCGCAGGACTTTGTAGCGGTGCTCATAGAAGCCGATGTTTTGCCGCCATGCGAAGCTTGCCCTACGTGTCCAGATGGTCACGACAGAAGCTCACCTTTCATTGTGATCTGGAGCGTAGAGAAGGGCCGTCATCAACTTGGCTGGAGTTTATCGCCTGGCCACGAGGGCCGCATCGCCATACGCTAGGAGCCCTACGAACAGCAGCTCGCGGTATAAAAGAGCTGGAAAATAGGGCTTTGCTGTGGCTTGTGCCGCCGAACAACAGTGCAGGGGCGCTTCGCCCGGAGGGTCCTTTGTGATGGTCAACGGCCCATTGGCGGTCGTCGTCCGGCTGGTATCGGCAACCTGCCCTCAGCTTCGGCTCTAGCAAGCTGACCCCGAGGGATGCACCGATTTGTAGTCAGGCCTGGGGCAGCGCCCGCACCCCTACGGGAGTCCCGAACCGAGCGCCGACGCGCTCCTTCAACCCTGCAGGGAAGTTGACGAGCGAATCCAGGTGGTCGCGAAGCAGCAAGCGCTGAGCGTCAGCATCGCCTTCGAAGGCCTTTGCGCAGCGCTCCGGCTCGAGGTTCGCGATTCCGAGGATGGCACCGGCAACGCCAAGCGGACCGGCCAGGGAGAGCAGCGCCGGAGAGCCCACATAGACCTCGCCCGAGTAGTTCTCGATCTCGAGCGCCAGCCGCTCCGCGTCGCCCGTGGAGTCCTTGATGCCACGTACACCCGGCTCTCCCAGACGCCCCGCAGGGAGATGCCACGACTCCCCAACCCAGGGTGCGTATTACAGTGCCGGGCGATGTTCGACCTCGATGGATATCTGGAGCGGGTCGGGCTTGCCGGTCGGCCCAGCATCGCCGAGGTGCACCGGGCGCACAGCACCTCGATTCCCTTCGAGAACCTCGACCCCCGCCGCGGCGTGGAGGTCTCGCTGGCCGCCGAGGACCTGTTCGACAAGCTCGTCTCAAGGCGCCGTGGGGGCTACTGCTTCGAGCAGAACCTGCTGCTGGCGGCCGCGCTACAGGCGCTCGGCTGGAATGTCGAGCTGTTCCTCGCGCGTGTCCTCTACCGCGCACCGGCGGGAGTCGTGCGTCCCCGCTCACATCTGCTGCTGCGGGTAGACGACGGCAACGGGATCTGGCATGCCGACGTCGGCTTCGGGCAGGGGACCCTGCTCGAGCCGATCCCCTTCGGCCCCGGCAGGAGCACGACCAACAGGGCTGGCGCTACCGAGTCATCGACCAAGGCCCCGAACACGTGCTGCAGCAGTCAGAGCAGGACGGCTGGGTCGACTTGTATGCCTACATCCCGCACCCGAGCCCGCCCATCGACATCGAGGCGATCAACTGGTGGGTCTGCACCAATCCCGGCTCGCCGTTCGTGACAGGTCTCGTGGTGACGATCCAGGACGCACAGGGCAAGCGCTCGGTGCTCAGCGACTGGAGCGGCGAGCTGACGCTGACAGAACGCACACCCACCGAGACGAGCGCGACCCCAGTGACGATGGAGATGGTCCCAGGGCTACTGGAGGAGCGATTCGGCCTGAGGGGATTCGAGCTGGACGGCGAGGGCCGGCCGGCGCCAACGGCACTCAAGCGAGCAACCAGCTCGCGATCTACGATCCTGGGCTGATATCCGACAAGGAGAATGCAGCGTATATAGCGGGGAGAATGCCTGTGACCGCGCCAGCGCTCGGCGAACGTCTCGGCGTAGCAGTGCGCGCAGCCGGGCGACACCTTGTCGCAACCCGTCACCGGGTTCCAGGTCGCCTCAGTCCACTCGATTGCGCTGTTGTCGGCCAAGGTGGTTACTCGTTCGGATTTGCAAACCTATCTCCGGGCGCGGTCTTTGGCGGTGCTGGTTTGTAATCCGGAGCTGTTGAATATTCGGTGTAAAAGTCCTGAGCAGATGGGGTTGTTGAATGTACTTCACCTGTGACATCAGAACAGCTCGTCGGGGGTGATGAGATGGATGCGGGGGTCTTGCTCGGCTGCCGCGGCGAGTCGCTCCTCGAAGCCTGAGCGTGCGAAGAAGTAGAGGGGCGGTGGATCCGCACCGGGCAGGAGGTATGTGGCGAGCGCGTCGAGCTTGGTCTTCTCGGAGTGGGGCATCTTGCCGGCCGTCCACTTGCAGGAGCCCAGCGCGATGACCCGGTCGTGATCGTCGACTGCCACCACGTCGAGCTCCCGGTCGATGTCGCGCAGGTCCAGGCCGCGCATCTCGCGCACCTTGCCCCACCAGCGTCCGGCGCGGGAGGCGTCGTCGAGCTCGTGCAACAGCCACTGCTGAGCGACCTCCTCGAACGCCGGCGAGGAGACGAACTCGTCGAGCTGGGGCAGCACGCGAGCGGTGAGATGGCGCTCGGACCCGCCGGCGTCGATCAGCCGGTCCTGGTAGGGCAGCACGAAGCGAAACCAGAAGCGCAGGTAGGGGTCGACGATGCGGTAGAGGCTCTGCCTGGAGCGCTCGGGATTGACGACCGTGACGGGAACCACGCGCTCCACGAGCCACAGGTCTCCGCAGCGTGTCGAGCATCTGGCTGACCCGCGCCGCGCCCCCGCGCACGCCGGTGCGCGCAGCGATCTGCGAGACCCGTGTCTGCCCGGCGGCGATCGCGCGCAGCACCGAGAAATAGCCGGCGGCGTCGGTCAGCTCCTGCTCGAGCAACAGCCGCGCCTCCTCGTGCAGCAGACCGTCACTCATCAAGATCAGGTTCAGGATGTTCTCGGCCAGGCTCTCCCGCGGGCGGATCTGCGCCAGGTAGTAGGGCATGTTGCCGAACACCGCGTACGCCGCGATCTTCTCCTGCGCCGTCCAATCCTCGAGGAACAGTGCGACGTCTTTGGGTGCAAACGGGCGCAGGCGCAGCTGACCCGCGCGGCGACCGTAGGTGCTGGCCGAATAGCCCACCACCTCCCGCTCGAAGAAGCCCACCTCGCTGCCGCACAGCACCAGGAAGATCGGCAGATCCGCGCCCCGCTCGCGCCACCACACATTGACGATCGAGCCGATGTCAGGGCTCTCCCTCGCGATGTGCTGAAACTCATCCAACACCACCAGGACAGGCCCCTCCCCCGCCCAATCGGCGACCGCGTCCAAGGCGTCCCGCCAGGTCGAGGCCGAGAGCGCCGCGCGAGCGGTGGCGTCGGACAACCGCGCCGAGAAGTCGGCGAGCTGATCGGCGGCGGTCCCACTTGTCGCCTCGAAGTACAGATGACGCTTACCCTCGGCGAAGCGCAACAGCAGCAGGCTCTTGCCGACACGCCGGCGCCCCCACAACGTGAAGATCTGAGCCTCGCCGCTGTCCCAGCGGCGCTGCAGCCGCTCGAGCTCGTGCTCCCGGTTGTAGAACGGCCTATCGCCATGCATGGACAGATAGTATCAGGAACTTAGTTATCTCCCAATAAGCTCTTTCCGACTGGCTGGGGCTCAAGCAGCCACGGTCGCTTCTCAGCAAGATGCAGATGCGAGCCGGCATCAGCGAGGGGGTGCTGCCCACGCGAGCGCTTCCCTGGCGTTTAGACAGCAGTCAGAACTAGATCGCCGCGGCGCGGGCGCTCCGGCATCTCATCCCATGTACGTCCGTCCAGCAAACGGCCGCCGGACTTCGGTCGGTGGCCGCCCCACTGCTTGAAGAAGAACGCGACATCCTCGTCTGCGCAGCGGTCGCGCAGGTCGTGCAGCCAGCTCGATCGTTGCGGGTCTGTGCTTGAGGCCGGACTCTCCGCCGGCGATGAGCCAGTCGATGTCCGTCAGGTCGAGTCCTTCGAGCGGCCCGAGCAATGGCTCGGCCGAGATGAAGCGGACGGCTGCGTGGACTTCTCGAAGATAGTCCGCGCGATGGACGAAGCGACGGTTCTCGATCGAGACTCCCATCCATACGTTCGGATGCCACGGCAGAGATGGCGCCAGCTCGGCCAGGCGTTCGTGACGCTTGGTCAGGATCTGAAACGTGTGCCAATGGGCCTGTCCCATAACCTCGAAAACTTGCTCGATGTAGCTGTAGGGAATGTTCTTATGGAAGAGGTCGCTCATCGAGTTCACGAAGATCATCCGTGGGCGTGACCACTTCAACGGCTGCTCCAACCGCTGTGGCCAGAGCTTCAGCGCAAAACCCTGCTCGTAAGGGTGCCCCGGGATGCCGCGCCAGCGCTCGGCGAACGTCTCCGCGTAGCAGTGCGCGCAGCCCGGCGAAACCTTGTCGCAACCCGTCACCGGGTTCCAGGTCGCCTCAGTCCACTCCCAGGCCGGTGGCGACGAGCTTGCGGGCAAACGGGACCTCACCTGGATTGTGGCTCAGGCGGCCGCGAGCTCCTTGGGTAGGGCGGCGGCGACGGCTCGGCGTTGGGGTTTGCCGAGCCCGGCGGTGAGGCGTCGGATCTCCAGGGCGTCGTTGAACGCCTGCAGAAAGGCGCTGTCGGAAGTGTCCGGGAGCGGCTCGTCCAGGATCGCCTCGAACCACTGTGCCACGTCCGTCCAGCGCCAGATCTTGGTGCGGGCATCGAGGCGCCCCGCGGCGGGCGGGAAACCTCCGGGGCCACGTTTGCCGCTGACGAGCAGACGGATGCTCTCGGGTGTGCGGCCTGCGCGCTTGGCGATGTCGGCCATCGTGGCGAGATCGTCCTCCTCGACGCGCAAGATGGTCGCGGAGGGCAGTGTATGGAGCAGTTCCTCCAGCGCCGAGACGAGCGCGCGGGGCAGACTCGTGGATCGCCGGTCGAATTCGAGCAGGAAGGTCCCGTCGTCGTCTGGCCCCATCAGCGAAGCGTCATCGATCCGCTCGTACAGGTGGACAGAAAGCTCGTCAAGGCTCCAGCCAGGGGCAAGAAGTCGCAATGTGAAAGTGTGGTCGCTCATGGCTTGCGGTGGGGACAGCGGGTGACGAATCGGTCGATCCTCTTGGCCTCGTTCTCAGCATTTCGGGGCGAGCCGTTGACCGAGAACGGAGGGCACTTGCCCGCCTCGCTCCCGGGGCAGTAGAGGATTCCCCAGTGGGCCCGGTTCGTCTCCAGCCGGAACCCCTGGCTCTCTGCCCGCTCGAGCGCCGCCTCGATCGGCTTCTTTGGATGCTTGGGTCTCAACGGTAGCAGACCTGTTGTGAACTAGCAACACATCGCCAAGAGCGAGGCGACAGCTGGCTCTCGGCCAGCGAGCACAGCCTGTCGGCGAGCCCGACCGCGATCCCTGTCATAGGCATGTCGAGAAAGCTAGGCCGAGCTTGCGATGGTTCGCTCGATCCCGACCTACTCGCCACCCCAGTCCCCCATAAAACCGGGCCTCATCACACCAAAGTTGGCGCGAAAACGTTCATGTGGTGCGGACTGACGCCGTCGAACTATCGCGCCAGTATCGCGTCATAGGTCCGGCCGTTCGGATGAGCGGCTCAGGGATTCGCTCATGGAAGAGGTCGCTCATCGAGTTCACGAAGATCATCCGCGGCCGCGACCACTTCAACGGTTGCTCCAACCGCTGCGGCCACAGCTTCAGCGCAAAACCCTGCTCGTAGGGGTGCCCGGGATGCCACGCCAGCGCTCCGCGAACGTCTCCGCGTAACAGTGCGCGCAGCCCGGCGAGACCTCCTCGGCGGTTGATAACTGATTCGGCTCTCAGCGGGCTCGCTGAGCTTGACAGCAAGGTGGTCCGCCTCAAACTCTTGTCCAGATCCTCACATGAACGACAACTATCGGGCAAACTATCGAATCGTGCCAACACATAAAGAATATCCCTGGGAGCGCGACCAGCGAGCCGCGAGGGATCGGCGTTCGCGTAAAGCCCGCCCAACCAAGCCGGTAAGACGCGAAGAGCCCGGTGGTCGGCCTCGGCCCAGAAGGAGCTCGGCATCACCCGCGCGGCCCACCAAGAGGCGCCGGTCCAAACGGACGTGGACACTGCGACCGCCTCGACGAGGTCCGTTCTCGAACTCACCACAAGCCGCGAGAGTGCGGTCGGCCGCCTGCGTTTGCATCCTATTGACAGCAACCGCGTTCGTCCATCTGCAGGATTCCCACTGTCCAGTGGGGATCAGCGCCCCACACAGCAAGCTCCCGGGCGCATATGTAGCCGTCCAAGGTCCCTGGCGTTACCGCTGGGTGCGGGTCGTCAATCCGCCGCGGGGACGCCCGCCTACGTTCGTCAGCGCTACAGGACGGTCAAGTATGTGACGGCGCTCCGTAGCATGTAGACCCAGGCGCCGGACACGGAGAGCTATTTGACTTGGAGGGAGCGAATACCTGCCGCCCGCCCGCAGCCTATAGCGCTGGGGCAGGCAAACCGGAGCAAACCTCGTGCCTCGGTCTACCTGCCCCTCGCGGGCGGGGCTACCGTTTGCTGGCTTCGGTTTCTGCGGTTAGCTCTGCGACGCGCTGGTCGAAGCGTGCGTGTGTTGCGCGCGGCACGCTCGCGGCGACCGCCTGACCCGCACCAGCGCACTCGACGCTGGCATGGATTTTGAGGGTGATCCCCGTTTGGTTAGAGATGACGATGAACCAGCTCGTGTGTGTGGTTTCCATTTCGCTGTCGTCGAGGCCCGCGATGCTGGCAAACCCGCCGCCGCTGACCGTCTCGAAATCCCGCGGGGCATGTTGCTTCCGCGCCACCCACTTTGCCCGTGGGCACTTCAACGGTGGGGCCGATGACGGTCGTGAGCGCGCTCAAATTGCTCGGGCCGGCCGGTCCCTGCGGCCCGCCGGGTCCCTGCGGGCCCGCCAGCCCGGCTGTGCCCGCTGGCCCGGTTTCGCCGACCTTCCCGTGGAGCTGCTCGAGGACGCTCGGCTTGATCTGGCTCGTGCTCGTGATCAGATAGTGCTTAGCGGCGATCGCGGTCCCGCCGAGCGCGAAGAACAGCGCGAGGAGCGCTATCGCGGTAGCGGGAGATGGGCGACGGTGCATACGGAATCCTCCTGTCTGGATGGTCAAGGAACCCAGTCTATGGCTAATCAGCCATAGACCATAGCGTGCCGGCCGTAGAAGGCTCAGGGGATGGAACCCCTCGACGTCTTCGCGGCGAACGTCCGGCACCTACGCGAGGAACGCGGGCTCACCCAAGAGCGCCTCGCGGAGCTCGCCGATCTGCACATGACCGACATCGCCAGGATCGAGACTCAGGGCCGCGACCCCGGCGTCAAGGTCCTGGCGAAGATCGCCCACGGACTCGGCGTCCCCGCCGGCGAGCTGCTGGAGGGCGTCGAGTACCAGCCACCGAGCCAGCGATAACGCGCCTCGCCGAGGAGATCCCCGTGAAGTAAGCCTTTAGGCAGCGGCGACGACCACTGTGCAGCCGTTGCCCTCGAACGACTCCAGGGCATTGCGCTGGGCGCGCTTGCCGATCAGCTGCGGCTGCTGTCCGGTGGGGGAGATGTCGATCGCGAGCTCAATTCCCAGTGCCTCGGAGATGCGCAACAGCATCGGGAACGCCGGGTTGTGCTCGCCGCTCTCCAGCCGCGCCACCGCGGGCTGGGTCATCTTCAGGCGCTTAGCCAACGCGGTCTGGCTCAGGCCGCGCTCTGCCCGGTAGGCGATCACCTTCACCGCGACGGCGCGAGCTAGCGCGGCGCGCTCCCACTCCCGCCGGTACCCGGGGTCAGCATCGAGATGCTCGGCGAGCACCTGCTCGTGGGTAGGAAGATCAGACAGCTTCATTGTTGGCTCCTTCGTGTCGAGCCTGATTATACCAAAATTGTGATAGCCGTGGGACGTCATGGCTCTACCTCAGCGAGCCGGTCCTTCGCGGCCCTCACAGCGCGCTCGAAACCGGCCTTGGACTGCGTCGTCAAATGCGCTTGGTGGGCACTCTGCGCAGCGACTTGTTCGTGTCACGCATCGGTTCCATCCGCTTTCTGGGCGGGAGTTCGAGTTTGTCCGTCAGCGCCAGAACTGGGGCGAGGAGCGTGTCTTCTTCTATGACGATGAGGGCGTGTTGCGCTCCCTGCCGGGGCGCTGGACTGACCGCGCGCCGCTTGATCCCTTCCTGGAGATAGCGGCCGGGAGGTGCCCGTTCCGGGCGCCGGATCTGCTTGAGCTGGTCGGGCTTCTCTCTCGGCTGCGCTCGGACGGGGCCGATGATGCGTAAAGGTAACTACGCCGCATATGGCAAGAGAATTATGCCGTCGGCATTTTCCCCGCCGCTGGGCATGAGTCGATCAGGACGGCCGAAGCGACTATATATTAGGCGTGATTCGAGGGCCGAGTTGCCGGGTGAGTGTGGTTCCGTCCGAGTGTGGCGGCATAATGCATCTAACACACTCGAAGGAGGTCGGCATGGCGAAGAGCGAACGAGGGGATTCAAAGGCTCGGGCATTGCGCGAGACGCGCAGCTTCAACCCGCGCGCCGAGGCGGTTCTGGACGAGGCGTTCGCGGGCTCGGAGTTCCTCGATGCGCGCGATTTGGTCCAGGTGAAGTACGAGATGGTGCGCCGGGTGGAGGTGGAGGGCTGGGCGGTGGCGCGCGCCGCCCGGACGTTCGGTTTCTCGCGCCCTTCCTTCTATGCCGCGGCGAGAGCGCTAGCGGAGCGCGGGCTGGGCGGGCTCGTGCCCAGGCGGCCGGGGCCGCGGCGCGCGCACAAGCTCTCGGCGGAGGTGCTCGCCTTCGCGCGCGATGCCCTGTCCGCCGACCCCGCGCTGCGCCCCGGCGATCTCGTGGATGTCCTGGCGGAGCGCTTCGACATTGCTGTCATCCCCGCCTCGATCGAGCGGGCTCTCGCCCGCGACCAGGAGCCGAACGAGGGACCCAAAAGTGGCTAACCGACCCGGTGCGGATGAGGACGGCCGTGCGCTCGTGGAGCGCTACGAGTCGCTGCGCGAGCGCGCCCTCGAGGTCGCCCCGACGGGTATCGACTGGGGCTCGGGGATTGCCGGCATGGGCGTGGCCTGTTGGATGCTCACCTGGCGAGAGTGCGTCCCCGCCCAGCT